>NZ_WMEC01000001.1:2362500-2820000 GCF_021736025.1 Sulfitobacter sp. M22 | reverse complement strand
GGCCTGAAACAGGAACCACGGGACCGGCATCAGCCCCACTATATATACAACCCATGTTGGGACGCGTCGGGCGATGGTATTCAGGCGGTCAATCATACCGCCTCGCTCACTTCTTTACGGCACACTGGTTTAGATATCCTTGCTCAGGTCCATCCCTGCGTAAAGATCAGCGACGTCATCTTCATAGCCGTTAAACATCAGTGTGGGCACACGCTTGGAAAACAACCCGCCGCCAATGACCCGCTCGCTCGCTTGGGACCAACGAGGGTGATCGACCTCGGGGTTCACATTACTATAGAAGCCGTATTCCCCTGCATTCGCCTTGTTCCAACTGGTTGGCGGCTGCGTGTCCGTGAGGGTTATCCGCACCACGGATTTGATCGATTTGTAGCCATACTTCCACGGCACCACCAACCGCAGCGGCGCGCCGTTTTGTTTAGGGATGTCCTTGCCGTAGATACCGGTTGCCATAATCGTTAACGGGTGCATCGCTTCATCCAGCCGCAGCCCTTCGACATAGGGCCAGTCGAGCACCTTATACGCGACACCCGGCATTTCATCGGGGCGCAGCGCGGTTTCAAATGACACGTATTTCGCACCTGACTGGACGCCGGCCATAGTCAGCAGGTCGGCCAGCTCGAACCCGTTCCACGGGACCACCATTGACCACGCCTCGACGCAACGGAAACGATAGATACGCTCTTCGATCGTCATCTGTTGCATGATGTCGTCGAACCCATAGGCACCGGGCTTGTCGACCAGCCCGTCAATCTGCACTGTCCAGGGTTCAATCGTCAGACGGTCCGCGTATCTTGCGGGGTCGTCCTTGCCGGTGCCGAATTCATAGTAGTTATTGTAGCTGGTGATATCTTCATAGCTGTTCGGCTCTAGCCCCTCGGGCGCGGCAGAGGCACGGCCTGCCAAACCGGCCAACCCGATCCCCGCCAACGCGCCCCCCATGATCTGACGTCTATTCAGAAACGCACCATGCGGGGTGATGTCTTTGTCCGTTAGCGTGTTGATCCAGCGATAGGCCATAACAGGCGCTCCTTACCAATATACCGGCACAAGCCTACTGCCGGTTAGCGCGCACACCAAACGCAATCCGTTACATTTCAAGGGACACACCGGAATGTCAGCGCACCTCATGCAAACAGGGCCGAGGTTTCCCCCGGCCCTGCCCGTTCAAGTTATCGCACTATATACTGACACTATATACTATGTGCTCAGTGGACCGTCGCCTCGTCCGGTTTCGCGCGATTGCTGGCAGCAACGCGGTCGCCGATGATCAGCCCCTCGGCACCGGCGTGTACCGGAATGAGATCCCCGTCCAGCACATCACCAGCCAGGATCATCTCTGCCAACGGATCTTGCAGTGCTCGCTGGATCACCCGTTTCAAAGGACGCGCCCCGAACACCGGATCATAGCCTTCGTCGGCCAGCCATTTGCGCGCCGCGTCGTCCAGATCCAACCCGATCTTACGACCAGCAAGTCGTTTGAGCAGACGGTTCATCTGGATATCGACGATCCCCGCCATGTCGCCACGTGCAAGACGGTCAAAGATCACCGTTTCATCCAGACGATTCAAGAATTCGGGGCGGAAGTGGGCCCGCACCGCATCCATCACATCCCGTTTCGCCTGCGCCATATCACCCGCTTCCGGAAGCTGGCTCAGCGCTTGGGCACCAAGGTTGCTGGTCAGCACAATCAACGTCTGCTTGAAGTCGACCTTGCGGCCCTGACCATCGGTTAACACGCCATCATCCAAGACCTGCAACAGGACGTTGAACACATCGGGGTGCGCCTTTTCCACCTCGTCGAACAGCACGACCTGATAAGGGCGACGCCGCACGGCTTCGGTCAATACACCGCCTTCGTCGTAACCGACATAGCCCGGAGGCGCACCGATCAGGCGGGCCACGGCGTGTTTCTCCATAAACTCCGACATGTCGATCCGCACCATTGCGTTCTCGTCGTCGAACAGGAATTCGGCCACGGCCTTGGTCAGCTCGGTTTTACCCACGCCTGTTGGGCCAAGGAACAGGAAGCTGCCCAAGGGGCGTGCCTCGTCGTTCAGGCCAGCACGCGCACGGCGGACTGCGTTCGACACCGCCTTGACCGCCTGGTTTTGGCCAATTACGCGATTGTGCAACTGGTCTTCCATCCGCAGCAGCTTGTCGCGTTCCCCCTCGAGCATGCGGCCAGCTGGAATGCCGGTCCAACGTTCGACCACACTGGCGATCTGATCAGGGCGCACGGCCTCTTCGACCATGACGTCGGCTTCGTTCTCCTCGGCCTCGCCCAGTTTACGTTCGAGTTGAGGGATCACACCATAAGAAAGCTCACCCGCTTTGGCGAGGTTGCCTTCGCGCTTGGCAATCTCCAGCTCGGCACGAGCGCGGTCCAACTGCTCTTTCAGCTCGCGCGCGCCCTCAAGGCGATCGCGTTCGCCCTGCCACTGCGCCGTCATTGCGTCTGCTTTTTCCTGCAGATCACCCAGCTCTTTCTCCAGCTTGTCCAACCGGTCCTTGCTGGCGGCGTCGTCCTCTTTCTTCAATGCCTCCGCTTCGATCTGCAGCTGCATGATCTGGCGGTCCAGCGCGTCCAGCTCTTCGGGCTTGCTGTCGACCTCCATCCGCAGACGGCTGGCCGCCTCGTCCATCAAGTCGATGGCCTTGTCGGGCAAGAAGCGGTCCGTGATATAGCGGTGCGACAGAGTGGCCGCGGCAACAAGCGCAGAGTCACTGATCCGCACACCGTGGTGCAGCTCATACTTCTCTTTGATACCCCGCAAGATCGATATGGTGTCCTCGACCGTAGGTTCACTCACCATGACAGGCTGGAACCGACGGGCCAAAGCCGCGTCTTTCTCTACGTATTTACGGTATTCATCCAAGGTCGTCGCACCAACGCAGTGCAATTCCCCCCGCGCCAAGGCAGGCTTGATCAGATTGGCAGCATCCATTGCACCATCAGCCTTACCGGCACCGACCAGCGTGTGCATCTCGTCGATAAACAAGATCACCTCGCCTGCGGCTTCAGTCACTTCGGTCAGGACGGCTTTCAACCGCTCCTCGAATTCACCACGATATTTCGCGCCGGCAATCAATGCGCCCATGTCCAGCGCCAGCAGCCGTTTGTTGCGCAGCGATTCAGGGACGTCCCCATCAACGATACGCAGCGCAAGTCCTTCGGCGATAGCAGTCTTACCCACCCCCGGCTCACCAATCAGCACCGGATTATTCTTCGTGCGGCGGCTCAAGACCTGCATGGCGCGGCGAATTTCCTCGTCCCGGCCAATGATCGGGTCGATTTTCCCTTCGCGGGCACGTTCGGTCAGATCCAGACTATACTTCTTAAGCGCTTCATACCCGTCTTCGGCACTGGCGCTATCAGCCGTGCGCCCTTTCCGGATATCATTGATGGCTGCGTTCAGGCCCTGCGCGGTGACTTTGCCCGCGACCAATGCGTCCTTGGCACCGGATTTGACCATGGCAAGCGCCATCAGCACGCGTTCTACCGGTACAAAGCTATCGCCTGCTTTTTTCGCAAGCGCCTCTGCTTCGGCCAAAACTTTGGCTGTGGTATTATCCAGATAGACCTGTGCCGCATCGCCTGACACCTTTGGCAACTTACCCAAAGAGAGTGTCAGCGTTTCGGTAACGCGCGCGTGATTGCCACCCGCAGCGGCAATCAGATTGCTTGCCAGCCCTTGGTCGTCATCCAACAACGCTTTTAATAAATGCTCCGGCGTCAGCCGCTGGTGGCTTTCACGCGTCGCGATTGTTTGCGCAGCCTGAATGAAGCCGCGCGACCGTTCTGTAAACTTGCTCAAGTCCATGAGCTTCTCCTTTTCTCAAAGCGACCACGGGTGAGACGCCTGCTTGGCAGCACGCCATTGTGTGATCCTCGTACTAGAATTTGGGGACAGGCAGGGTCGGCTTCAAGAGAAGGCGCTCACAAAAACGTCAACAAAAATAACGCGCACTGAGGCAATATTTGAACGAATGATGAAAATTAACCACATCGCGAAGTCATTGGATTCGCAGCAAAAAATACAGTTTCGCAAAATTCCGCTTGTGGCAATAGGCAATCAAATAAAAGTTAATTGACTGTTTTTAATGGAAAATTTATATTTATCCACAAGGGTAGCGATGAGAGATGGAACTTTTTAGTCACACCCACGTTGTACCGGCAGAGAATGACAAAGCCGATCGAGCCAAGTTTAATCAGTACAACAAGTTTTGAGGTACGAACATGCAGACGCGCCAAATCCAGATGAACGACGTTATCTACAACGCGACAGAGCAATGCTTCGAGGCACTTGTCACTGTTCATGATGGCGATCGCTCCCGGAGATATGCTTGCGCAATCAATGCGCCCATGACAATGTCATTTGATCAGGCCGCCGAAGGGCTGACCAGACAGGCAGAACGTCGGCACATGGGCCGCGGCGGCATGCATTCGGAAATTCGCAACATCAAACCATCGCCCCGCAGCGGTCGCCCACGGTTCGACCCCAAGGCCTGGTTGCAATCTGTTGCAAAGCTCAACGGCCACCGCGCCGCTTGAAGTTCAGTTTCGGCGGAACTGCCTGTGCGCCCGTCCCGGCGCATGTCCCGCCCGATCCAGAGACTCCTGCCTGCCTGCACGTCTCTGACACTTGCCCGGACAGCCCTTGTGCTGCCCGGGCTTTTTTGTACCCATCGCGAGGTGTTTGCGTAGACACGAGAGTATGAACGCCGTAAGCCTCCGGCGTTTGTCCAATTTCATTCCTATCGGAGTTCGCCCCATGTCAGATGACCGCCTGATCGTCGCCCTTGATGTTCCCCATGCTGTTGCCGGCCTTGAGCTCGCGAACAAACTTGGCGACACGGTGAGCTTTTACAAAATCGGGCTGGGAATGCTGACAGGCGGCGGCATGGCGCTGGCAAATGAGCTCATCCAAGAGCATGGCAAACGCATCTTTCTGGATATGAAACTTTTTGACATCAGCGCGACCGTCGAAGCCGCGGTACGGGGCCTTGCGCAGTTTGATCTGGATTTCCTGACTGTTCACGGCGACCCCCATGTGGTGCGCGCCGCGATGCAGGGTGCCGCGGGGTCGCGCACCAAAATTCTCGCAGTGACAATTCTGACGTCGCTGGACCGGAACGATCTGGACGCCGCTATGATCCAGGCGGGCGACATTCCCGATCTGGTACAAACCCGGGCCGGTCGCGCACTGGATGCAGGCGCCGACGGGGTCATCGCTTCCCCTCAAGAAGCCGCGCTGATCCGCGCCCTGCCAGAGGCAAAAGGCAAGCTGATCGTAACCCCCGGCGTACGCCCGACCGGTGCGGCTCTTGGCGATCAAAAACGGGTCGCGACGCCGGGCCAAGCGATCAAGGATGGCGCGGATCATATCGTCGTCGGCCGCCCGATCTGGCAAGCCGAAGACCCCGCAGCCGCCGCCCGCGCGGTTCTGGCAGAACTGCCCTAACCACCCCTAAATGGCCTCAAACCCGTTTAATAGCGGGCTTGGCCTATGTGATAAATCGGTAACAAACCCAAACTCGCTACCGACCAAGCGAAGTTGCGTGTATGTTTTATGACATTCATATGGCAACCTTACTTTGGTGATACTCCCCGACGGACTGGTTCTTCCTGAAGTTCGTCACCTCCCCCCGCTTTAGGCGGGGGTCTTTCTTTTCCCACTCTAAATTTTGCATCCAGCCGCGAACTGACCGCGAACTGACCGCGACGCGTCTGCCCATGGCGCAACGGCACGCAATCGAATAGACTTGCCTTAACCTTCCCTTAACCCCATTTATTCGCCATGCCCGCACTCTGCCGTGACTGCCTGTCCGAAATCACGCCTGCCCGCCGGTGCTCTGCCTGCGGCAGCCCGCGCATCACGTCGCATCCCGAATTATTTGACCTCTCCATCGCCCATATGGATTGCGATGCTTTTTATGCGTCGGTGGAAAAGCGTGACAACCCAGCCCTGAACGGTAAACCCGTGATCATCGGCGGCGGACGGCGCGGCGTGGTATCGACCGCTTGCTATATCGCACGGGTCAAAGGGGTTCGATCCGCCATGCCGATGTTTCAGGCGCTCAAGCTCTGCCCCGAAGCGGTCATCATCAAGCCACGCATGGATGCATATGTCGAAGCCTCCCGTGCGATCCGCGCCTTGATGGAAGAGCTCACGCCCGCCCTGCAACCGCTGTCGCTGGACGAGGCATTTCTAGACATGACCGGCACGACCAAGCTGCACGGTGCGCCGCCTGCGATGATGCTCGCGAAGTTGGTGCGCCGGATGAAGGTCGATCTGGGGCTTACCGGCTCTATCGGGCTGTCGCATAACAAGTTTCTGGCCAAGGTCGCCTCTGATCTAGATAAGCCACACGGGTTTTCGGTCATCGGCAAAGGGGAAACGCAGACATTTCTGACCGACAAACCGGTGAGCATGATCTGGGGCGTGGGCGCTGCCACCCTAGGGGCGCTGAACAAGGCGGGCATACGCACCTTTGCTGACCTGCTGCGGTGGGAACGGACCGATCTGATTGCCCGTTTCGGGAGCATGGGCGACCGCCTCTGGCATCTGGCCCGAGGCCAGGACAACCGTCGCGTTTCCGCGCACGAACCGATGAAATCAATTAGCAACGAAACCACCTTTAATGAGGACACCTCGGACCCCGAACTGCTGGACGGTCACCTGTGGCGCATGGCGCAAAAAGTGGCGGACCGCGCAAAGGCCAAAGAGCTTGCGGGGCGCGTTGTCGTGCTCAAGCTGAAGCGTGCCGATTTTTCGCTGATTACGCGGCGGGTGTCTTTGTATGACCCGACGCAACTGGCCGACCGCATTTACCGCACCGCACGCGGGCTTTTTGATCAGCTGGGCGAGCCGGGGCCGTTCCGGCTTCTGGGATGTGGCATTTCCGATCTTAGCGCCGCTGATGGGGCCGACACGGCGGGTGATCTTCTGGACCCCGATGCCGTGCGGCGGGGTCGGGCCGAACGGGCGACCGATGCCATCCGCAACCGGTTCGGGGACAAGGCCATCGTCAAAGGGCGCGCGCTGCGCTGATTATTCCGCCGCGAGCGCAAGACTTTCAGGCCGGATACGCGCGATTTCAGCAACAACGCCGCTCAGTGCTTTTTGGACATCCTCGAAATCGCCATTGGGACGCACCAATGATTCGTTCATATACAGCGATCGGTCCAATTCGACCTGTATAGCGTGCTGCCCCCGCGCCGGACGGCCATAAGCCTGCGTGATATAGGCCCCCGCAAAAGGCGTGTTTCGTGTGACGGTAAAACCCGCCCTCGAAAAAGCGGCTTCGATTTGATCAACAACATCGCTACCGGCAGCTGCGCCAAACCGGTCGCCCAACACAACATCGGGCCGCTTGAGCCCCATCCGCGCCACCCCTTCCATCGCCTCATGCGGCATGGAATGGCAATCTACGAGGATCGCCTGGCCGTGATCCGCGCGGGCGTCGTTCAGCAGGCTTTGCAGCATATCGTGATACGGCACCCAATACGCCGCGATTCGCTCTCGGGCTTCGTCGAGCGTCAATTTGCCCTGATAAATCGACCGCCCATTCGCCACAACGCGCGGGATAACGCCCAAACCCGAGGCCACTCGCGGGTTATGCGCCTGCCGGCGCACCCCCTCAATCAAGGCCGGGTCCAGTTCGTCTCGCGACCGGTTCAGGTCAAGGAACGCCCGCGGGGCTCCCGCCATCAAGAACGGTGCCCCGAAATGCGGGGCGGATTTGAACAAAAGATCAACAAACGCGTCCTCTGACGAGCGGATGCTATGCCCGTCCAACACCGTGGACCGCAGGAAGGAAAAGCTGTAATTCCGACCCGAATGGGGCGACGCGAACACCGCGCAGGAACGGGCTTGATCGGGGCGAACGACTTCGTAAGGAATGTGTGGCATTGTTGCACCTTTCAAAAATGAACATAGCGCATGTTTTTACAAAGCCAAAACCCCTTGATCATGCCTGCGACTCTATTTATAGACCCCGCTACCGGTGCAGATATTTCGTGCCCTGATTTGGTTCGGGGTGCAAATTTTGTGCTACATAGGGGGTGATTAGCTCAGCGGTAGAGCACTTCGTTGACATCGAAGGGGTCACTGGTTCGATCCCAGTATCGCCCACCACCTAATTCATGGCTCAGCATTCGCTGAGCTGCCCGCAACCCGGCGCTGGCCCGCGCCACGACACAGGAGAAAGACCATGAAGGTTCGCAATTCGCTCCGCTCGCTCAAGAATCGGCATCGTGACTGCCGCGTTGTGCGTCGCAAAGGCCGCGTTTACGTAATCAACAAAACACAGCGCCGTTTCAAAGCCCGTCAGGGTTAAGCTTCGCGCGCATTTGATTAAAAGCCGCTCCTTCGGGGGCGGCTTTTTTCGTTTGGTCTGACGGAACATGCCACGCCCTGCGCCGCCACCCCGGCCATTCGCGGCTGGCCCCTTGCGATCCCCCCAATACCCCCTAGGTTCATCCTTAACTTCAAAAGATGAACTGAAAGGGATCTTATGACCGATCTGCCCGACTACACCCCGCCCGCCGTATGGGAGTGGGAACCCGGTAACGGCGGCAAATTCGCCAATATTAACCGGCCCGTCGCAGGCCCAACCGCAGACAAAGAGCTGCCAGTCGGCGAACACCCCTATCAGCTCTACTCCCTCGCGACGCCCAATGGTGTCAAAGTCACCGTGCTGCTCGAAGAACTGCTGGCTGCGGGCCACAAAGGCGCCGAATATGACGCTTGGTTGATCAACATCGGCGAAGGCGACCAATTCGGGTCCGGCTTTGTCGAGATCAACCCGAACTCTAAAATCCCCGCGATGATGGACCGGTCCGGCGATGCGCCACAGCGCTTGTTCGAATCCGGTTCGATCATGCTGCATCTGGCCGAGAAGTTTGACGCATTCATCCCCAAAAACCCAAGCCAGCGCACCGAATGCATGTCTTGGCTGTTCTGGCAGATGGGCAGTGCACCCTATCTCGGCGGCGGCTTTGGCCACTTCTACGCCTATGCGCCGGTCAAGATTAAATACTGCATCGACCGCTTCGCGATGGAAACGAAGCGTCAGCTGGACGTGTTGGACCGGCATCTGGCCGATAACGAATATATGGCGGGCGAGTATTCGATTGCGGATATGGCGATCTGGGCTTGGTATGGTCAGCTGGTTCTGGGCCGACTTTATGATGCGGCTGAATTCCTGAACGTCGACTCTTATGAAAACCTGATGAAATGGGCCAAGAAGATCGATGCGCGCCCTGCCGTGACGCGTGGCCGTATGGTTAACCGCCCCTTCGGTGAACCCGAAATGCAGCTGCACGAACGTCACGACGCCAGCGATTTCGACACCAAGACCCAAGACAAGATCGGCGACTAAACGGCCGCGTCTTGCCGTCCCTGTGCGGCAAGACGCTTATCCTATAAATACAGTCAAGTATTGCTTGATGTATGACCTCAAATCTGTTTCTTACTCTTTTTATAAGTTTTACACAGATGGAGGTCACCTTATGACTTTTACGAAAACCACGTTCACGGCTGCCTTGTTGGCAACGGTTGCCCTACCCGCTTTTGCAGAAGGTCAGCTGAACCTCTATTCTGCACGTCACTACGACACTGACGAGCGTCTGTATTCAGACTTTACCGAGCAAACCGGCATCACCATCAACCGCATCGAAGGCAAAGCAGACGAGCTGCTGGCCCGTGTGGCTGCCGAGGGCGCGAACTCTCCTGCGGACGTACTGATCACCGTCGACACAAGCCGCCTGAGCCGCGCCAAGGAAATGGGCCTGCTGCAATCCGTTGACAGCGACATTCTGGAAGAGCGTATCCCAGGCAATCTGCAAGACGCCGACAACGAATGGTTCGGCTTTTCGCAGCGCGCGCGGATCATTTTTTACAGCAAGGATGCCGTAGACAACCCGCCGCAAACCTATCTGGACCTCGCCGACCCGACCTATGAGGGTCAGGTTTGCATCCGCTCCTCCACCAACTCTTATAACCAGACTTTGCTGGCCGCTTTGGTTACGCACCACGGCGAAGAAAAAGCGACCGAATGGGCGCAGGGCGTTGTGAACAACATGGCACGCGCTCCACAGGGCGGCGACACCGACCAGCTGCGTGGTCTGGTTTCGGGCGAATGCGAAGTCTCCGTCTCGAACTCCTACTATTTTGCCCGTGCCATCCGCACCGAAGTAGACGGGCTGAGCGCCGATCTGGATAAAATCGGTTTGGTCTTCCCCGATCAGGATGGCAACGGCGCGCATATGAACCTGTCCGGTGCTGGCGTTGCAGCCAATGCGCCAAACCGCGACAACGCGGTTAAATTTCTCGAGTATCTGGCCTCCGACAGCGCGCAATCCTACTTCTCTGCGGGGAACGACGAATTCCCCGCCGTCGAAGGTGTAGAGCTTGCGGAATCCGTCGAGAAGCTGGGCACGTTCAAAGCAGACGAAGTGAACCTGTCAGAAGTGGCTAAGAACATCCCGACAGCACAGAAAATCTTTAACGCGGTTGGCTGGGAGTAATCCCAGCCTGCCACGGCAGAGACACGACATCGAACCGCATCGGCCACTGGCCGGTGCGGTTTTTTTCATGGGCAAAGCAATTTGTTTATTTCTGCCGCCCAACCTGCCGGCAGATCAGGATGACCGGAAGCAGCCCCATCGCCACGATCACAAGGCTCGGCACCGCAGCTCCGTCTAGGCGTTCGTCACTGGCCAGCCGGTAGGCCTGCACCGCAAGCGTGTCGTAGTTGAACGGCCGCATGATCAGCGTTGCAGGCAGCTCTTTCATCACATCGACAAAGACGATCAACAGCGCGGTCAGCAGGCTTGGCGACAGGATCGGTAGATGCACACGGCGCAGCGTGCCGACAGGGGTTTCCCCCAGCGACCGTGCTGCGGAATCCATATTGGCATGCACCATCGCCTGCCCGCCCTCATACGCGCCCAATGCGGCCGCAAGGAAGCGCACCATATAGGCGGCGACCAAAAGCCAGATCGACCCCGTCACGAGTAGGCCGGTCGAAATGTCAAAGGTGCTGCGCATCCATGCGTCAAGCTGGTTATCGAATGTCGCAAAGGGCACCATCAGCCCCACCGCGATCACCCCGCCCGGCACCGCATAGCCAAGACGTGCAATATACCCCGCCCCAAAGGACAGCTTGCCCGGACGTAGCCGCTGAAAGAACCCCACGCAGACCGCCGCGGCCACGGTCAGCACCGCAGCCACCCCCGCCAGCGTGGCAGAGTTACGGATGAAGCCCAGATAGCGCGGGCTGAGCAGGTCCTGCTCTGACCCTGTGCCCATCCAGATCAGTACAATAACCGGCAGGATCGCACCAAAGATCACGGGTATGCCGCAGGCCAACAGCGCCGCAGCAGCACGCCAGCCTGTCAGCGGCACCGGAGGCATGGCCACGGCACGGCGGGCCGGATCATGGTACTTCGCCTTGCCACGCTGAATGCGCTCAAGCATCGCGAGCAGCAGCGCAAAGCTGAGCAAGCACAGCGCGAGCTGCGCCGCACCGGCGCGGTCGAACAGGGAGAACCAGCTGGTGTAGATCCCGGTGGCAAAAGTCTGCACCCCAAAATAGGCGACGGTCCCGAAATCGGCGATCGTCTCCATCACCGTCAGCAGGACGCCTGCGGCAATCGCAGGACGCGCCAGCGGCAGGCTGACCTTAAAGAACGCAGCCCATGCACTGCTGCCCAATGCACGCGCTGCCAGAAACGTCGTGGCGGATTGCTGCAAGAAGGCCGCACGCGCCAGCAGGTAGACATAGGGGTAAAGCACCAGCACCAACATCAGCGCCGCCCCCCCCAAAGACCGTATCTCGGGGAACCAGTAATCGCGCGGGCCCCAGCCTGTCACGTCGCGCAGAACGGTCTGCACAATGCCCGGATGGTCAAGGATATGCGTATAGGCATAGGCCAACACATAGGCAGGAAAAGCCAGCGGCAGCACCAGCGCGATCTCAAGCACGCGCGCACCGGGAAAGCGGGTCATGGTGACCAGCCACGCGGTCCCGACGCCCAAGGCAAAGGTCCCCATCGCGACCATTGCCACCAAGAGCAGCGTCGTGCCAGCATAGCCGAGCAGAACAGTATCAATCAGATGGCGCACCGTATCGGTGCCTCCGACCAATGCAGCCAGCAGCACGGCAATCATCGGCAAGGCACAGGTCGCTGCAATCGCGACGGCAACCCCCGCCAGCAAACGCACGCCATCGCGCGATTTTTTCACGGCGGCGGGGCTTGTATTTATATCCTGTGTCGTCATTCGATTGGTTTCGACTAATTCAGTCGGAAATACCAGCGGGATGACTGAAAATTGTACCGCCGCCCCATGCGCAAAGGCGTGATCTTGCCTTTGTGGCCTGTTTCACGCCGGACACCGGCGCGATTTAGTCATAGCTACGCTGGTCTTCGATCACCAAGCCATCATTCGGCAGGCTTCCGGGGGCGGCCAGCACGACCTTACCCTTCAGTTTGAGCAGCGCCGCGACAGAGGCACCGTAGGCTTCGGTATCGTCGCCTGTCGTCTCAAGGTGGACCGTCATCACGTCTTGTTCGTTGGCGCGGCTTGCCACAACACGGGCCTTAGTTACCTCGGGGTGCTGCGCGACAAGGGCGGCGACCTGTTCGGGGCGCACGAACATCCCCTTGATTTTGGTGGTCTGATCGGCACGGCCCATCCAGCCCTTGATCCGCATATTGGTACGACCGCAGGGCGACGCCCCCGGCAAAACCGCACTCAGATCTCCTGTCGCGAAACGGATCAACGGGTAATCAGGGTTCAACGTGGTCACCACGACCTCGCCTACGTCACCGGGTGCGACGGGCGTACCCGTACCGGGGGTCACGATCTCGACGATTACATTCTCGTCCACGATCATGCCCTCTGCGGCGGGGCTTTCATAAGCGATGTTTCCCAAATCGGCTGTGGCATAGCTTTGCAAACAGGTTATGCCGCGCTGCGCATAATAGTCGCGCAGGGATGGGAACAACGCACCGCCACCAACGGCGGCTTTGGTGATGCCAAGCGTCACCCCCATCTCATCCGCTTTTTCGAGAATGATCTTGAGGTAATCTGGCGTGCCGGCATAGGCGGTCGTGCCGATATCGCGCGCGGCGATCACCTGCAGTTCGGTCTGGCCGGTGCCCGCAGGCAGTACCGCCGCCCCCACAGCCCGCGAACCGGATTCAAAGATCATGCCCGCAGGTGTCAGATGATAGCCAAAGCAGTTCTGGACAATGTCGCCCGCGCCGATCCCCACCGCATGCAGGAACCGCCCCATACGCCACCAGTCTGGCGCGTCGGACGAGGGTTCGTAAATCGGGCCGGGAGACTGGAAGATATGGGTAAATGCATGAGCGGGTTTGGTCGTGAAACCGCCAAAGGGTGCCGATTGCGCCTGCTGTTTCCCGATCTCGGATTTGCGCAGAACCGGCAGCGCGACCAGCGCCTCAGCATTGGTGATCGTCTCTGGCGCGACCCCGTCCAACGATCCGGCATAGCCCGGCAGCGCCTGCGCCCGTGCGATCTGCGCGGGCAAGGACCGGGCAAGATCAGCCGCCCGTATCTCGGGGCTGCGGGTCTCTAGGCTGTCAAAATAGGACGTCTGTGCCATGTCGCTTACTCGCAATTCATCTGGGTTGTCGGAAATGTAAAACTTGCGGGCCGTGCGCTGGATCAGCTGAGCCAGCGTTTGCGGCGTCTGTAGCTGCGGACATCGCGGAAGGATTTGCGCCCCTCGTCCGACATGCCGAGATAGAACTCCTTAACGTCCTGGTTCTCGCGCAGGTCGGCGGCAGGGCCATCCATCACGACGCGACCGGATTCCAGAATATAGCCGTAATGCGCAAAGCGCAGGGCGACGTTGGTGTTCTGTTCGGCCAGCAAGAAGGTCACGCCTTCGTTTTCATTCACCGATTTGACGATCTCGAAAATCTGTTCGACCAGCTGCGGCGCAAGACCCATCGATGGCTCGTCCAGCAGGATCGTTTCAGGGCGCGACATCAGGGCGCGACCAATGGCGCACATCTGCTGTTCCCCGCCCGAGGTATAGCCCGCCTGTGATTTGCGCCGTTCGCGCAGCCGTGGGAAATAGTCGTACACCATTTCCAGATCACGGGCGATCGCCGCCTTGCCGTCGCTGCGGGTATAGGCACCGGTCAGCAGGTTCTCTTCGATGGTGAGGTGTTCAAAGCAATGCCGCCCCTCCATCACCTGCACGACACCACGTTTCACCATCTCTGCGGGGTCGAGCTTGTGCACTGGATCATTACGGTATTTGATCGACCCTTTGGTGACCTCGCCCCGTTCGGAATGCAGCAGGTTGGAAATCGCCTTGAGCGTCGTGGTCTTGCCCGCGCCATTGCCGCCCAACAGGGCCGTGATACCGCCCTTGGGCACCTTCAGGCTCACGCCCTTCAGCACCAGAATGACCGAGTTATAGATCACCTCGATATTATTGACCTCAAGAAGGGTCTCGACCTGCGCGTCGGGCGTTGGGGTGGCATCCAGCATGGGTGTCTCTTTCACTAGGTGGCGTGGGGGTCGGGCGCGGCAACGATGCCGCCGCGCCCCTGTTCAAGGGCTGTGCTTAGCAGCTGGGTTCGATACCGGATTCCGCGGCAAAGGCCTGGGCATCTTCGGTCACCAGCGGGGCCAGCACGTCTTGGTCCGACTGGATGTAGTCAGTGATCAGGCTCCAGCTGTCGGCAGCGGCATCCCACTGCGCCACAGCACCATAGCCGTTACCGCCGTGGTTTTCACAAGACACCGTGAACTCTGGACCAAAGTTCGGCAGACCCAGATCCGCCATTTTGGCTTCGGTGATTTCCAGTGCTTCCATGCCATCACGCATCTGCGCCGGTGTCAGCGCCTTGGTGTCGTGAATGCCCTGTGCCGTTTTGGCAGCTTCAGCCGCCAGCATCGCCGCATAAAGACCACGGTTATACAAAGCGGTCCCGATCTGGTCGCCCGCGCCTGCTGCTTTACCTGCATCAACAACAAACTTCTGGATGTCGTCGAAGACGGGGAAGTCATCGCCCACATTGTGGAAGGTCAGCGCCTTATAGCCGTTGGCTTTTTCGCCTGCTGGACGCACGTCGTTTTCAGAACCGGACCACCAGATGCCGATGAACTGATCCATCGGATAGCGGATGTTCGCGGCCTCTTGGACGGCGACCTGATTCATCACGCCCCAACCGTACATGATCACGTTGTCCGGCTTTTCACGACGGATCTGCAACCACTGGGATTTCTGTTCCTGACCGGGGTGGTCAACGGGCAACAGCGAAAGTTCGAACCCGTGCTTTTTGCCAAGCTCTTCCAGCGTGCGGATCGGCTCTTTGCCGTAGGCAGAGTTGTGATAGACCAGCGCGATCTTCTTACCCTCAAGGCTGCCACCGTTCAGATCCAGCAAGTGCTTGATCGCGACCGATGCGCCGTCCCAGTAGTTCGCGGGGTAATTAAAGATGTTGCTAAAGACCGACCCGTCTTTGGCCGATGTGCGGCCATAGCCCATCGAGTGGACAGGAATGCCGTCTGCCGTCGCTTTAGGGATCAGCTGGTAGGTGATGCCAGTAGACAGCGGCTGATAGACCAACGCGCCTTCGCCCTTGGTGCTTTCATAGCATTCCACACCTTTTTCGGTGTTATAGCCGGTTTCGCATTCGATCATCCGGATCGGTTCTCCACCGATGCCGCCGTCACGTTCGTTCAGCAACGTAAAATAATCCGCATAACCGTCGGCAAACGGAATGCCATTCGCCGCATAGGGGCCCGTGCGATAGCTGAGCGACGGGAATACAAGCTCTGCCATTGCGGGGCCCGCAGCCAGAGCAGCGCCTAGCGCCAACGTAGTCATCTTCAGTTTCATCGGTGTTTCCTCCCTTGGATGTATCCGATCTTGCCGGGTTGTCCCGGTCGTCTTCTTCGGCCTTGGGTCTCCTCCCCCGCTGGCCATGCCGCCCCCCGCTAGTGCGGGAAGGGCCACAATCTCAGTTTTTCCTTGGCGACACGCCACAGCTGCG
Organism: Sulfitobacter sp. M22; assembly: GCF_021736025.1. Taxonomy (NCBI): domain Bacteria; kingdom Pseudomonadati; phylum Pseudomonadota; class Alphaproteobacteria; order Rhodobacterales; family Roseobacteraceae; genus Sulfitobacter; species Sulfitobacter sp. M22. The sequence goes on along the minus strand of NZ_WMEC01000001.1, from coordinate 2,803,931 downwards.
CCAGCCCGTGCGGTTCCGCGATCAAGAAAATGATGATCAACCCGCCGACGATCACAAGCTGCAAGTGTGCCACGATATCCGTCGGCCAGCCCAACCAGTCGACACCCACGATTTTCAGCGCCACAGGCAAGAGCACAAGGAACGCGGCCCCGGCAAAGCTGCCAAAGATCGACCCCAGCCCACCGATGATAATCATAAAGAGCACAAGGAATGATTTCTGGATACCAAAGACTTCGCCGACCTCGACCGCGCCGAGATAGACAGAAAAGAACAACGCACCCGAGATGCCGATAAAGAAGGAGCTGACCGCAAAGGCCGTCAATTTTGCCCGCAGCGGGTTCACCCCGATGATCTCGGCCGCGATATCCATGTCACGGATCGCCATCCATTTGCGCCCCACCGACCCGCGGGTCAGGTTGCGCGCCACATAGGCGCTAAAGATCACAAACATTAGGCAGAACAGATAGGTCGCCCAGGCTTGCGTATTCGGTCCGGTGATCTCGATCCCGAAAAAGGTCCGCTCCGGCGCGCTGATCTGGCCCGAGGCAGAGTAGTTGTAGAACCACGGCACACGGTTGAAGAGCCAGACCAAAAAGAACTGCGCCGCCAACGTGGCCACGGCCAGATAGAACCCTTTGATCCGCAGCGATGGCAGGCCGAACAACACGCCGACACAGGCCGTGACCAGACCCGACAACAGCACATGCACCAGCATGCTGACCTCGGGAAAGGCGGTCATGAATTTGTAGCAGGCATAGGCCCCCACAGCCATAAAGCCGCCTGTTCCCAGGCTCACCTGTCCGCAATAGCCCACCAGGATATTCAACCCGATCGCCGCGATGGCGTAGATCAGGAACGGCAGGAACAGCGAGTTCACCCAGTAGTCATTGATCATAAACGGGATCACCGCGATGGCGATGAACAGCACAAAGTAATAGCGATACCGATCAAACTTGATCGGAAACGTCTGGCTGTCTTCCGCATAGGTGGAGCTGAAATCCCCTGATTCACGATAAAGCATCAGATGCGCCCCTCATTCCAAATGGTTTTAAATCCTGGGGCCCGAACCCTACACATTGGCAAAGCCCCGGTCAGGAAGTTGCCAAAACTACACACGCTCAATGATTTTCTCCCCGAACAAGCCCTGCGGACGGAACACCAGAAAGATCAGCGCCAACATGTAAGCAAACCAGTTCTCAGTTGCACCGCCAAGGAAAGGCGCACCGATCAGGAATTCGAACAGTTTCTCACCCACACCAATGATCAAGCCGCCCACGATGGCACCGGGAATAGAGGTGAACCCCCCCAGCATCAGCACCGGCAACGCCTTGAGCGCGATCAGCGAGAGCGAGAATTGAACCCCCGATTTCGTGCCCCACATGATGCCCGCGACAAGGGCGACAAAGCCCGCCAGCGACCACACGAGGATCCAGATAAAGTTCAGCGACACGCCGACCGACAAAGCCGCTTGGTGGTCATCCGCCACAGCGCGCATGGCGCGGCCCTGTTTGGTGTATTGCGCAAACATCACCAGCCCGATCACCAGCAACGCGGCGATAATGCTGGCTACGATATCCAGATTATCAATGAAGAACCCGTAGCCAAAGGCGTTAAAAGTGGTGTCGTCGATCCAGGTGTTCAAACCCTGCGGCAGGCCCACATCCATAGATTTGATGTCGGACCCCCACATCAGATCGCCCACCCCTTCAAGGAAATAGGCCAGACCGATGGTCGCCATGAACAGGATGATCGGCTCTTGCCCGACCAGATGGCGAAACACCAACCGCTGGACCGCATAAGCCAGACCGATCATCACCACCATGGTCAGCAAGATCGCAAGGAACGCCGGTACATGCCATCCGAAATGGTGAATATCCGTGCCTAGGATCGCGTTGATCAGATGGCTGAACGGCACCTGCCCGTCGATGATCCCGGCAAGAGTCAGAGCCGCGAACAGCGCCATCACCCCTTGGGCATAGTTGAAAATACCCGAGGCTTTGTAGATCAGAACAAACCCCAACGCGACCAGTGCATACAGCACGCCCGCCATCAGACCGTTCAGGAACACCTCGATTGTAAAGGCCAGTTGCTCAGGCATATCAGACCCTCCTCATCGCAAAACCAGTGGCAAAATCAGTCATGGGCAACCCCCAGATACGCGTCGATCACGTCTTGATTGTTGCGCACCTCGCTTGGGGTGCCGTCGCCGATCTTCTTGCCGTAATCCATCACAACCACGCGGTCGCTCAGGTCCATCACAACGCCCATGTCATGTTCGATCAGGGCAATCGTCGTGCCGAATTCATCGTTCACATCCAGAATAAAGCGGCTCATGTCCTCTTTCTCCTCGACGTTCATCCCCGCCATCGGTTCGTCCAGGAGCAGGATCGACGGCTCGGCAGCCAGCGCGCGCGCCAGCTCGACACGTTTCTTCAACCCATAAGACAGCCGCGACACGGGCGTTTTACGAATCGCCTGAATCTCAAGGAAATCGATGATCTTTTCGGCGACTTCGCGGTTCGCGGTCTCTTCGCGCTCTGCCTTGCCCTTCCAGATCGACTGCCAGAACATGCCGGTCTTCATATTGGTCAAACGCCCCGTCATAACGTTGTCCAGCACCGACATCCCCTCGAACAGGGCGATGTTCTGGAACGTGCGTGCGATGCCCTGCTGCGCCACCTCGTAAGGTTTCATCGACGGACGTGGGGCCCCCTTGTACCAAACCTCGCCTTCCTGCGGCACATAGAACCCGCTGATCACGTTCAGCATGGATGACTTGCCCGCGCCGTTCGGTCCGATGATGGCGCGAATCTCGCCCTGACGGATATCGAAGGAGATATCCTTGATCGCCTCCACCCCACCGAACCGCAGGGTGATGTTTTTCATTTCCATCACAACGGGGCCAATCTGGCGCCCATCCGCTGTGACATAGCCGTCGGTCATATCTTTCACGCCGCAGCCCCCTTCCAAATGGTCTTAAAATCCACTGCGCAACCGCAGCGCCCGCATGATCCGTTTGATGTCATGCTCATTGCGCGGCCATCTTGCGGGTGTCTGCGAACACCTTGGCGTCGCGCACCTCCAGCGTGGCCGAGATCGACCCCTTGCGCCCGTCTTCATAGGTCACTTCGGTGACCGTGCTGACAGAGGGCGACCCGTCGTAGAGGGCGGTGATGATATCATCGAACTTCTCGCCGATGACCTTGCGACGGACTTTGCGCGTGCGAGTCAGCTCTCCGTCGTCGGCATCAAGTTCCTTGTGCAGCACAACAAAGCGATGCACCTGACAGCCCGACAGCATTTCATCCTCGGCGATAGAGGCGTTGACCTCTTCCACATGGCTCTGGATCGTGTCCATCACCTGCGGATGCCGCGCCAGTTCTTGATAGGACGCATAGCCGATGTTGTTGCGTTCCGCCCAGTTTCCGACCGCGGTCAGGTCGATGTTGATAAAGGCCGTGCAGGCGTCGCGTCCGTTGCCAAACACCACAGCTTCGAGGATGTTGGGGAAGAACTTCAGCTTATTCTCCACGTATTTCGGCGCGAACAGGCTGCCATCGGCCATTTTGCCCACATCCTTGGCCCGGTCGATAATGCGCAGATGGCCCGAGCTTTCCTCGATAAAGCCAGCGTCACCGGTCGCGACCCAACCTTCGGCATCCTTGGTATCTGCGGTGCTCTCGGGGTTTTTGTAATACTCGACGAAAACGCCGGGGCTACGGTAGAAGACTTCGCCATTTTCGGCGATCTTGAGTTCTACGCCGGGGCAGGTCACGCCGACCGTGTCACTACGCACTTCGCCGTCCGGCTGCGCGGTGATAAACACCGTCGCCTCTGTTTGTCCGTAAAGCTGTTTCAAGTTGATCCCGAGCGAGCGATAGAAATCGAAGATCTCCGGCCCGATCGCCTCGCCCGCGGTATAACCGACGCGCACGCGGCTGAGGCCCAGCGTGTTTTTCAGCGGGCCATAGATCATCAGCTCGCCCAGGGCATATTTCGCGCGGTCCATCGCGCCGATGGATTTACCGTCCAGAATGGCGGGGCCCACCTTGCGCGCATGGGCCATGAATTTATCGAACAGCCACTTCTTGAACCGGCTCGCGTCCTCCATCCGGATCATCACCGATGTCAGCTGGGTTTCGAACACGCGCGGCGGCGCAAAGTAGTAGGTCGGGCCGATTTCGCGCAGATCCACGTGCATCGTGTCCGCGCTTTCAGGGCAGTTCGTGCAGAACCCCGTCCACAGCGCCTGCCCGACGGAAAAGATGAAATCCCCCACCCAGGCCATCGGCAGATAGGCCAGAATATCGTCAGTCTGGCGCAGCTTGTCGAAAGCGGAAGAGGATTTGGCTGTCTCGATAATGTTGCGGTTGCTCAGCACCACACCCTTGGGCTTACCCGTGGTGCCAGAGGTATAAAGCATGACGCCCGTGCTGTCGTAGTCCAGCTTGGCCTGACGCGCCTCAAGCTCTTTGATGTGCTTGTCGCGCGCCTTGCGGCCCATGTCCTGAACGGCGCTATATTGGTCCAGCGCGGCGTGATCGTATTTGCGCAAACCGCGCGGATCGAGATAGATCATACGTTCGAACTGGGTCAGCTGGTCTTGAACATCCAGCACCTTGTCGACCTGTTCCTGGTCGCCCACGACGGCAAACCGTGCGCCGCAATGGTCCAGCACATAGGCCATCTCTTCTGCATTGGCGTCCTGATACAATGGCACCGGCACCGCGCCGACCATCTCTGCGGCCATCATGGCCCAATATAGATAGGGGCGGTTGCGACCGATGATGGCAATAAAGTCGCCCTCGTTCGCGCCCAGCTCCAGCAGGCCAAGCGCAAGCGCCTCGACCTCGTCGCGGGTCTGTGCCCACGTCCAGCTTTGCCAGATGCCATATTCCTTTTCGCGATACGCAGGCGCGTTCGCAAATTGCTTTGCATTACGATGCAGCAGCGCCGGAACCGATTGCGGTCCGTCGGCGCTCACGAGCGTGTGAGCCAAATGTCTTCCTCCCAAACCCTGCTCTTTTTCGGCAGGTCGATCGCTGGTGCGATTCTGATGTCGCACCATGATGTTGACCCGATGCTCTGCGTCAACTTTTACCTAATGATTTCTCAATCCTAACGAATTGTAACAGGCGAGATTTCACAGGTTGCGCTTGGCGGCACAGCGGCGATGGTGCAGTCTGACGCGGGGGACGGCCGGATGCAGATTGACGATAATCAGACGAAACTCATGACGGCTGCGGGGCTGAACCTGATCGCGCAGGCGCTGACGATCTATGACGCGGATCTGCGGCTGGTGCTTTGCAACGCGCCGTTTCAGCAGATGTTCAACCTGCCCACAGCGCTTGTGACACCTGGTGCCAGCTTTCAGGAAACGATCACGCTGCTGGCGCAGTCAGGGGAATACGGCGACGTAGACGACGTGGGGCCGTTTGTGGCGGAACGCGTGGAACAGGCCCGCGCGTTTGAACCGCATTATATGGAACGTACCCGCGCGAACGGGCGTACCATTTCGGTCGAAGGATCCCCGCTGCCCCAAGGTGGCTGGGTCACCGTCTATACCGATATCACCCGCACCAAACAGCAAGAGGCCCTGCTGCGCGCGCGGTCGGACGCACTGTCGGGGCAGGTGTTGGCCCATGCGGAAGAGCTATCGGCCACCAACCGCGAACTTGCCGCTATGAACACCGCGCTGGAGGAAGCGAAACGCCAGCTGACCTTGTCAGAAGCGCGGTCCCGTCTCACGACCGAAATGATGCCAGCCCATATCGCGCATGTCGATGCGAATGCACGCTATACGTATACCAACCGGCGGCTCGCGTCTGTCATGCCGGGCCGCCGCGCTGACCTGATCGGCAATCATATCGCGAACGTTCTGGGCCAGCAGGCCTATGATTGCATCGCCCCGTCGCTGGTCCAAGCGCTCGCTGGGAAACCGTCGGTGATCGAATTTACCGATGACCTGAGCGCCCGCCGCATCCGGGGGGCCTTTACCCCCGATACCCATGGCGGTGTCTATATCCTGTCGATGGATGTGACCGAAGAAACCCAAAACCGTGTCGCCCTGCAACAGACCCGACGACGCGAGATCGCAGCGCAGGTGATCTCGGGGCTGGCGCATGATTTTTCCAACCTGCTGACCATCATCCTTGGCCTGCAATCACGGCTTGGGCGACTTGATGGCCAACCGGCTGAAGCCGCCCCGTTGATCGAGGGCACCCTTGCAGCCGCGCGTCGGGGTGGCACCTTGCTCAGCTCTATTGCGGATATGACGGGGGCGCGCACGCTGCGCCCGACCGCAACACATATCCCGCGGCTGCTTGAGGATCTGTCCCTGATCGCGCGGCCTACCCTGCCCAAGGGAATGACGCTGAGCATCGACAGCCAGATGGTCGACGCGCCTGTTCTACTGGATAGTGGGCTGGTGCAGGACGGGCTGTTGAACCTGATCCTGAACGCCCGCGATGCCTGCGGGGCCGCGGGGGCCATCTCGCTTGAGGTGTGCCAGGTCCATGATACTTGGATCGAATGGGTCTTGCTCGACACCGGCCCCGGCTTTTCGCCCATGGCGCTTGAACACGGGTTCGACCCGTTTTTTACCACCAAAGGGGCCGAAGGATCGGGACTGGGGCTGCCGATGGTCTATGACATGGTGAAATCGGCGGGGGGCGACTTGCGGCTTGGCAACACCACCGAGGGCGCGCAGGTCACCATGCGCCTGCCCTATCGCCCTGCAGTTGCAGCCACCACCGGGCTGGTGTTGCTGGTCGAAGACGCCGATGATCTGCGCGCGCTCGTGCGGGATATGCTGATGGGCCTGGGCCATTCCGTGATCGAAGCTGCCAGCGCGGACGAAGCGACCGCGCTACTCGCCGATCTGCCCGATATCGCGCTGATCCTGTCTGACATCCAGCTTGTCGGCGAGGCGACAGGGCTGGACCTTGCCAAACGGCTACCACCCGACGCGCCGCCACTGGTGCTGATGACCTCGCTGCCGCCCGATGACGCCCAGTTCCTAGAGGCGCAAACCCTCGCACCCGTGCTGCGCAAACCGTTCGAAGCCGCGGACCTGACCGCATTGATTGCCCCGAAAGAGATCGCCGCCCAATGACCCGCCCCCTTGTCACCATTCTGGACGATGAACCCGAAATCCGCACCCTTCTGGCTGTCGCGCTGGAGGAAGCGGGCTTTGACACGCTCTCGTTCGGCCGCGCCCGCGCGTTCGAGGCCGCTTTGGCGACCCACACCCCCGACGTTTGCCTTGTCGACCTGTCCCTGCCGGATTCCGACGGGCTGACTTTGGTGCACCGTCTCGCGTTGGAACAGGGTGCGATTGTTATCATCATCTCGGGGCGCGCTCAGGTGCAGGACCGCGTCACGGGGCTGGAGCTTGGGGCCGATGATTATATCATCAAACCCTTTGATCCGGCCGAAGTCGTCGCCCGTATCCGCGCCCGCTTGCGCAGCGCCAAGCCGTCCCCGCAGGCAGGCACGGTCGCGGCGTTCAGCGGCTGGAAAGCGCATTTCGACCGCTACGCGCTGGAGGATGACACCGGTGCCGAAATCCCGTTTTCCCATGCCGAGGGGGAGGTCCTGCGCCTGTTTCTCGACGCGCCCAAACGCCTGCTGAGCCGCGCACAGATGCAGTCAAGCTTGGGCGGCGTCGCCTCTGAAAGCTTTGACAGGGCGATGGATGTCCGCATCTCTCGTTTGCGGACCAAGCTGCGCGAAGACCCCAAGAACCCCCAGCTTATCAAGACAATCTATGGGGCGGGCTATATCTTTCTGGGCGACGTTACATGGAGCTGACACCCCTTTCATGTCCCATCTTTTTAGCGTCGACATGAACCTTGGTATTGCGCGCCTGCCCTGTCGCCCGTTAGATTCCACCGATGATCGAATGTTTGCTCTACCGGACCAATGCGGCCCAACGACGGCTGTTTTACCGCGTGGAAATCGCGATGAACCTCTTTAGCGAAGTATCCGTACTGCGCGAATGGGGTGTGGCCGGCGGACAACCCAAAGCGGTCATCCAGTGTTTCGGCAACTTGCGCGAGGCGTCAAAAATGGCCGACCGCTATCGCAACCGTGCTGAACGCCGCGGGTATCTACGCCACTGAACCTAAATAGATATCGAGCCGGGCCGGCATCTGCCCCAACGTCTCAGGCGATATTGTGGTCGCGCAAAAGGTTGGGGTTGATTTGCAGGGTTACTCTGCGGGTTGGGGGACTGTTGCGGCCTCTACTTTCACCGCCGAGAATTTGAACTCGGGGATTTTCCCATAGGGGTCAACCGCCGGATTGGTCAGGATATTCGCCGCGGCTTCGACATAAGCGAAGGGCAGAAAAACCATATCGGGCGACACGGCGCGGTCTTCGCGGGCCATCAGCTCGATCGATCCACGCTTTGTCGTCAGACGGATATACGCCCCCGGCTGAACCCCCAGCTTGCGCAAGGTCGACGGGTGGAGCGAACAGTTCGCCTCGGGTTCTAACCCGTCCAGCACATAGGACCGCCGCGTCATGGATCCCGTGTGCCAATGTTCCAGCTGGCGCCCTGTGGTCAGGATCATCGGATAGTCTTCGTCGGGCGCATCATCAGGTGCGATAATGCTGGCAGGCGTGAACCGTGCGCGCCCGTCTTGCCGCGGGAACCCGTCGGCAAAGACAATCGCCTGCCCCGGATCCGTGGGACTGGTCGAGGGATAGGTCACGGCCCCTTCGTTCTTTAGACGGCCCCATGTAATGTTGTTCAGTGACGACATGTTCAGCTTCATCTCGGCGAAGACCTGGCTTGGGTCGGTATAGGTCCACCCCAGCCCCAGACGTTTCGCCAGTTCGACCTCGATCCACCAGTCTTCTTTCGCGTCGCCGGGCGGCGGCACGGCGGGGCGGCCCATTTGCACCTGACGGTTGGTGTTGGTCACTGTGCCGGATTTCTCGGCAAAGGCGCTTGCGGGTAGGATCACATCGGCAAAGTTCGCGGTTTCGGTCAAAAAGATATCCTGCACCACGAGATGATCAAGCTTGGCCAGCCCATCGCGGGCATGTTCCACATCGGGGTCGGACATGGCGGGGTTCTCACCCAGAACATATAGGCTCCGGATGTCGCCATCATACACCGCGTCCATGATTTCGGTCACGGTAAGACCCTTCTGGCTGCTGAAATCGCTGCTTTGCCACACGTCGGTAAAGGCAGACCGCACGCCATCATCGGACACCGGCTGGTAATCGGGCAGGAACATCGGGATCAGCCCCGCGTCGGATGCGCCTTGCACATTGTTCTGCCCCCGCAACGGGTGCAGCCCCGCACCGGGCCGTCCGATTTGCCCCGTCATCAGCGCAAGCGAGATCAGGCAGCGCGAATTATCGGTGCCGTGGATGTGCTGCGAAATGCCCATGCCCCAGAAAATCATCGCCGCATTGGCCCCCGCAAAGGTCCGCGCCACATCGCGCAGCACCTCCGCGTCGATGCCGCAGATCTTGGACATTTTCTCGGGGGTAAAGGTTTTCAGGTGGGCTTTCTCGATTTCCCAGTTTTCGGTGTAAGCCTCGATATACTGTTGATCGAACAGCTTTTCCTCGACGATCACATGCATGATCGCGTTTAACATCGACACATCGGTGCCGGGGCGGAATTGCAGCATATGCGACGCATGACGTTTCAGCGCTTGGCCGCGCGGGTCCATCACGATCAGCTTGCCGCCGCGCTTGGCGAATTGCTTGAAGAACGTCGCCGCGACGGGGTGGTTCTCGGTCGGGTTCGCGCCGATCACAATCGCCACATCGGCGTTTTCGATCTGGTTGAATGTCGCGGTAACGGCCCCCGAACCGACGTTCTCCATCAGTGCTGCCACGGACGATGCATGGCAAAGCCGCGTGCAGTGGTCGACGTTGTTATGACCAAAACCCTGACGGATGATCTTTTGAAACAGGTAGGCTTCCTCGTTCGTGCATTTCGCCGACCCAAAACCCGCCACGCCCGTGCCGCCAATCTTTTTCATGCCATCCGCGGCAAAATCCAAGGCCTCGTCCCAGGTGGCTTCGCGGAAGTGGGTTTGCCAGTTGCCCGGGTCCACGTTCAGCCCTTTGGGGGGGGCGTCCTTACGACGGATCAGCGGTTTGGTCAGCCGGTGCGGGTGGTGGATATAGTCGAAGCCAAAGCGCCCTTTGACGCACAGCCGCCCCTCGTTCGCGGGGCCATTGATGCCGTCGACGTATTTGATTTTACCGTCCTTGACCTTCAGCGACACCTGACAGCCCACACCGCAGAACGGGCAGATGCTGTCGACTTCGCTATCAAAGTCGGCGCTGTCCCCAACCTGCGCGTCATCGACCACCGTGGCGGGCATCAGCGCCCCCGTTGGGCAGGCCTGCACACATTCACCGCACGCCACACAAGAGGACGCGCCCATTGGGTCGTCCATATCGAACACCGGATAGCTGTCCTGCCCCCTACCGGCCATGCCGATCACGTCGTTCACCTGCACCTCGCGGCACGCACGCACACACAAGTTGCACTGGATACAGGCATCAAGGTTCACACGCATTGCGACATGGCTGTCGTCCAGCAGCGGAATGCGCCCCTCTTCCAGCTTGGGAAAGCGGCTTTCCGAGATACCCTCCATCTCGGCCATATCCCACAAATGGCTCGACTTATCATGGGCCACCTCTCGCGCGGGCTGATCTGTAACCAACAGTTCCATCACCATCTTGCGGGCATTTTCGGCGCGGGCATTGTTGGTGGTCACGACCATGCCGTCGCTTGGTTCACGCAGGCAAGACGCAGCCAGAACGCGCTCGCCTTCGATCTCGACCATACAGGCGCGGCAGTTCCCGTCAGGGCGATACCCTGGCTCTGGCGTAAAGCACAGATGCGGGATTTTCAGCCCGCGACCATTGGCGATTTCCCATATGGTCAGCCCGGCATCGGCCTCGACCGTTTCGCCGTCGAGCGTGAATTTAACCTTGTTCGCCATGTGGAAACCTCCTGTACCGTCCCGCAGTATAGGCAGGGCATGTGCGCGGCGGCAGTCATAATCCCGACACCCTGCCCCGTTTTTGCGCCACCGGCGTTTCCGATATGCGACGCCGGGGGCCTGCGGCAAAAAATCCCTGCGCCATGTGCCGGCAGCCTTTCAACCCGCGCAAGGCTTGCCTATCAATGGCGCAACAGAAAAAGGCGCGCCATGTCCCACATTACTCTTATCCGCCACGGTCAGGCAAATTCACATGCCAAAGACGAAATCAGTTATGACAAGCTCAGCCCGCTTGGTCATGAACAGGCCGCGTGGCTGGGCGATCACCTGCGGCAGTCGGAAACGCATCATACGCGGCTTTATACCGGCACGCTGCGGCGGCATAAAGAAACCGCCGAAGGCATGAACACCGGGCTTGAACCGGTCCGCGATGCACGGCTGAACGAGCTTGAGTATTTCACGCTTGCCACCATGATGGAGCAACAGCACGGCATCCCCTTTCCGACCGAGCAGGGCGGCTTTACCAAACACCTCCCGCTGGTGTTCGAGACGTGGAAAAGCGACCAGCTTGAAAACCCGCCCGAAAGCTACGCCAACTTCGAAAGCCGCATCAAATCCGTGCTCCAGGAAATCTCGGACGGGGACGGTCCCGCGTTGGTGGTGACGTCGGGGGGGCTGATTTCTATGGTGATGGCGCAGGCGATGGGGCTGGGTATTCCGGCCATGTCGCGCATTGCGCTGGCGATTATGCACACGTCAATGCACCGGTTGTTCCCCATCGGCGGCCATTGGTCACCGGTGTTGTTCAACGCGGTGCCCCATCTGGACACGCCTGCACGCCGCGTCGCGCAGACCCATATTTGAAAGGTAAAATGATGCTTTCGCTTTATTACACGCCTGGAACCATCTCTATCGCGGTGGCGATCGCCCTCGAAGAGGCGGGCCTGCCCTATTGCGCGGTGCGCGTCGATTTCGCCACGGCAGAGCAGACAAAACCCGACTATCTAGCAATCAACCCCAAGGGCCGCGTTCCCGCGCTGCGCCTTGAGGATGATACGATCCTGACAGAAACGGGTGCCTTGCTTGATTATGTCGCCGCCATCGCCCCCAAGGCAGGCCTGTCCCCGTCGGACGCGACTGCAGCGGCACAGATGCGCAGTGCGATGTATTACCTCGCCTCGACCATGCATGTCGCACACGCCCACAAAATGCGCGGATCGCGGTGGGCCAAGCACCAGTCAAGCTTTGACGATATGACCGCTCAGGTGCCCGAGACCATGGCCGCCTGCGCCGATTTTGTCGAAAATGACATCCTGCGCGGACCGTATGTATTGGGCGACGCTTTCAGCCTTGCCGATCCGTATCTGTTCGTTGTGTGCAACTGGCTTGAGGGGGACGGCGTAGAGACCGCGGCCTATCCCAAGATCACCGCGTTCATGCAGCAAATGAAAGCCCGCGACAGTGTCGTCGCGGTAAAAGACAAAGGCATGCTATGACCGCGCCACATCTCTGGGTCCGCGCCGAACAGCGCGACAATGAAACCCGCGTGGGCATTACGCCCAAAGGGGTTTCGACGCTGATGGAACAGGGTTTCCGCGTCACGGTCGAAGCATCAGACACCCGCGTCATCGCAACCGACGCCTACAAGGCCACAGGCTGCGCCATCGCGCCCCAGAACAGCTGGCCTGATGCCCCCGCTGATGCGATCATCTTTGGCCTGAAAGAGCTACCTGAAGACGGCACGCCATTGGTCCATCGGCACATCATGTTTGGGCACGCCTATAAAGGACAATCGGCGGGGCGGACGCTGTTAGGGCGTTTCAAGGCTGGCGGCGGCACGTTGCTGGATTTGGAATATCTAACAGAGGATTCCGGTCGCCGTGTCGCCGCCTTTGGGTATTGGGCAGGGTTTGCCGGCGCTGCGGTGGCCGTCAAATGCTGGGCAGCCCAAACCCGCAACAAGGCCGTCGCCGCGATCACGCCTTATCCGGACGCCGACGCGCTGACCCGCGACCTTGCGGCACAGATTGACGGACTCGAGGTGCCGGACGCTTTGGTCATCGGCGCACTTGGGCGTGTCGGCAGCGGTGCGGCGGATTTATGCGCGCGCCTTGGCATCAAAGTGACCGGTTGGGACATGAAGGAAACGGCTCACGGTGGCCCCTTCCCGGAAATCTTGCAGCACGTGCTGTTTTTCAACTGCATTCTGGCGGGGCCGCAGACACCGGTTTTCGTGCCCCAAAGCGCGCTTGATCGGCCACGGGCGCTGCGGGTGATCGGGGATATTGCCTGCGACCCCGATAGCGATTTCAACCCTGTGCCGGTCTATGACCGCGCAACAACATGGGCAGAGCCCGCCTTGCGCGTCCACAATACCCCGCCGTTGGATGTCACCGCGATTGATAACCTGCCATCGATGCTGCCGCTGGAAAGCTCTGAAGACTACGCCGCGCAGCTGCTGCCGACGCTGTCCGCGCTGGCGGATCATGACGCCCCTGTCTGGCAGCGTGCACGCACGCTTTTCGTTACGCATAGCGCAAAGCTGTAATGCTTTGCGGGCGGGCAAGACACCCGCCCGACCGGATCACCCGAACAGGCGGTAATAAATGCCGTCGGGCAGGAACTGCGCCAGCCGGAAGAACAGCGAAAATCCGAACGGAAAGCTCTTCTTAAAGCTGGTGCCGCTCATATGTTCGACCACCTGTTGGGCGGCGGCTTCGGGCTCCATCAGGAACGGCATTTTGAAATCGTTCTTGTCAGTCAGCTGCGTCTTTATAAAACCGGGGTTGATTACCTGCACCTTGATGCCGGTTTTGCGTAGATCAGCGTGCATACATTCCGCCAGCGACAGGGTCCCCGCCTTGGAGGCTGTGTAGCCGATAGATTTTGGCAATCCACGATAGGCCGTGAGGCTCGAGGTAATCACGATATGCCCCGCGTCTCGCTTGACCATATCAGGCACGACTTCTCCCATCACGCGCACAAGACCGGTAAGATTTACATCTATCATAGTGGTTGCGTGTTCAGGCTCCCACGCCTGCGCGCCAAAGGGCCAGTAGGCCCCTGCCAGATAGACAATCCCGTCTACTGGACCAACAGCTTTGACCGCGGCACGGATACTATCGATATCCTGCACATCGATGGTCTGATAGCTGGCGGACACGGGCAATTCCTTGGTCAATGCCGCCAGCTTATCTTCGGATCGGGCCGAGACAATGACTTCGGCACCCAGTCGGCCAAGCTTATGCGCAAGCGCTTCGCCTAATCCCGCGCTCGCCCCGATCAGCCAATAGCGCTTTCCGGTCCATTCGGTCATTGTTCATCCTTTCTACGAATTGTCGCAACAAGTTCGGCCACCTTCAGGCCAAATTTGCGAAATTGGCTGCGGTTGATGATCGTCCCGTCGCGAGTAAGATACATCCAGTCCACAGTTTTCAGCTGGTGCGCACCGACGTCATCGGGCAGCTGGATGACATATTTCGATTGTACCGTCGCGCCAACGTTGCGCCCTTTGGCGGTGCCGATGACATCGGGTGCTGTCGCGGTGAAATGCCCCGCCTCGCCCAATGTGATCGTCCAGACACGGTCTTGGGTGGTGTTGTCATCATAGACAAAATGTTCGTTGATTTGCGCGGTGTCGCCGTCCCATGTCACGATAAAGTCAGCCACAAAGCTGCTGGTCACCCGCCCCGACGGGCCAAAGATTACGCCCTCGCAGACCATGGCCCCGTTCAGATGCTTCTTCATGTCGAAGACGGTGTAGTCATCCGCATAGTCCGACGGCTTTTGTGCAGAAAAGCTCATGACAAGCCGCCGCGCCAGCCAGACCGCCAGCACCAGGGCAGCCCCTATAAAGACATAAACCACATCCATCATTTTTCGTCATCCTTTTGCAGCGGCGTGGCGGCCATCAACCCGATGGCAATCAGCTTGAGCACGCAAGGCACTCCGGCATAAAGCCCTATAAGGGTAGTGATCGCCACAGGTGCATTTCCCGTGGCAGCGCTGTCAAAACCGGACGCTTGCAGGGTGGGAAGTAGCGCTATGGCAGCGAAGGCAAGGGAGAATTTCGACACAAGTGACCACAGCCCGAACCCTTCGGCGGCAGACGGTGCCACAACCGCCATACGTGCCGCGAACATGGCAGGTAGAAGCGTCAGATCGGCCCCCAGCACTGCACCGGAGGCAAGGCACACCAGCACAAACCACGCCAAATCCCCCGCCCCCAACAGCAATGTGCCCGCGAACACCACAATCGCCAGCGTCATTGCAGCAAGCAAGACGGGCTTGGGGCCGAAACGCTCTGCCAGTTTGCCCCAGAACGGGGCCGCGACGGCAGCAGAGAGGAAAAACACCAACAACAGCGGCCCCTCCCACCCCGGTGCGCGCAGCACGCTTTCGACATAGAATAGAAAGAGCGTCGACGTGACTGCAACCGGGGCTGCATTAAACAGCGCGATCACCAGCAGCCGACGCGCGACGGGATCGCGCAGCACAACGCCGATACCCGTGGTGCCCTCAACGCCTGTGCTGTGCCACTCGCCCCGCATGGCAAAAACGCCCGCCGCGCCAAGCACGGCAAAGCCGACGGCGAACCCCGCAAACGGTGCACCTAACACCACCCCGAGCATCACAGGCAGCACCGAGGCGACGCAGACGCCCAGCAAAGCCCCCGTTTCGCGCCAGCGTGCCAACATCAAATGCCCACGCCCGGGCAACGTTGCCGCCTTGGCGACGCCTTGAGCATAAAAACAGATCGTGAGGAAACTGAACGCGGAAAACACGCCCGTCAGGGTCAGCGCAAACCAGATCAGCGGCGGCAGCAACGGCGGAACCGCAAACAGCGCAAACATCGACCCTGCCATCAGGGCTGTGCCAATAGCGACAGCCACCCCGCGTTGGTGGCGCAGCATATGTGACAGTCGCCCCAGCAGCGGGTCTTGGACCACATCAAGCAGGCGCAGCCCAAACAGCACCGACCCCAATGCACCAAGGGACACCCCGTATTCATCAACAAAGAACTTGGGCGCGTGAATATAAATCGGCAGCCCCGCCGCCGCCAACAGCGACGCAAACAGCGCATATGCCGGCAGGTGATGCGCCGAACGGGTCACGTTTTCGAGACGTCATTCACCGGCGGTTCGGGGCGCGGGCGATAGCCGCCGCCCTTCCACCAGAGTTTTAGCGCCTGCCAATGAATTAGCCCGAGCACACGCCGCGCTCCGAACGGACGCCGCAGCAGCGACCACAGAATAGCACGGTTCGTCAGCGGGCTGCGCGTACCGGTCAGGGTGGCGATCAATCCGCCATCAGTTTGGGTATAGTCGATCCAGACGCCGATATGATCATCGCGAATATCAAAGCGAAAGCTGTATCCGCCTTCGACCGGCTGAAAGGGCGAGACATGAAAAACCTTGGTTGCGTGCAGGTGATCGGTCGACTCTATCGGGCGCAGGTCATCGTGGTGACACAGATAACTGTGACGGTCGCCGAATGTATTCGACACCTCTGATATCACCGCGATCAGCGCCGCGTCCGCGCGCCGGCAGAGCCAGAAACTAACAGGGTTAAAGACATGCCCCAGGACCCGAGGCTGTGCCATCAGCTCTATCCGAGCCACACCCGTAACGTCGTGCTGCGCCAGAACATCGCGCACCCAAGCGGCCCCGCGACCCGCACCTTTGGGGCCACCGTGGTCCGCGTCCCACAGGGATGTCACAGCGCCACGGTTGCGCCCGAATAGCGCGGGCGTTTGCAGATCCGCCTCTGCATCCAGCACGACATAATCGATAGAATAGCGAAAGCTGTTTTCGACCGCCCCCTTGCGCCCATGATAGGTCACGCCTCGGATATGATCGACGCCGGCGCTCATTCTGCCGCCAATGCGACCTTGGTCTTGGCACGCAGCCCCTGCACCACGTCAACAGCGCTGGACAAGCCGTCTTCGTGAAAGCCGTGCTTCATCCATGCGCCGCAGAACCAGGTGTTCTGTACGCCATTGAAACCGCGCACCTGTTCCTGCGCTGCCAACGCGCCCAGATCATAGACCGGATGGCGCAGAGTGACCTGATCATAGATCAGCTCTTCGCGGATCGGGCGTTTGGTGTTGAGCGTGACAAAATGCGGATCGTCCATCGGGATAGGTTGCAACGAATTCATCCAGTATGTCAGGTCGATCCGGTCGGTCTGCTGTCCCTTGTCCTCAGCATAAATCCAAGATGCCCATGTTTTGCGCAGCTTGGGCATCACGGACGCATCCGCATGCAGCACCACGTCGTTCGGTTGGTATTTCACCGCGCCCAAGGCTGCACGCTCTGCTGCGCTGGGGTCGGCCAGCAGTGCAAGTGCGTCATCCGAATGGCTGGCAAACACGACCTCGTCAAAGGCTTCCCATTCCGCGCCGTTGGTTTTCACCTCTACCCCCAACGGGGTGCGGCGGACGGATTGGACAGGGGTGCCAAGACGGATGTCAACGCCTTTGCCCGACAGCGATGCCCCCAGACGGTTCACATATTCCTGGGACCCGCCGTCGACCGTATACCACTGGTGCTGCCCTGTGTGGCTTAGCAAAGCGTGGTTTTCAAAGAAGTCGATCATCGAATAGGCTGGGAAATCCATGATCTTGTCTACGGGTGTGGACCAGATCGCGCCGGACAGCGGCGTCAGGTAATATTTGCGGAAATATTCGCCCGCACCCAGCTTGTCCAAAAAGCCCGCGATGGTCAGCGTGCGATCCTGCGCCAGTTTGGTGGCCGTGTTGTTGAACCGCACAATATCGGTCAGCATCCGCAGGAATTTGGGGTTCAGTGCATTGCGCCGCTGCGCAAAGATCGAATCCAGCGTCATCAGGCCATATTCAAGGCGCCCGCCGTCAATGGACGCACCAAAGCTCATGTTGGATTTAACCACGGGCACGTCCAGTTCTTTGAACAGCGCGGCGAGGTTGGGATAATTGGCATAGTTGAACACGATAAAGCCCGTATCCACAGGCTGGTCGCCGTTCTTGCCCGCCATCTTGGTGCGCGCATGACCGCCCAGACGGGGGCAGCTTTCGAACAATGTGACCTGATGGTCGTCGCCCAACATATGCGCCGCCCCCATGCCGGAAATACCCGCGCCGATGACGGCAATTTTTCGGTGGCCAGCCAAAGGGGTGTTCTGTGGCGGGTCGATGGCTTCAAATGGCATAAGGCGAGAAATTCCAGTCTGTCAGGTTTGATCTGTGCTTGGGCTGATACACGGTCCGGACGCTACATGAGTTGCAGTTAATAACGCACTAACTATGACTTTCTGTAACACCCTTGGCGTGGCTCCTCGCTTTGTTAGCCCGTCAGGGCGTTTTGCCAGGGCGCGATAAGGGCACGACGCGACTATCCTGCTCTGACAACTCTTCGAAATCAAAATTATCAAGCCGCGCCGCACGCTTGCCCGCGCGTTCGGCGGCAGTGCCCAACCCTTCAAGGTCGGCGCGGGCCTGCCCGAAATGGGTGTTCAGCTTGCCCACGCGTTCCACCACAAGCTCTACGTCGCGGTGCAACATCTTGAGCGTCTTGCGAATGGCCCCCGCCTGTTCCCGCATCCGCGCGTCTTTCAGGATCGCACGCATGGTGTTCAGCGTCGCCATGCAGGTCGTCGGCGACACGATCCAGACCCGCGCGTCAAAGCCTTCGCGGACCAGTTCGGGAAAGTTGGCGTGGAGTTCCGCATACACGGCCTCGGAGGGAAGGAACATCAGCGCGCCATCGGCTG
This sequence comes from Sulfitobacter sp. M22, assembly GCF_021736025.1. Lineage (NCBI taxonomy): Bacteria > Pseudomonadati > Pseudomonadota > Alphaproteobacteria > Rhodobacterales > Roseobacteraceae > Sulfitobacter > Sulfitobacter sp. M22. The sequence goes on along the minus strand of NZ_WMEC01000001.1, from coordinate 2,785,200 downwards.
TTTCGCCTTCGATGATGTATTTTGTGGCAATCGCTTGGATGTGCGCTTTGACCGCGACACGCATCGCACGGGACGCGTCCCTGACCTCGTAATCGGTCTTGGCACGGCGCAGCGCCTCGTAAGCTTCAAGCGGGAATTTGCTGTCGATCGCGATCGGCCCGGGCGGGTTCGGCAGGTGGATCATACAATCCGCGCGTTTGCCGTTCGAGAGCGTCGCCTGCATGGTATAGCTGTCGCTTGGCAGCGCCTTGGAGACGATATCACGCAGCTGGATTTCACCGAATGCGCCACGGGTCTGTTTGTTGCTCAGGATATCCTGCAACGACAGCACGTCGCCGGACAATTTGGTGATATTGTCCTGCGCCTTGTCGATCGCCGCCAGCCGTTCCTGAAGCTGGGTCAGACTGGTGTTTGTCTGCTTGCTTGACCCGTGCAACGTCGCGCTCATCCGTTCTTGCATCTCTGCAAGCGACCGCGCGGATCGGGCGGCGTTATCGGCCAGCCGGTCCTGCATCTGCTGCTGTACATGGGCCATCCGCGTCTCGATGCTTTGTACCATCTGGGCTTGCGCATTGGCCTGTGTGTCCGACACGGTCTGCAAGCCGCCGCGCAGTTGTTCCTGCCCCATGCCAAGCTGTTGCACATGGCCCCCCAAGATTTGCATCTGTCGCGTCAACGGCGCAGCAACACGCGCCGTGCGGCCCGCGGCCCGCACGGCCATCACCAGCAAGATTAGCACCAGCAAGACCACGCAACCGCCACCGATCAGCAGCAGCATGGCAGGGTCTGTCAGTGCGTAGGTTTCACCGCCAAGCTGGATCATGTGCGTCCGAACAGACGTTCAATGTCGCTCAACTTCAGCTCTACATAGGTGGGGCGGCCATGGTTGCACTGGCCTGAATGGGGCGTCGCCTCCATCTCGCGCAGCAGCGCGTTCATTTCCTCGCCGCGCATCCAGCGTCCCGACCGGATTGATCCGTGACAGGCCACACGGCTGAGGATCGCCTCGATCCGGGCCTGCAGTGTGTTGCTTTCATTTTGGTCCGCCAGTTCATCGAGGATATCCAGCACCATCGCCTTGGCGTCCACCGTGCCAAGGATCGCGGGTGTTTCACGCACGGCGATCGCGCTACCGCCAAAGGGTTCGATCCCCAGCCCAAAGCGCGCAAGTTCATCCGCGACCTCAAGCAGCCGCGCACAGTCCGACGCTGACAGATCCACGATTTCGGGGATCAACAAGGCCTGCGCTGCGACACCGTTTTCCGCCATCTGGCGTTTCAGCTTTTCATAGACCAGACGTTCATGCGCTGCGTGCTGGTCAACAATCACCATGCCTGTCGCCGTTTGTGCGATGATGTAATTCTCATGCACCTGCCCGCGTGCGGTTCCCAAAGGAAAGTCCGGCGCGGGTGCCGGCGTCTGCGCGTCATGGCTTTGTGCATCAGGGGCGTCAGCACCATACTGGGGGGGCGTTTCAACACGGCCCCACATGCCGGCGGTTTCGGCAAATCCCGGCTCCGGCGCTTGGGCCTGATAGGCGGTCGTGCGCGCACCGAGCGAGGGGCGGTCCATCTGATATACGCGCCCTGAAGGTTGTTCGGGCCGCATTGCCCCCAAGGTCGCGTTCGCCACAGTGGTCGAGGCGCGGTGCCCCGCATCCGCCAGCGCATGCCGCAACCCTGAAACGATCAACCCGCGCGCCAGACCGGGGTCGCGAAAGCGCACTTCGGATTTGGCGGGGTGGACGTTCACGTCGACGAGCTTGGGGTCACAATCGACAAACAGCGCGGCTGCCGGATGGCGGTCGCGGCTCAGCAGGTCGAAATAGGCGCCGCGCAACGCGCCCACCAAAAGCTTGTCGCGCACCGGGCGGCCATTCACGAACAGGTATTGCGTTACGGCAGAGCCGCGCGAATACGTCGGCAGGGCAGCGTAGCCCGTCAGGTGCAGACCATCGCGTTCGGCATCAATGGCCAGCGCGTTTTCAGCAAACTCGCGCCCCAGCACTTGCGCCAGACGGCCATGCAGTGCTGCGAACATATCGCCTTGTTCGGCGTCCGCGCGAAACACCTCGCGGCCTGGACCATCGCCGGACACATCGCGCAAGGTGAAACGCACGAAAGGTTCCGCCATCGCCAACCGCTTGATGATGTCAGAGATCGCCTGCGCCTCGGCGCGATCGGTGCGCAGGAACTTCAATCGTGCGGGCGTAGCAAAGAAGAGATCCCGCAGGGTGACGACGGTGCCACCATTCAGCGCAGCAGGGCGCACAGGGCCGGTCACGCCGCCGTTGACCGAAATCTCGGCCCCGTCCTGTCCGGCAACACGGCTGCAAATGGTCAGCCGCCCGACAGCCCCAAGCGAGGGCAGCGCCTCGCCACGAAAGCCGAATGTGTGGATGTTCAGCAGGTCCGTTCCGTCGATCTTGGAGGTCGCATGCCGTGACAGCGCCAGCGCCAGATCGACCGCCGCAATGCCGCAGCCGTCGTCGGTGACGCGGATCAGCGTCTTGCCACCATCGGCATATTCAACCGTGATCTGGCGGGCCCCCGCATCAATCGCGTTCTCGACCAGCTCCTTGACCGCTGAGGCAGGGCGTTCAACGACCTCCCCGGCGGCGATGCGGTTAATCGCCGAGTCGTCCAGTTGCCGGATAACCGGACGATTTTCGCTTATATTGGGGTTTGGATGTGCCATGCAGCTAGACCTAGCATAGAGGCGCGCGATTCTGAAAGCCGCGAATACGGATGGTTAACGCGCGTCGGCGAGGTTAATCCTGTGTGGCCGCGTTAAACCAGGCGACGATCTCGGCGCGTTCGCTGGCCTGCATATGGCTCAGGTTTGCAGGGGGCATGGCATCTGTCACACCCGCTTGCAAATAGATCTGTTTCGCGGCGCTGGCGATCTGGTGTTCGGTCTCGAGCCGGACAGATTTCGGCGGCCAGAGCAGCCCGTCCCACGCGGGTTCTGCGGCGTGGCACATGCTGCACCGGCCACGCACGATGTCATGCACCCGGTCGAACCCTTCGGCCTGGGCAAAGCGCAGCGCGGGGCCGGTGGCCTCTTCCGGCTCGACGCTGCGGAACATCGGCGCAGTCGACAGCCACATGATCGTGACGAACAACAGCGCGGTGACCGCCCATGTCCACGTCGGATTGCCCTGACGCGCGTGCAGGCTGTTAAAGTAATGTCGGATCGTGACCCCCATCAGAAACACCAGCGCCGCGATCAGCCAGTTCATTTCCGACGCGAAGGCCAGCGGGTAGTGGTTGCTGAGCATCAGGAAAATGACCGGCAAAGTCAGATAGTTATTATGCGTGCTGCGCTGTTTGGCGATCTTGCCGTATTTCGCATCCGGCACCCGTCCCGCCTTGAGGTCGGCCACCACGATCCGCTGGTTCGGCATGATGATGAAAAACACGTTTGCCGACATGATCGTCGCGGTGAAAGCCCCCAGATGCAGCAGCGCCGCGCGCCCCGAAAAGACCGACGTATAGAAATAGGCCATCCCCACGAGGATCACATACAGGCCGATCATCAGCCGCGTGTTGTTGTCGCCGAATTTGCTTTTGCAAATTTGATCGTAGACCAGCCAGCCAAAGCCAAGCGACAGCAGGGAAATCCCTACCGCCTGCCAGCTTGCCAGTTCTGCAACACTGGGATCAACAAGATAGAATTCGGCCCCGAGGTAGTAGACCAGGATCAGCAACGCAAAGCCCGAGAGCCACGTTGAATAGCTTTCCCATTTGAACCAGATCAGATCGTCGGGCATCTGCGCGGGGGCCACCAGATATTTCTGCACGTGATAGAACCCGCCGCCGTGGACCTGCCATTCTTCCCCGTCCGCGCCGGTTTTGAGGTTGCGGTCACGGTGCAGGCCCAGATCCAGCGCGATGAAATAGAACGACGACCCGATCCACGCGATGGCCGTGATGACATGCACCCAGCGAACGGCAAACTCGATCCAAGCGCCAATGGCGGCCATATCGTACATGGGGGGTAGCTCCTTAGTGACGTGTCTTGGTTGTATGCGGCAGCTTGCCCTTGGAGCTGCCCGATAACCCGCCCGAGACTTCCTCGGTTGATTCTTCGGCCAGTTCTTCGGGCAGAAGCAGGTTCAGTACAATAGCAATCAGGGCCGCGGGAAGCAGACCGCTGGTCAGCAAGATCTTGGCCGTATCGGGTAGGTGTTGAACCGCACCCGGTTCCAGCTGTAGCCCCAGACCGATCGAGATCGAGATGGCAAAGATCACCATATTGCGGCGGTTCCAGTCCACATCCGACAACATCGACATGCCGGCGGCCACGACCATGCCGAACATCACGATAACCCCGCCGCCCAACACCTCGATCGGGATGGTACGGATCACGCCGCCCACCTTGGGGACCAGCCCACAGACGATCAGGAACAGCGCGCCGATGGTGACGACATGGCGGCTCATCACGCCGGTCATGGCGATCAGGCCGACATTTTGGCTGAACGAGGTGTTGGGCAGGCCACCAAAGATGCCCGCAACAGCTGACCCGATCCCGTCGGCATAGGTCGCGCCCTGAATTTCGCTATCCGTCGCTTCGCGGCCTGCGCCGCCTTTGGTGATCCCTGCGACGTCGCCCACGGTTTCAATCGCCGAAATAAACGCCATCAGGCAAAAGCCGATGATCGCGGCTGCCGAAAGCTCGAACCCGTATTTCAGCGGGTTGGGCAGTGCAAAAGCGGCGGACCGTGACCATGACCCGCTGATATCGCCAAAGCTGAGCATACCGACGGCCAGCGCATAGACATACCCTACGATCAACCCGATCAGCACCGCGGAAATGGACAGCATCCCGCGGGTGAAAAACTTGACCCCCAGCGTGACAAAGATCACCACCAGCGCGGCCGACCAGTTCAACAGGCTGCCATAGGCCGGCGTGCCAATGGCCGGCACCCCACCTGCGGCGTATTGAATGCCCACCTTGACCAAAGCCAGACCGATCATCGTGACCACCAGCCCGGTGACAAGCGGCGGCAATGCAAAGCGGATCTTGCCAATAAACAGCCCCAGAAACGCGTGGAACAAGCCCCCGATCACCACACCGCCAAACAAGGCAGCCAGTCCGTCGACACCTTTGCCCGCCACCAGCGGGATCATGATGGGGATGAACGCAAAGGATGTGCCCTGCACAATCGGCAGCCCTGCCCCGACCGGCCCGAGCGTCAATGTTTGCAACAGCGTCGCGACACCGGCAAACAGCATCGACATCTGGATCAGGTACAGCAGTTCGGGAAAGTCAGGCGAGTTTGACCCGAACCCAAAGCCCGCCGCGCCCGCGATGATGATGGCGGGGGTGACATTTGACACGAACATCGCCAGCACATGCTGAACACCCAAAGGAATGGCGCGATGCAGCGGCGGCATGTAATTGGGGTCCCGCAGTTGTTCCGGCGTGCCGATGGCGTGGCGTGTCATATCAAATGTCCCTTGTTGATCACTGGCCGCTATTGGTGCGGTCCGATTATCTGCGGGGTTTACCCCTTGATCACATAAGGCGGGTCCAGCGGGTATTCGTCAAGGTTCGCGCTTGTGCCGATGCGGTCCACAACCGCGAATAGCCCTGGCTCTGCCAAAGGCGTAAGCACGCCGTGCCATGTCCCGCGGCGAAAGTTCACACCCTGATGAGGCGCGGTAACAAAGGCCAGCGGCGTGCCGGGGGCATCGCCTGTGTCCGGTGCGACGATGACAAGAAACGGCTGACCAGACAGCGGGAGGAAGGCCTGCGACCCTTCGGGGTGACGTTCAAGCAGGTCCAACCGGTAAGGCAAGCTACGTGCCTGCGCGTTAAAAATGCTGATGCCCGCGCGCCCCTCCGGCCCGAAATCAAGCGCTGCCAGATCATGATGCCGTCCGCACAGCCCTGCGTTGATGATACGGTCCGGTGTACCAGAGACGTCCAGCACTTCTCCGAAAGGAGCGAAGGCGACAGCGGTCAGCGGCTGAACGGCGATCTCGCGCGGGCTCATAGCGACAGCGGCATGTGGCGGTTCACATCCTTATACAGCAGATAGCGGAAGGGTTCTTCGCCGGTTGCGATACAGGCCTGCGGACAAAAAGCACGCAGCCACATGAAATCGCCCGCTTCAACCGGTACCCAGTCGCGGTTCAGCAAATAATCCGCCGTGCCCTGAATGACGTAAAGCCCGTGTTCCATCACATGGGTTTCCGCAAACGGAATGCGACCGCCCGGCTGGAAGGTCACGATATTGACGTGCATGTCGTGGCGCAGATCACTGGGGTCGGCAAAACGCTGGGTTGCCCAAGCCCCATCGGTATCGGGCATGGCAATAGGCGCGACCTCCTTGTCATGGGTGACAAAAGCATCTGGCGCGTCGATCCCTTGGGCAGGGACATACCGTTTGCGCACCCAATGGAGACCACACGGCGTATCGCCGGTGTTCCACAGCGTCCACGGGGTAGCAGGAGGAATATACGCGTAGGACCCCGCGACCAGATCGTGGGCGTCGCCATCCAGCGTCAGCCGCGCCGTCCCCGCCGCCACAAACAAGACCGCTTGCGCCTGTGCGTCCGGCTCGGGGGTGTCGCTGCCACCATTGAGGGCAAGTTCTATCGCGTATTGCGCAAAGGATTCGGCAAAACCGGTCAGCGGCCGCGCCAGCACCCAAGCGCGTGTGTTCTCCCATCCCGGCAACAGGCTGGTCACGATGTCCCGCTGCACCGAGGCGGGGATCACCGCATAAGCATCGGTGAAAACAGCTGTGCTTTCGGGCGACACGGATTGATCCGGCAGACCGCCGGGGGGAAACGCGTAGGTCATAGCATATCCTCTAGACGCAGACGTGCGATCCGTTCGACCTGCGCGCATGCGGTGGTAAATTCATCTTCGGTTGCGTTGGCGATGCGGGTCTCGAACTGGCGCAGGATGCCGTCCTTGTCGTGATCCTTCACCGCGATGATAAAGGGAAACCCGTGTTTCGCGACGTATTGGCTATTTAACGTTTCGAACCGCGTACGCTCGGCGTCGGTCAGCGCGTCCAGCCCCGCGCTGGCTTGTTCTTGCGTGCTTTCCGCCGTCAGCCGTTTGGCCGCCGCCAGCTTGCCCGCCAGATCGGGGTGCGCGGTCAGCACGCCCAGGCGTTCCGCCCGCGTCGCCGATCGGAACATCCGCGCCAAAGCATTGTGAATACCCGCGACAGAGCTATGCGCCGGCCCAAGTTCAAGCTCGAAAGCGCGTTCGGCGATCCACGGTGAATGTTCAAACACGCCACCGAATTTTGCGACAAAGCTGGCGCGGTCCATCTGATCCAGACGCAAGCGCGGCTGCGGCGGATGGGTTGCGCGCCAATGATCTGCGATGTCGATGCGGCGCGGCGTCCAGACGCCCTCGAACCCTTTGATATAGTCGATAAAGCGTTTCAGCGCCTGTATGCGCCCCGGCCGCCCGATCAAGCGACAGTGCAAGCCGACCGACATCATCTTGGCCTGCCCTGCGCTGCCTTCGGCATAAAGCGCATCGAAGGTATCGCACAGGTAGGTGTAGAACTGTTCACCCGAGTTAAAGCCCTGCGGCGTGGCAAAGCGCATATCGTTACAGTCGAGCGTATAGGGTATGATCAGCTGATCGCGGCCCGCCACCTGTGTCCAGTAGGGCAGATCATCGTCGTATGTATCAGAGATATAATCGAACGCCCCCGTCTCTGCCGCCAGCGCGACCGTGTTCACAGAGCTGCGCCCCGTGTACCAGCCGCGCGGCGCATGACCGACGACTTCACGGTGCAGGCGGATCGCCTCGTCCATGTCGGCGCTTTCGACTTCGGCAGTGTGATCCTTGTAGTCGATCCACTTCAGCCCGTGGCTTGCGATTTCCCAATCAGCTTGGGTCATCGCCTCTACCTGCTGCGGCGACCGCGCCAAGGCGGTGGCGACGCCATAGACGGTGACAGGGATATCGGCACCGGTGAACAGACGGTGCAGCCGCCAGAACCCCGCCCGCGCGCCATAGTCATAGATGGATTCCATGTTCCAGTGGCGTTGCCCCGGCCAAGGGGCGGCCCCGACGATTTCGGACAAGAATGCCTCTGATGCGGCATCCCCGTGGAGCAGACAGTTTTCGCCGCCCTCTTCATAGTTCAGCACAAATTGTACAGCGATCCGCGCCCCTCCCGGCCATTGAGCGTCAGGCGGTGTCGGGCCGTAGCCGTGAAAATCACGAGGGTAACGTGTCATGAGATCGTCCTTTGGTCAGCGCCCGCCTGCAAAGGGAAACCTCGCACTGTGGGCCGATTGTTTTGTTCAACCTACAGTTTTCTGGCACTGATTTTTCGCAATGTACAGCCAGCCACCCCCTTACAGAAGGTTGGCTGGCTGCCAGATCGGCTCGAGTGGCCCTGCTCTCTTATACCGAAAGTTCTAAGGCGCTGGCCGGCCTGAAACTAAAACACATGCGGGGATAAAATCGGGCGGGAAGGTGAGTGGAAGGGGCCGCTCTTGCTGCGCTATGCAACACGAGTCCTGTCGGCCCCTGCCCAATGATCGCCGCACCAGGTGCAGCTTGCCCGATCATAAGAATTCTGTCCCCCAGAATACATATTCGGATTGTATGGATCGCTGGCAGGCGACACCTCCGATTGTATGTTGTCTACCATATAGGCTCAGGATGATTCGCGGCTCAAGTAAAAACGAATCGGTATGCGCATATTTTTTCATCGCCGCCCGAATCAGCGACTTTTCCCGCCCCTCGGCCTTCGCCGCTGATCCGCCATTGACCTACCGCGACACCTGCCTATCGTAAGGGTCCAACGGATCAGGAAAGACCCTACTCATGGCAAACGGCTACTTGACGACGCATGTTTTGGACACCGCACGCGGACGCCCCGCAGGGGGGATGGAGATCACGCTGTACCGGATCGAAGGGACCAACCGCATGAAGCTGGTCCAGATGAGCACAAATGCCGACGGGCGCACCGACACGCCGATCCTGCCCAAAGGCCAGTTTGCAGCCGGCACGTACGAGCTGGTGTTCGACGCCGGTGGCTATCTCGACGCGATTGGGGCAGAGCCAGAGGCACCGCGGTTCCTTGATCAAATCCCGCTGCGTTTTGGCATTTCGGACACGGACGCGCATTACCACGTGCCGCTTTTGCTGTCGCCTTTCGGGTATTCCACCTATCGCGGCAGCTGAACGTCGCTGCCGGATGTGACGTGAGGGCGCGATGCTTGCATTGCGCGGCTGCCCCGTGGCACATTACCTGTCTGATCAGACAGGAAAGCGCCCATGTCCACGCATGTAAACACCCCGACCGAACTGGCCCAAAGCCACCTGCCACAGGTGACTGACCCCCGCAATCCGGGGATGCCGTTGGATATGGATTGGGTGCGCGCCGTGCAGGTGAACACCTCTGCGGTAGAGCGCCGTGCCGCTGGCCTGCCCGCACGCCGGTCCGTGAAAAAAGACCATCAAGCCGCGTGGCTGCTGCGCGCCGTCAGCTGTATCGACCTGACCACGCTGTCGGGGGATGATACCGCCCGCCGTGTAGAACGGCTTTGTGCGAAGGCCCGTCAACCGATTGCGCCCGCGCTGCTGGACGCGCTTGGCATGTCACAGATCACCGTGGGCGCGGTCTGTGTCTACCACGAGATGATCGCCCCCGCCAAAGCAGCACTGCAGGGCACGGGCATCCCGATTGCCGCCGTTTCTACAGGTTTTCCCGCCGGTCTCTCCCCGTTCGAGCTGCGCCTGCGCGAGATCGAGATGAGCGTCGCCGCCGGTGCCGCCGAGATCGACATCGTTATTTCGCGCCGCCATGTCCTGTCGGGCGACTGGCAGGCGCTTTATGATGAAATGCGTGCCTTCCGCGCCGCATGCGGCGATGCCCACGTCAAAGCGATCCTCGCAACCGGAGAGTTGGGCAGCCTGCGCAACGTCGTGCGTGCGTCGCTGATCTGCATGATGGCGGGGGCAGATTTCATCAAAACCTCGACCGGCAAGGAAAGCGTTAATGCGACCCTGCCCGTGACTCTCGTGATGATCCGCGCGATCCGCGACTATTTCGACCGGACCGGCTTCCGCGTCGGCTATAAACCTGCGGGCGGGATCTCAAAAGCTAAGGACGCACTGGTCTATCTTGCCATGATGAAAGAGGAATTGGGCGACCGCTGGTTGCAGCCTGACCTGTTCCGTTTCGGGGCGTCGTCGCTGTTGGGCGACATCGAACGCCAGCTCGACCACCATGTGTCGGGCAGCTATTCCGCAAGCCATCGTCACGCCATCAGCTGAGCCGCGTGAAACCAATGTCGGATTTGAGTATTTTGAAAAGGGTGAACCCATGAGCGTGTCCGAAATCTATGAAACCATGGACTATGGGACGGCACCGGAGAATGCCGCTGACGCGCTGGCGTGGCTGGTCGATCAAGGCAGCCGTTTCGGGCATTTCATCGACGGCGCGTTCACCGACGCACGCGATGATTTCGAAAGCAGCAACCCCGCCAATGGCAATGTGCTGGCAACGTTGACGCAGGCCAGCCAAGCAGAGGTCGACACCGCGGTTGCCGCGGCGCGCAAGGCACAGCCCAAATGGGCCAAGCTGGGCGGTCACGGGCGTGCGCGGTTCCTATATGCCTTGGCGCGGTTGCTGCAGAAACACAGCCGGTTGTTCGCCGTGCTGGAAACGCTGGATAACGGTAAACCCATACGCGAGGCGCGCGATGTGGATGTGCCCTTGGCACAGCGGCATTTCTACTATCACGCAGGCATGGCCCAGTTGATGGAGTCCGAGCTTCCCGACGCAGAGGCGCTTGGCGTGTGTGGGCAGATCATCCCGTGGAATTTCCCGCTATTGATGCTGGCGTGGAAAGTCGCACCTGCTTTGGCGATGGGGAACACGGTGGTATTAAAACCGGCGGAGTATACGTCGCTTACTGCGCTGCTGTTTGCGGATATCTGTGTGCAGGCGGGCCTGCCCAAGGGTGTCGTCAATATTGTAACAGGCGACGGTGCCGTGGGCGAGTTGATCGTGCAGGCGGATGTCGACAAGATCGCCTTTACTGGATCAACGCCCGTGGGCCGGCATATCCGCGAGGTGACAGCCGGGAGCGGCAAGGCGCTGACGCTCGAGCTGGGGGGCAAGTCGCCCTATATCGTATTCGACGATGCGGATCTGGATTCAGCCGTCGAGGGGCTGGTCGACGCGATCTGGTTCAATCAGGGGCAGGTCTGCTGTGCAGGCTCGCGCCTGCTGGTGCATGAGCCTGTGGCGGATCGGTTCTATGCCAAGCTGCGGGCGCGGATGGCGAAGCTGCGGGTCGGTGATCCGCTGGATAAATCCGTGGACGTGGGCGCGCTGGTCGATCCCGTTCAGGTGCAGCGCGTGACCGATATGGTCGCGGCCAACACCAGTGGCGAAGTCTTTACCGCAGGCGATATCCCTGCGACCGGCTGCTATTATCCCCCAACACTGATCACCGGCATGAACCCTGCCGATGCCTTGATGCAGGACGAAATCTTTGGCCCCGTGCTGGTATCCACCACATTCCGCACCCCCGCCGAGGCGGTCGAACTGGCCAACAACACCCGCTACGGTCTGGCCGCGACGGTCTGGTCCGAGAATATCAATCTGGCGCTGGATATCGCGCCCAAGCTGGTCGCGGGCATCGTCTGGGTGAACGGGACCAACATGATGGATGCCGCCGCAGGCTTTGGCGGGGTGCGCGAAAGCGGCTTTGGTCGCGAAGGCGGCTGGGAAGGGCTGGCAGCCTATACCCGTTCGAAAACCACGCAAAAGCCGTTGAAAGAGGTCACCGCCCTTACCGGCAGTGGCACGCCCGCAGACCCGATTGACCGAACCGCAAAACTCTATATCGGGGGCAAGCAAAGCCGTCCCGACAGCGGCTATTCCTCACCTGTGTGGGGTAAGTCCGGCGATCTGCTGGGGCATGTCTCGCTCGCGTCGCGCAAGGATGTGCGCAACGCCGTGGAGGCCGCGCACGCTGCAAAGGGCTGGAGCAAGACAACTGGCCATTTGCGCGCGCAGATCCTGTATTACATCGCTGAAAATCTAGCGGCGCGCGAGAATGAATTCGCGCAACGGCTGGATGCGATGCAGGGTGGCAAGGCCGGCAAAGCCGAGGTTGATCTGGCGGTCAAACGGCTGTTCACCTATGCCGCCTGGGCCGACAAATACGACGGTCAGGTGCATGGCGTGCCGATCCGCGGGGTCGCGCTTGCGATGAAAGAACCCGTTGGCGTTATCGGCGCACTTTGCCCCGCAGAGGCCCCATTGCTTGGGCTGATCTCCTGCATGGCCCCGGCGATTGCCATGGGCAACCGTGTCATTCTTGCGGCCAGCGGCCCCTTCCCGCTTGCGGCGACGGAGTTTGTTCAGGTTCTAGAAACCTCTGACGTACCGGCGGGTGTGGTAAATATCCTAACCGGCCCGCAAAAGGACACGGCCGAAACACTGGCGCGGCATATGGATGTAAATGCGGTCTGGAGCTTTGGCGACAAAGCGCAAAGCGAAACCGTGGAACGGGCCAGCGCGCAGAACCTCAAACGCACATGGGTGAACAACGGCATGGCGCGCGACTGGGATGGGGCGGAGGGCGAAGGCAAAGCGTTCTTGCAAGCCGCGACCTCGGTCAAGAATATCTGGATCCCCTACGGCGAATAACGTCTGCTTGTCCTGCTGAAACGAAAAACGGGCGCTGTGGAGCGCCCGTTTTTCTGTATGTGTGGTTTGCTAAAGGAGCCGTCAGTCGTTCTGAACTGGTGCGGTGCCATCGACCCCTTGGGGTTGCCCGACGACGACAAAGGCCAGTCCTTCGGGATCAAGCAACTCATCTGCAACGCGCTTCACATCATCCAGGGTCACGGCTTCGACCTTGGCGTTGCGGGTGGCGATATAGTCGATGGGCAGGTCGATCATTTGCATCCCCACAAGGATACTGGCGATGGTCTGGTTGCCATCAAAGCGCAGCGGGTAGGAACCTGTGATATAGGTCTTGGCATCCTCCAGCTCTTGCTGGGTCACACCGTCGGCTGCGGCCTTGGTCCATTCCTCCTTGATTACGTCCATCGCCTGCCCGATCCGATCGTTGGCCGAGCTGACGGAGCCTTGGATCGTCTCTGCCAGATCCATAGGAACCAGAGAGGAATACACGCCATAGGTCAGCCCGCGCTTCTCGCGGACTTCGGTCATGAGACGACTTTCAAATGACCCGCCGCCCAAAACCTGGTTCAGTACCGTCGCAGTAAAGAAATCGTCGTCTTTCTGCGAGATACCGTTCTGCGCAAAGAGCGCGACCGATTGCGGCGTCGGGAAATCCACGACCGTCGTGCCCGAGGGGATGGTCACCTCGGCACGAGGGGGCAGCGGCGCGCCGGTCTTAGGTAGATCTCCCAGCAGGTCGTCCAGCATCAGGCCAAGCGCTTCGGGCGTAATATCCCCCACCGCGCCAATGAAGATGCGGTCGCGGGCCAGAACCGCCTTGTGCGCCGCGATCAGGTCGTCACGGGTCAGGGCGGTCACGGTATCTTTCGTCCCGCTCAGGGGCGAGCCGTAGGGATGATCGCCATAGAGCAGTTCATCCATCTTCTTGCGCGCGATATCATTGGGGTCTTTGGCGCTGGACCGGATACCGGACAAAACCTGACCGCGCACGCGTTCAATTGCGTCGGGATCAAACCGGGGGAACTGCACCGCCTGTTTCAGCAGCGCAATGGAAGCATCCTGATTTTCGGTCAGAAAGCGCGTTGAGATTGCCAATGCGTCATCATCCACACTGAACCGGAAACTGCTCGCGAGACCTTCGGCGGCACGGGCGAAATCGCGCGCGTCCATGTCACCAGCCCCTTCTTCAAGCAGGCCGGTCATCAGGTTGGTAGCACCGCGTTTTTCGGGCGCATCCAGCGACGCGCCCCCGCGAAACCGCAGGTCAAGCGCCACGAAGGGGATCGAATGTTTCTCTACCAGCCAAGCGGTGATGCCACCGGGGGATGTGACCTCTTGGATATCCACCTCGGCGCGGGCGGGCAGAGCGGCTAAAATCGTCAGAACTACAGCGTAAAACAGTCTCATTCTGTCACCTCTTCGCGCATCAGCCACCCTGTGACAGAAGCCTCGCGGTTAAACACATCCTTGGCGGCTTGCATGATGTCATCGGCTGTCACGGCCTCGAGCACATCCGGCCAGTCTTGTACGTCTTGCACGCTCAGCCCGATCGCCAAGGCGCTGCCATAGCGATTGGCGACGCTATCGGCATTGTCGCGCGCATAGATTTGTTCGGCGCGGACCTGTTGCTTGATCCGTTCAAGCTGTTCGGCATCCACACCGTCTTTCATGAAACCGGCAACAGCCGCGTCCATCGCATCTTCGGCGTCCTGTAGGGAGACGCCGGGCTGCGGGACCACGACAATGTTAAAGGTCGTATCATCCAACGATTGGCCGCTGTAGAACGCCGCAGAATAGGTTGCAATTGACGTATCGAACTGCAGCTTTTCGGCGAAATAGGACGTCGTGCCGCCGCCCAGAAGCTCCGCCAATATCGTGAGCGCTGCTGCGGTTTTCTGATCACCGGGGTCACGCTCCTGGGCAAGATACGAACGGCTCACGTATTCCTGCGCGACGCGGTCATCGCGAAAAGTCAGACGGCGTTCAGCGGTTTGGGGCGGTTCTTGGGTGCGCAAACGTTCAGGCAGTTCGGGATTGGCGGGGATTTCACCGTAATTTTGCTCAGCCAACTGTCGCACATTGTCAGGTTCCACATCGCCAGAGACGACGAGAATAGCATTGTTGGGCGAATAGTAGAGCTTATAGAAATCTAGCGCGTCCTGCAGGTCCAGCTCGCGCATTTCGTGCATCCAGCCGATGACCGGCGTGCCGTAGCGGTGGTTGAGGTATTGCGCCGCGTTCAACTGCTCGCGGAATAGCGCGCTCGGGTCATTCTCGGTGCGTTGGTTGCGTTCTTCGATGATCACGTCGCGTTCGGTCGCGATGTTTTCCGGCGTCAGGCGGATATTTTTCATCCGGTCCGATTCCATTTGCATCATCAACTCGAGCCGATCCGCGGCAACCCGCTGGAAATAGGCGGTATAATCATAGCTGGTGAAGGCGTTATCGCGCCCACCATTCTTGGCAACCGTGGCGGAAAATTCACCGGCTTCCATCTTATCGGTGGCCTTGAACAACAGATGTTCGAGAAAGTGCGCCACGCCGGAAGACCCTTTGGGTTCATCCGCGGAACCAGCACGGTACCACACCATCTGCTGCACGGACGGGGCACGGTGGTCTTCGACGACCACGACCTCCATCCCGTTATTCAGCGTGAAATGGGTGACGTCTTCGTTGTCTCGCGCCAGCGCCGCTGAGGTGGGCAAGGCAAGCGCGACTAAAGCCCCGAGGGCCGGTAATCTGATCATGGTCGGTCCTTTGAGCAGGGTCCTAAGACCTCTTACTTACGCCACCTCGCGGGGCGATCAAGGGACCTAACAGAATTGTAATTCAGCCAGCGTCACTCTGCCGGAGGCGCAGAGGGTGTGCGCGCACCGGCACGACGCCAACGCGCGGCCTCGCGGGGGGCGTCAAGGATCTGACGTTTATAGGCTTGGTCGTAGCGATCTGTCGGTACGATCTTGATCTGCGTGAACCGCGCCTTGCGTTTGCGGAAGGCGGCGTCGGTTTCGGCCAGTTCCTGACGGATATTGTTGGTTACACCCATGCGGCTGGCCTGTTGTACCAGCGCCGCGTCGGACGCCGGAATGCCCTCGGCGTTGCTTTGCGGCGTGCCGCCAAAGGCCAAGACCCCTTCGGCAACCGCATTACGATCGGTCAGGTTCGCCTGCCCCGGTGTTGGCACGGGCAGCGTGGTATAGCTATCAGGCTGCTGCAGCGACTTGGCGGGCTGGATCATGAATTCGTCAGGCCCTTTCGCAGAGCTGCGAATGTCCCGCAGGCCAGTGTTGCCGCAGGCCCCAAGGGCAAGCGGTAGCAAGACAAGAGCGGCGACAAAGCGCATGACGGATCTCCTTAAGGACTTGTTAAGGTCTTTGTACCAATATCGCAGTCACGCGGTAATTGTCACTGGCCTTTTTTCGGGGCCTTTTTCGGTGTGGCTTTTGCCGGTTTCTTGGGGTCGCCCGTGAAATAAATCAGCCCCAACGCGCCCGCGAAAATGAAGATATCCGCGATGTTAAAGACGAAAGGATTATTGATACCACAGCAAGACATGTTCAAGAAATCAAGTACATAGCCATAGATCAACCGGTCAACGACATTCGCCAGTGCGCCACCGATCAGCATGCCTGCGCTGATATTGGCCCAAAGGCTCATGGTTTGGCGACTGGCCCAGACCACCACACCCACGCAGATGGCGCAGGCCAGCCCGATGAGGATCCAACGACTTGCGTCGGACCCGTCACCGAAAAGGCCAAAGTTGATCCCGCGGTTCTCGCCGTAGCGAAAGTTGATCAGCGGCGGCAATACGTCGATAGACCGGATGCGGCTGAGCTCCATCGCGTGCACAACAATGTACTTGCTCAGTTGATCCGCCAAAAACGCCGCGAAACCGGCCCAGAAAATAATACGCATATCGACCGCTTTCCGTGATTAGTGGCGGAAGTGGCGCATGCCGGTAAAGACCATGGCAAGCCCGGCCTCGTCCGCTGCTGCGATCACTTCGTCGTCCCGCATCGACCCACCGGGCTGGATAAGCGCTGTCGCCCCTGCTTCTGCGGCAGTGATCAACCCGTCAGCAAAGGGGAAGAACGCATCGGAAGCGACGACAGAGCCCTGCGTCAGCGGTGCGGGCAAGCCCATGGCTTCGGCCATGTCCTGTGCCTTGCGTGCGGCGATACGTGTGCTGTCGACCCGGCTCATCTGGCCGGCACCGACGCCCACGGTCGCGCCATCTTTAACGTAAATGATTGCGTTGGATTTCACGTGCTTCGCGACAGTCCAAGCGAACATCAGATCCGACAGCTCTTGGTCGGACGGCTGACGCTTTGTCACGACCTTCAGGTCATCCATAGTAATGCGACCGACGTCTTTGTCTTGCACCAGATAGCCCCCCGACACCTGACGGAACGACAGCGCTGCCTGTGCCGGATTGGCCAGACCGTTGGTGGTCAGCAAGCGTAGATTCTTTTTCTTTCCGAAAATCTCCATCGCTTCGGGTGTGGCGTTCGGGGCGATCACGACCTCCGTAAAAATCGCGCTGATTGCAT
This sequence comes from Sulfitobacter sp. M22, assembly GCF_021736025.1. Taxonomy (NCBI): domain Bacteria; kingdom Pseudomonadati; phylum Pseudomonadota; class Alphaproteobacteria; order Rhodobacterales; family Roseobacteraceae; genus Sulfitobacter; species Sulfitobacter sp. M22. Next base: position 2,767,989 of record NZ_WMEC01000001.1, on the reverse strand, counting down.
CGGCGGTTTCTGCGTCAAGCGTCTGGTTCAAGGCGATAATCCCGCCAAAAGCGCTGGTGCGGTCACAGTCAAACGCGCGGGTATAGGCATCGACCATCGACGTGCCTTGTGCCACGCCGCAGGGGTTAGCATGCTTGATGATCGCACAGGCAGGCCCTTTGGCCGGATCGAATTCGCTGACCAGTTCAAAGGCTGCATCGGTGTCGTTGATGTTGTTATACGACAGCTCTTTACCCTGATGCTGGGTGGCTGTGGCGACGCCCGGACGGGCCGACCCATCGGTGTAGAACGCCGCTTGCTGGTGGGGGTTTTCACCATAGCGAAGGGTCTGTGCCAGCGTGCCGCCCACGGTACGACGACGCGGGGTGCCCCCGACTTGCGCGGCCATCCATGTGCTGACCGCCGTGTCATACGCCGCCGTGCGGGCATATGCCGTCTGCGCCAAACGCTGACGTAACGCATAGGTAGTCTGGCCGTTATTCTCGGAAAGCTCGTTGATCACTGTCGTGTAATCTTCGACATCGACGATCACATTCACAAAACCGTGGTTCTTGGCCGCCGAGCGGATCATCGCAGGCCCACCGATATCGATATTCTCGATCACCTCGGCGTATTCCGCACCCTTGGCGACGGTTTCTTCGAAGGGGTACAGGTTCACCACAACCAGATCGATCGCGCCAATGTCGTGCTTACCCATCGCCGCGACATGTTCGTCATTATCCCGCAACGCCAGCAACCCGCCATGCACAACGGGGTGCAGAGTTTTCACCCGTCCGTCCATCATCTCGGGGAAGCCGGTGACCTCGGACACATCTTTCACCGTCAGACCTGCATCGCGCAGCGCCTTGGCGGTGCCGCCGGTGCTCAGCAATTCGACCCCATGCGCCGCGAGCGCCTGCCCCAGCTCGACCAGACCGGTCTTGTCAGATACGGAAAGAAGCGCGCGGGAGACGGGGTAGAGATCAGGCATCAGGGAGGTTCCTTTGGTCAATCTTGGTCATCATATGGATCGTCGAGCGATAAATCACGCACGCCAATCGCAGTTTCCTGCGCTTTGGACAAGGACCACCTGACCCTGCTGGCATAGTCAACGACCCGCCCGCTGAGTAGAATCTGCACGGACGCACGGGGTTTAAGGCGGTTGCGCTCTAGGTAAACGCTTGGTTCCAAAGACAGTTTATGGGTCCCGTCGTGGCGGAAGACCCAGATTTCGCCGCTTTTCTGCGCCATAGAGATCGCCGCCCCGCCCAGATCAACAGTGGCATCCACATCGGGGTGTAGGTGAAAACGAATCTCGAACGGGATACCGCCCAGTTTCACCGCGTCCATTTCGCGGTCAAAGGCGCGCTTTTCGGCTTCCTCTATGGCCAGCAGCATATCCTCGCCCGCAAGACCGCGACCGTCATGGGCCAGTTCAAGACTGCGCGCATGGGTCAGACCAAAGCCCGCGACATACCCATTATGCCCGCCCTGAAACTGCGTACCATCCCCGACCGACCCAATTTCGACGGGCACATAAGTCGGGCATTCAATAAGGGCCTCCGCCCCTGTGTACCGGTCCGGCTCTGCCAGACGCGCGCTGGAATACCCCCCTAGCGACAAGCCCGAATGCGACGGCGTCGCGCGCCCCGCCCGGCGCCAATCGGCACCAAATGAATCACCCGGGCCGCAGTTCACGACCAAGGGACGGCGCCCGCTGGTCAGTTCAAACGCAAGCGTAGAGGCATGCGCATTGAACGATGCCGCCCCACCCGGAGGCGGGCTGGCGTCAACAATCACGCTGGTGCGCCCTGCTGACAAACGCGCATAGCCCATCGACAACCCGTCCGGCTGCCGTGTCTTGATCTTGGCCGTTGCCAAAGCATGATCAAGCCATCCCTCGGCTCCGCGACCGCCGCCATGAAACCGCGCCAAGCCACCGTCAGCATGGCGCAACGTCCGCAACGTTGGGGCGATGCGTTCGATCGCTTCCATATGCGCAGCCGGCGTGCCGCGCCCTGCATCGCTAAGCGCGGCGGCGGCCCATGTCAGAAGGGTGAAAGCGTGCAATAGCTCTTCGGGGTTACGGGTGGGCAACCCACCTTGCGCGTCGATTTGCGCCTCGCACTCGCGGGCCAACGCCTTGATCGCAGGATCGGCGCGCGCCTCTTGCCCTTCAAGCGAAAGACCGGCGTAGATCAACCCTGTCAACGCTTCGAACCGCGGCAATCCGGGGGCTGCAGCATGCCAACGGCGCGACAGGAAATCAGTTTGTTCGACCAGCGAGCGATAGAAGATATCGCTTTCATTTTGCGAGGTGCCGCGCAGCACAAACAGCGCGTGATTGATCCAGCGGATCAGCCGCCGGCCGGTCAGATCAGCGGTCCAGCCGATGCCACGGCCCTTGCCGTAATGGTCGATCCAGCCCCAAAGCCAACGCTGTGCGGTGGCACGCGCGCGCGCATCGCCGACCGCAGCCAGATCATCCATCCAGGCAAAGCCGTGCAGATCACGGGCAAAATCCTGATCCGGCGTGGCGACTTCCCAGAGGCTCGAGGCGTCCGGTGCTTCGATCAGGCTGCCTGAAAACAAAAGGTTGCCCGCAATCAACTGCCGCCCGCGTGCAAATGACCCTATCGTGCGGGGTTCGGGCGAGGAAACGAATCCCGTGGCTTTGGTACGCGTCTTGGTCGCGGCACGGGCGTGCCACTGATTTAAAAAACGCGTTTTTCGCGCATTGAAGCTGGTACTTGTCATGCGGCTGCCCTTGTACGCTCTGCTGGCGTTTCGCGGATGTTAGCCGCTGTTGCCACCTGAGTCACCGCATTTTGACAGGCCGTTTCTCGGGCGACGAAAATCCGCCCGCGCATTGGGGATGTTTAAGCGTCCTTGCGCAGGCAGACGATGTAGAACCCGTCCATACCACCCAAATCAGGCCAGTAATCTGGACGCAAGCGCAGCCCGCCCTCTTCTGTGGTCCATGCCGACTCTACGCCGGCCACGGCCAAGGCATCGGGGTCCACACGCATGTCAGCGTGACGTTCCAACGCTTCGTCGACCTGCACCTCGCCCTCGTCGGGCAGCAGCGAGCAAGTACAGAAAACCAAGCGGCCGCCAGGGTTTAGCAGCGACCAAGCATGGTCGATCAATTCCGACTGCAGTTCGATCAGGTCGCCGAATTCCGAACCATCCTTGGCATGGGGCAGATCAGGGTGCCGACGGATCGTTCCCGTCGCAGAGCAGGGCGCATCCAGCAAAATCGCATCGAACATTCCCTCGAATCGCCGCGCATCAACGACAACCGATTTGGCCGGCAGGTGTACCCGCGCGAGGTTTTCTTTGACCCGCTGCATCCGCTGTTTCGAGCTGTCGACGGCCGTGACCTGTGCACCCGCAGCAGCAAGCTGCATGGTCTTACCGCCCGGCGCGGCGCAAAGATCCAGAACGGCCTCGCCCTTTTGCGGCGCAAGGATTTTGACCGGCAACGCGGCAGCCGCATCCTGAACCCACCAATCACCTTCGGCGAAACCGGGCATGGTTGTCACCTGCCCTGCATCCACAACGCGCACCGAACCCGTTGGCAGAACGACACCGCCCACGGCCTCTGCCAGTGCTGCGGGGTCGCGTTTGGCGGTCAAATCAAGCGGTGCACCTGCGAAATGCGCGGCTTCGATGCCGGTTATTGCCTCGGGGCCCCACGCCTCGGTAAGCGGACCACGTAGCCACTTGGGCAACCGTGGAGAGCGCAAGGCCGCCCAAGCTTCAGACCCTTCGGCGGCAATCTTGCGCAGCACTGCGTTAGTCAGCCCTTTGAGGTGACCCAGTTTTTTATGCGTCGCGACCAGTTCAACCATCGCATTCACCACGCCATGCGCCGCACCGCCCTGACAAAGCTCGACCGTGCCGACTCGCAACGCATTGCGCACGGTCAGCGGCGGATATTTCGAGAGGTGTTTCTGAAGCAGGCGATCCGCCCTTTCCATCCCACGCAAGGTATCAGTGGCCAGACGTTGTGCCCGCGCACGATCATCGGGGGGCAGCTTGTCCAGCACACCCGCCGCAAGAAGCTCTGACATCAAACGTTCTTCCCCCAGGATCATATCCAAAAGGTACACCGCACTTCTGCGGGCCTGAACGCCGGTGTCTGACATGCGATACGCTTTCTTCTTTAGGGTGCCCGGGTTGTCTGGGCTTGGTTCCGGCGTATATCAAGGTGACAGTGGCCTCAAGAGGATGAGAGAATGACCGAAGCCGTCAAACGACCCATGCCAAGCCCACCCCATGATCCGACCCCCATGCCGGAGCCCGGGCCGGATATTCCACCGCAACCCACGCCCGATCCGATGCCTATGGTAAACCAAGAGCTTCCCGCCGCCGCGCAACGCGCGTTGGCGGAGGCCGCAGAACGCCGGAAGGCAGCACAAGCGTTGGACCTTCCGACAGAACTTGGGGGTCGCGACGGGCCAGAACCGGTCCGCTATGGCGATTGGGAAAAGAAGGGGATCGCGGTCGATTTCTAAAGTCGTCGCGCATCAGGAAATTGGATAGTGTACAGGGTCAAGCGCAGCGTAAACTGCCGAGAAACCAACGGATCACCGCAACGAGAATATCGCCGACTGACCTGTACCCTTGTCCGATGTGAAACGGATTTTTCCACCATTTACAGCGACTTCCTGACAATTATAGCCAAGGTCATCATCGCCCCAAGTTAGACTGCGGCAGAAATATCCGCCCTTCCAAACCCATTTCCCTGACACGTCCCAAACGGCACCGGTGCCCGAAATACCGCCGCTTTCAGAAACCCGCAATTCGACCAGCGGGCGGGTTAGCGTCTTACCCTCGACCACCGAGACAAAGTCGCGTTGACTGTCTAGTTTCTGATACTCGGCCCACGCGGGGCCGATCAGCGCCATAAACGCCGCGCACGTCAGTAATGTCAGTTTTCTCATCACACCCTCCGACCAGATTGTTCACACGAACATACGGGACAAAGGTTAAGATAGTTTCACCGCAGTTAAAGGATAGGGCGGCGTCGGCGTTCAGTCATTCAGCCCTAAAACGTCAAGCATATCATACGCGCCGGCAGGTTTTCCCTGCCCCCAAAGTGCGGCTTTGATGGCACCGCGCGCAAAAACAGCGCGATCAGAGGCGATGTGCCGCAAGATGATTCGCTCCCCTGCGGCAGCAAACATCACGTCATGCTCACCGACAATGTCACCGCCACGGATCGCCGTAAAACCGATATCGCCGCGCTTACGTGCACCGGTGATACCATCGCGCCCGCGATCAGAGACATCGGCCAGTGCAACACCGCGCCCTTCGGCGGCTGCCTCGCCGAGCATCAACGCCGTACCCGAAGGCGCGTCGACTTTCTGATTGTGATGCGCCTCGATCACCTCGATATCAAAATCTGCGTCCAGCGCGGCCGCGACCCGTTTGGTCAACTGGGTCAACAGGTTGACGCCCAAGCTCATGTTACCAGCGCGCACGATAACTGTCTGTTTCGAAGGTGCATCCAGACCGGTGATCTGCGCATCGGACATCCCCGTAGTGCCTATGACATGGACCACACCAGCTGCCGCAGCGACTTTCGCAAAGGCGAGGGTCGCTTCGGGTGCGGTGAAATCAATAACCGCCTGCGCGTCTTTCATCGCCGCTGCGGGATCATCGGTGACGAACACGCCGATTGCTGCGCCGCCCATGGCCACACCGATGTCCTGACCGACCCACGCATGCCCTGCCCTTTCAACCGCGCCTGCAAGATGCACCCGGTCGCTGGCTGAAACCTGCCCGATCAACATCTGGCCCATACGGCCCGAAGCCCCTGTAATCACTATGCCGGGTGTATCGCTCATGGTATGCTCCTTATTCGGCTTTGGTTTAGCGCGTGGTGATCTGCTTGGCAAAACCTCAACGAACCCTTAGATGAAGCGCATGGCAAAGAACAAGTTTCATGAGGGCTCAGGCCCGTCGCAACGGCAGCTTCGCGTAGGCGAAACCATTCGTCGCGCCTTATCGGATGTTTTGGCGCGTGGCGATGTCCACGATCCCGAGCTGAACCGGATGTCGATCACCGTAGGCGAAGTGCGCGCCTCTCCCGATCTAAAGATCGCGACGGCCTATGTGCTGCCTCTGGGCGGTGACGGGCAGGAGGACGTGCTCAAGCTGTTGGCCCGCAACAAAGGCGAACTGCGTCGCATGATGTCCAAAAAGCTGGCGTTGAAATTTGCGCCCGACTTGCGGTTCCAGCTGGACGAGACGTTCGACCGGATGGATGAAACGCGCCGGATGCTTGCGCAGGACGTGGTGCGCCGCGACGCCGACGCCCCGGACAGCGGATCGGATGACACGTGAAACGGTTCTGGGCAGCGCTTGGTTTCATGGGCTGGGCCGCTGCGCCCGTCCATGCGGAAACATGTCAAACGCTGACCTTTAACGGCACCGGCTATACTATATGTGACGTCGACCTGACGCAGGACCGGCTTGAGCTGTTCCTGTATGACCCCGAGGGCAAACCGCACGGGTATTTTAACACTCTCAACACCGCGTTGAAAAAGCAGGGCCAACAATTGGGCTTTGCGATGAACGCTGGCATGTATCACGATGACCGTGCGCCGGTGGGGTATTACCTTGAGAACGGCAAAGAGCATCAAAAGGTCATCAGCAGCGACGGCCCCGGCAATTTTGGTTTGCTGCCCAATGGTGTGCTGTGTCTGCGCGATGGTCGCGCCGATGTGATCGAGACAAAAGCTTTTGTGCGAAAGGCCCCCGATTGCCGCAGCGCCACCCAGTCAGGGCCCATGCTGGTGATCGACGGCAAGCTGCACCCGCGTTTTCTGAAAGATGGCACGTCGCGCTATATTCGTAACGGGGTTGGCACCAGCGCCGATGGCAAACAAGCGGTCTTTGCCATTTCTAACGAGACGGTGAATTTCTACGACTTTGCGCTGCTGTTTCGCGATCATTTGAAACTGCCGAATGCCCTGTATTTCGATGGCAATATCTCGAGACTGCGGGCCCCCGATCTGGGACGCAATGATCTAGGTTTCAGCCCGCTTGGGCCCATTATCGGCGTCGTGAAACCGGACGCATCGTAGCGCATAAAAGTTTTCTTGCCTTCGGCGAGGATTTTTCACCATTTGGAAGCCAGAGTCTCTGGGCAATCTCGCCGGACCTTTGATAGGAGGCCGGTAAATCAATTAAGGGCATTTGATATGGGTCGCAGGCGCAAGGGACGGGATATTTCGGGGTGGTTGGTGGTGGACAAGCCTGCCGGACCGACCTCTACCACCGTGGTGAACAAGGTCCGTTGGGCGTTGAACGCAAACAAAGCGGGCCATGCGGGGACGCTCGACCCCGAGGCGACCGGCGTTCTGGCGATCGCGCTTGGCGAGGCAACGAAGACCGTACCTTTCATCACGGATGCGCTGAAAGCCTATGAGTTCACAGTGCGTCTAGGCATTGCGACGAATACCGATGACGCCGAGGGCGAAGTGATCGCGACCTCTGATCTGCGCCCTGACGACGATGCCATCAAGGACGCTTTGGGCAAGTTTATCGGTGATATCCAGCAGGTGCCGCCGCAGTTTTCCGCCGTCAAGATCGACGGCCAGCGGGCCTATAAGCTGGCGCGCGAAGGCGAAACCATGGAACTGGCAGCCCGCCCGCTTTTTGTCGAACAGCTGTTGCTGGTGGACCGTCCCGACGCTGATCACGTGACGCTTGAGATGGTGTGCGGCAAAGGCGGCTATGTCCGTTCGATCGCGCGCGATCTGGGGCAGGCCTTGGGATGTCTGGGGCACGTGCGCGACTTGCGTCGCATCTGGTCTGGCCCGTTTGAAGCGTCCGAGGGGCTGACCCTGGCGCAAATCGAAGAAATTGCCCGCACTGACGCCTTGGATGCACATCTGTTGCCGCTGGAACAGGGGCTTCAGGATCTGCCCGAGGTCAAGGCCACCGCTGAGGGGGCCACACGTCTGCGCAACGGGAACCCCGGCATGGTGATCGCCCACAACGTCGAATACGGCGATGAGGTTTGGGCATCGTTCGAGGGCCGCGCGATTGCCGTTGGGCGGTTTAAAGCCGGAGAGCTTCATCCGTCCCGCGTGTTCAATCAGCCGACCCTTGCGTGATCACACGCAGCCATACCAAGGGTGATGCACCCTCGACGGCTGTCTACTCGGATTGCGAAAAATACCGCTACAGCCTGACCCGCGTGTGGAATCCCGATGCGGGGCGGGTGCTGTTTGTGATGCTAAATCCGTCAAAAGCGACAGAAATTGAGAATGATCCTACGGTCGAGCGTTGCGAGCGACGCGCCCGCGCCTTGGGGTTCGGGGGCTTTCGCGTCACCAATATTTTTGCTTGGCGCGAGACCAGCCCAAAGCTGATGCGCCAGGCTCAAGCCCCCATTGGACCGGATAACGACCTAATATTAAAAGAAAGCATCCTGTGGGCCGAACAGGTCATTGCAGCTTGGGGCACCCACGGGGCACACCTTGGGCGCGGGCCTGAGGTGCAAGATCTGCTTTTGGGCAGCGACAGGCCGGTGTACCATCTGGGCCTGTCAAAGGACGGGCACCCGAAGCATCCTTTGTACATCCGCTATACTCAGGTGCCGATTGTGTGGAAGTCTTAGCGTCGACTTAACTTTTTTACGTCTATGCTTTTGATGCGACCCTTGGGAACCGGGGTTTCTTCATGAGTACGCCTGCTATTTTGCGGGCATTAGAGGCGGATTTTCAGATGCTATTTCTTGCAGGGTTAATGGGGCTGATCACCGTCGGGGCCGCCGCCTTTATCGACATCAGTGTCGAGGAGGAGGAAGAAGAAGACTCCGATCTCGATGAAGATACCTCCACGGTCCAACTCATCTCTGGCACACCTGAGGGCGACTTGATCACCGGATCTGCCGGCAACGATCATGTCGCGGCCTATGACGGCGACGATCTTGTGCAGGCAGCGGGCGGCGATGACACTCTCTTTGGGGACAACGGCGACGACACATTGATCGGCGGTTCGGGGGATGATGACCTGCACGGCAATGACGGCGACGATGTGCTAGCAGGTGCCGAAGCGGCAGATAGGCTTACCGGCCACAATGATGATGATGTACTGCAAGGTGGGGCGGGCCAAGATACGCTGAATGGCTCTGCCGGGCAGGACTGGCTGTATGGCAACAGTGGTGCCGACGCTCTGATGGGCGGGCTTGGGGACGATGTGCTGACAGGTGGGCGCGGCGGCGATGCGCTGTTTGGCGGGTGGGGGAACGATACGATCAACGGTATCGTTGACCAAGACCCCCAAGACGCGCGCATCAGCGATACCGACGAAGGTGATTATCTGAATGGCGGTGGGGGTGATGATGTGATCCTTGCTGGATCCAACGACACGGTGACCCCGGGTGACGGGCGCGATGACGTGATCCTCGGTGATTGGGTCAGCCCCGACGGCATCGTCGACATTCGTGCTTTCGACATCGTAGATGACAGCCTGTTGCTGGTCTGGGACGACAGCGATGCAACCGCAATAGCGCCAAATGTGTCGGTAGAACCGGACCCGGACGATAGCCACTCTCACCTGATTTCGATGGACGGGACGGTCGTGGCGATGGTGCAGTCGGATCAGCTTCTGATGCCTGCCGATCTGTCGCTTATTCCGCTCAGCTCGGCCTTGGCTGCGGGGCTGACGCGCGGGGGAGTGTCATGAACTTTGTGTATCTGGTCTGGCCCATGCGGGTTTTAGATACAGTCACGCATTGAAGCGATCCTCAAACATTATGGCGAAATGATTGCGGGCCGCAAACCATTCTCGAACATTTCGGCCGCCTTTCTCAAACTTGCGGATCGCCAAGTAGATCAGCTTCGTGGCTGCGCCTTCGGTCGGGAACGATCCCCGCGTCTTAATCGATTTGCGGATTACACGGTTCAAGCTTTCAATTGCGTTGGTGGTGTAGATGATCTTTCGGATGGCGGGATCAAAAGCAAAGAACGGGATCACTTCCTGCCAAGCCCTGCGCCAGGCCGGTGCGATGGAGGCATATTTTCCGGCCCATTTTTCCTCGAAGGCATCCAACTCCAAACCAGCTTGATCGGCTGTAGGGGCGCTGTAAATCCGCCGTAGATCAGCGGCCACTTCCTTGCGATCTTTCCAGGCACAGAAGTTCAACGAGTGGCGCACGAGATGGACAATGCACGTTTGCACGGTCGCGTCCGGAAAGGCTGCTGTGATGGCATCAGGGAAGCCCTTGAGACCGTCTACGACCGCAATCAGGATGTCTTGCAGCCCACGGTTCTTAAGCTCTGTCATCACGGAGAGCCAAAATTTGGCGCCCTCGTTGTCAGCGATCCAAAGACCGAGAACCTCGCGCACGCCATCCTTGCTGACGCCAAGGGCCACGTAGACGGCTTTGTTCTTGACCATGCGGCTATCGGCGTCACGGATTTTGACCCGTAGAGCGTCAAAAATGACGATGGGATACATCCGGTCCAGCGCCCGGGACTGCCATTCCCGAACCTCATCCAGCACCGCATCGGTCACGCGGCTGATCAAGTCTGGCGAAACTTGCAGGCCATAGACGTCCTCAAGATGAGCACGGATATCGCGGACCGTCAGACCGGCTGCGTAGAGGCCAATGATCTTGTCATCCATCCCATCAATGCGGGTCTGACCCTTCTTCACCAGTTCAGGTTCGAAGCTACCGTCCCGGTCCCGTGGCACAGCGATAGGCAGTTCGCCGTCTTGCCCCTTCAATCTCTTGGCGGATGACCCGTTGCGACGGTTGGTCTGATCAGGCGGGGCATCCTTGCCGTCTTCATAGCCCAAATGTGACGTCAACTCAGCACCGAGCATTCGCTCCATCAGCTTGATCTTGAGCTCTTTCATTAGACCGGCATCGCCAAGCAGGTCTTCAGGCCGCTCGCAGCCCTTCAGTAGTTCGTCCAGCAGTTCCTCGGATATGGTCATCGTCCTTGCTCCTCTCAGGAAGCATGGACCAGATCGCAGTTACACAGAAGATCGGACACTCTCACGCGCGGATGAAAACTATGACTGCGCGCCCCTGCCCGCGCCTCCTCAATGCGGGGTACACTTCGACCGGACAATAATCCTTTGCCAAGAGGGCGAAACTTTCCTATACGCCCCCATCGCCCGTTGATTCCTGTCAGCGGGGGGATACTCCATGGGCCTGCGCTGGACGACATCCCGGCCTGTGCCATCACTTTAACCTTTCGAAAAGGAGACCCCGATGTCGATTACGCCAGAAGAAAAAGCACGCGTCATGAAAGAATTCGGCACCACAGAAGGCGACACCGGTTCGCCCGAAGTACAGGTTGCCATTCTGTCCTCGCGCATCGCAACGCTGACCGAGCACTTCAAAACCCACAAGAAAGACAACCACGGTCGCCGTGGCCTTTTGAAAATGGTTGCGACACGCCGCAAGCTGCTGGACTATGTCAAAGGTAAAGATGACGCGCGTTATCAGGACCTGATCAAACGTTTGGGCCTGCGCCGCTAACCCGCGCTGCACCGCCACAACGATGAAAACCGCTCCCTGGCAACAGGGGGCGGTTTTTTCGTTTACCTCTGTGCTTTAGTGATGTTTGCCAAAAGGAGGGCCCATGCCAATCAACCTGCGCGACCTCACCCCGCAAGATACCGACGCCGCCGCGCTGCTTTTCTTTGCTGCGGTGCATCAGGGCACGGCGGATGTGTATTCGGTCGAACAACGCATCGCGTGGGCCGGGAAAGCGCCTGCACCCGCCACATGGCGAGGGCGGTTTGACAACGTCTCGGGTATCGTGGCCTTGATAGACAACCGTATGGCAGGGTTCATGACCCTTGACCGCGAGGGGCTGATCGATCTGGCCTTTGTGCATCCCGATCATATGGGCACGGGCGTGGGGCGCACTGTGTATTTTGCCATCGAAGACCGTGCCCGCACATTCGGCGCGCGACGTCTTCGGACCTTTGCCAGCGAAATGGCAAAGCCGTTTTTCACGCGCATGGGCTGGACCGTCGAGACCCCCAATATCGTCACCAAAGGCGGGGTCACCTTGCAAAACTACAAGATGTTCAAGCCCTTGCCAGGCTGATCCCCTCGCCACTCTGCTGCGGCTTGCCCGCTGTGGCCAGCAGGGCCGCGTGCAGGGGTCAACGCTTCCCTTCCCATCGCATCGAAACTGCTGTATGGCCGCACAATCTGAAAGCCGGCGCCCGGACTCCAGCGCCCGACAAAGAAGATACCGGAGTCAGGGGGAATATGCCCTCTACGCAAATGGCCCGATCCGGGCCGAAACAGGAAACGTAGATGTTTAATGTAACGAAAAAATCCATGCAGTGGGGCGAAGAAACGCTGACACTGGAAACTGGCAAAGTGGCCCGTCAAGCAGACGGTTCGGTGATCGCGACACTGGGCGAAACCAGCGTCATGGCGAACGTCACCTTTGCACGCCAGCAAAAACCCGGTCAGGACTTCTTTCCGCTGACCGTACACTACCAAGAGAAATACTATGCCGCCGGTAAAGTGCCGGGTGGCTTCTTCAAGCGTGAGGCCCGCCCCACCGAGAAAGAAACCCTGACAGCCCGTTTGATCGACCGTCCGATCCGCCCGCTGTTCGTTCCCGGCTTCAAAAACGAAGTTCTGGTGATGTGTACCGTTCTGTCGCACGACCTGGTTAACGATCCCGATATGGTCGCGATGATCGCCGCCTCGGCCGCGCTGACCATTTCCGGCGCGCCGTTCCGTGGTCCGATTGCTGCCTGCCGCGTTGGTTTTGAAGGTGGCGATTACGTTCTGAACCCAACTGTTGACGACATGCAGGACCTGCGCCTGAATCCTGATCAACGTCTTGATCTGGTTGTCGCTGGCACCAAAGACGCGGTGATGATGGTTGAATCCGAAGCCTACGAGCTGTCGGAAGAAGAAATGCTAGGTGCGGTGAAATTCGCGCACGAGCAGATCCAGCCGGTCATCGACCTGATCATCGATCTGGCCGAAGACACCGCGAAAGAGCCGTTTGATTTCCAGCCGGTTGACTATTCGGACCTGTCCGCAGCTGTCAAATCCGCTGGCGAGGACGCTATGCGCGCCGCGTTTGCAATCGCAGACAAGCAAGAGCGCACAGCCGCGGTTGCCGCCGCACGCGAGACAATCAAAGCAGCCCTGACCGACGAGCAAAAAGACGATGCGAACCTTGGTTCCGCGTTGAAAGGCCTCGAAGCGTCCATCCTGCGCGGTGACGTTGTTAAAACCGGTACGCGTATTGACGGTCGCAAGACCGACGAGATCCGCGATATCGTGGCTGAAACCGGCATCCTGCCCCGTACCCACGGGTCGTCGCTGTTTACACGTGGCGAAACGCAGGGTCTGGTTGTGACCACGTTGGGCACCGGTGACGACGAACAGTTCATTGATGCGCTGCACGGCAATTTCAAATCCAACTTCATGCTGCACTATAACTTCCCGCCCTACTCGGTTGGTGAAGTTGGCCGCGTTTCGGGCCCTGGTCGTCGCGAAATCGGTCACGGCAAGTTGGCATGGCGCGCGTTGCAGGCGGTTCTGCCTGCGTCCACCGACTTCCCCTACACCATCCGCGTTGTGTCCGAGATCACTGAATCGAACGGCTCGAGCTCAATGGCGTCGGTTTGCGGTGGCTCCTTGTCCATGATGGACGCAGGCGTGCCGTTGAAATCACCGGTTGCTGGTGTTGCTATGGGTCTGATCCTCGAAGAAGACGGCTCCTATGCGATCCTGTCCGACATCCTGGGTGACGAAGACCACCTTGGCGATATGGACTTTAAGGTTGCCGGTACCGAAGCGGGCATCACATCGCTGCAGATGGACATCAAGATCGCCGGCATCACGCCCGAGATCATGGAAAAAGCTCTGGCACAGGCCAAGGCTGGCCGCGTTCACATCCTTGGCGAGATGAACAAAGCCATTTCCGGCGCGGGCGAATTCTCGGTCCACGCACCACGCATTGAAACGATGCAGATCCCAACCGACAAGATCCGTGAAGTTATCGGGTCCGGCGGTAAAGTGATCCGCGAGATCGTTGAAGTGTCCGGCGCGAAGGTCGACATCAACGACGAGGGCATCATCAAGATCGCATCGCCAAACGGCGACTCGATCAAGAAAGCCTACGACATGATCTGGTCCATCGTGGCCGAGCCTGAAGAAGGTGCGGTTTACACCGGTACCGTGGTCAAGATCGTTGATTTCGGTGCCTTCGTGAACTTCTTTGGCAAGCGCGACGGTCTGGTCCACGTATCCCAGATCGAAAACCGCCGCCTGAACCACCCTTCGGATGTTCTGAAGGAAGGTCAGGAAGTGAAAGTAAAGCTGCTTGGCTTTGACGATCGCGGCAAAGTGCGCCTGTCGATGAAAGTTGTCGATCAGGAAACCGGCGAAGAGATCAAAAAAGAAGAAGGCAGCGAAGAGTAATCATCCTCCTCGTTCTGAATACAGAAAGCCCCGGCAGTAATGCCGGGGCTTTTTTGTATCCTGTCTACGATACGTGTTTACCGTTTATCCCTCCATAAAGCCGTCCAGACGATCCCAAAGGGAGTTGTCGAGCAGTAGTTTGAACCGAAGGTAGAGCCCCTCCTGATACAGGTCGCTGCGCAGGGAGGACTTGCGCGTCGCGTGGTTATAGCCCAAGGCGATCAGCGCACCCTTGGTCGGGGCAAAGCCGATCTCTGCACCGATGCCGTTGGTCGTATTGCCTTGATTGTCCCACAGATGCGCGGCGTTCATGCCAATCTGGAACCGGTTGTTGCCGAATTCGTAGTTAAAGCCGGCCTGAAGCAACTGGGTCAGAGCCCGGGCAGAGATGCCGCCCGATGTCGTCAACCGTTGCGACTGGCCCGCGTATTTGGCGTTCAAGCGCAGATCGGCATCCATTTCATACGCTCCATCGACCGACCACATATGGGTTACCGACTTGGTCTCGCGCTGCTCGATGCGGTGCTCGTACCATGCCAGCACTTCAAGACGTGGATCGTGGACCGGGCGATAGGCAATACCGGCGCGCGACCGGATGCGGCGGTGATCACGCCCTTCGCGCTTGTCCAAGGCGACGCGGGTGCGGCCTAACATTGTGAAGTCCGGCGTGATCTTACCTGCGATACCGAAGCTCGCATAATGGGTATTTCCGGTGTCTTCGAACGTTGTGTCCGCATCGGCATCCCCCACCCAGCTTTGTGCGCTGGAGCCCCATTTCGCGCCGAGCGCTACGCTGGTTAGACGGTGATCGTCGGTTTCCATGCTGCGGGAATGTTCGATTCCGAAGCTGAAAGTCGTGTTCCCGTTCATCGCCCATTTGCCCATCATTGCTTGGGTAAACATGGTGTCCGAAGACCCCAAGCCTTTGACGAAATCCGTGCTTCCGCGCAGCCAGTCATTCAGGTCGTAGGAGAAACCAAGCTTGGCGTGTGTGGTCATAGTGTCGTCACCGAAGGCCATTTCGGCCTCACTATAGGCACGCCAGCCGGGAACGGGCTCGCGGTACATACCCAAGGTCAACTCCGTCGGACGGTCAGAGCCGCCAAAGGGATGACGCAGCTCTGCGGTGATGACGGTGCCGGGGCGGTTCGCCGGGGTCCAGCGGCCACCAAGGATCAAACCGGGATGGGCCTTTTTGGAGGTCGCAGTGTGATCCAGGCGGTACTCCAGCCCGATGTAGCCCTTGAGATTTGTGCTGAACTCTTTGGCATAGACGGCATCGACAGTCAGACGCTCTATGTCAGAGGTGCGGTCACGTACATAGTCCACACCGAGAACAAAGTCGCTGGTCCCGTCGATTTCAAAACCGTAGTTCAGCCGTGTACGGGTGGTTCCGGGCAGCGCCAGACCACCGCGCGAGGCAAATTTTTCCCCCTGTATGCACCATTTCAAAGTTGAAGTGACCGGTTTCCTTGCGGATGTCATAGGACAGGCGGTAGGCGGTATCCGATATACCGTTTGCATCTTCTGAGCGTGCGGCTTCGGCTTCCCATACGCCACCCTGCGTGCCCTCGTGGCGGATATAGGCAGAGTGCAGCCGCTCGCGGGCGGTATTGCCCCGTTCGGCGTCCGCATGAACGATACGCGCACCAACGGTTGTGCGGTCGGTCAACGCGACGTTCACCTCCCCGCCATAGAGCCAGTAGCGGTCGGCCCCTTCCACGTCCACTTCGTAGGTCACGCGCACCGACACAGGATTGCCCTGACCGTCGAACTGGCGCACGGCATTGTCAAAGGTGATCGAGTTACCGAAGAAATCAAGCAGGTAATCGCTGCCACGGCGCAGTGCGGTGGCCGAGATCACATCACCACCTTCTTCATCACGCACCAGCAGTTCGACCCGTTCGGAGCCTTGAACATAACCGTCCAGATCCAGATCGTAGGGGCCGGAAACACCCCGCCCAGCGAATTCCTGCACGCGCTGCTCTTGGGCGGTGCGGGCACCAAACAGGGTTACGCCGACCTTGTCGTTTTCCCAATGTGCCTTGGCACCGGTCACTACGCGCCGCATACCGTCAAGCTTGAGCGCGCTGGCCTCGGGTTCGATCGCGATGTCACCGTAGAGGATGTAGGAACGCCCTTTTTCAACCTTAACGTACAGGTTTTCGGAGGATTGTGCGTCAAAGCCGCGTTCGGAATTGTCGCCATAGACCGGATAAAATTCATCACCGCGGATGTCGCGGAACAGGCGATCTTCGGTGTCGCGGTCCGAGCTATAGCGCAAGGTTAACAGCGCATCGCCCGAGATCACGCCCTTCAGATACACTTCGCCGCGCAGACCGGTGGTGGTATCTTCGAAAGAGCTAAAGCGGTCCGCGTCCAGCAGTTCACCCTGCGCACCGCCCAAGGCCACAGCCCCTTCGATCACGCCAACCATGATGCGTTGGTCCAGATCAGGTGTGAAGGTGATGGTTTCTTCGGCGCGACCAAAGGCACCGCTGATAGTGATACGGTCCGTGCCGGCAACCTGTGGCGGGATCAGCCCGAATGTCGCCTCGCCGTTGTCAAGATAGACCTGCACGCCGGGGGTACCGTCGCGGATGTCTGTCACGTCCCACAGAGCCAACTTTGCGCTTAGCGTTATGGTGCCCGAGGTAGGCACAAGCAGGCCACGAGCATCCAGAACACGCACCAAAACCGGGATCACATCGGTCGGCGATGCAGGTGCGGTGGCGGGCAAGATCACCTCGAATTTTGCGGGTTTGCCGGGGGCAATAACTGTGATCTGCTGGCGCGCACGTTCGATGCCGAACCCGTCACGACCAACCAGTGTCAGGGTGTTTTTCCCCGCGTTCAGCTTTACCGCCACGAAATCCAGCGCTTGCGTGTTGTTTTTCTCAAAGCTCGTACGCTCGCCCACACGGTCACTGCTTAGCTCGCGTCCGTTCACCAGCAGGCCCCGCGACAGGTCGCCCTTACCTTTGACCCGTACACTTTGGGTGCGGCGGTCTAGCGTCTGCCCGTCGGTCAGGTCAATAAAACCAGATGCGTCGTCGAGGGTCTTGATCAGCAGCTCAAGCGATTGGCGCTTCGCCCTGCCAGTCGCCTTTTCAGCAACAGAGTTCGCCGCGCGACTTTCGTCCAACCGCTGCATCAGGCGCGGTGTCAGCTGGGTGGTCGTCGCCACGCCGGCTTCGCTGCGCACGGAACGCACGGGCGCACGCTGGCCTTCGATGGGCAGATCGGCCGCCGTCAGTGCATTGGACTGGGGCTGCTGTTCGAAATGTTTCTGCCGCTGCGCAACTTCGGCCATTGCTTCGGCGGTGCAGTCGCGCACAGCAAAATGTTCGGCACGCAGTTCCCCCTTGCGCAAGGGGATCAACCGCGAACCACCGCGCAGCAGATCGTTGGTGCGTGTTACGGTCACTTCGGTGCCTACGGGGAGGGTCTCTTGCTGCACCAGGAACGCATGGGTGACAGGGCGCAGACCGAACAAAGAGTATTTACCATCCATATCAGTCACGACCGACAGGCCTTCTTGCGTCACGATACGCACGCCGGGGATGCCTGGCTCTGTGTGGTCGCCGCGAATACCGTCTTTGTCGCAATCCAGGAAGACCGACCCGATGACAGTGGCTTCGCGCGCGAAGACGCCACCGCTGTTGTTCAGCTTGACCATTGCGCGGGCGGTCTGGGACTGGATCACAGTCCCGGTGCCGGCCTGACGTCCGGTCAGCACCGCTGTGTTCTCGTTGCGGCCTTCGCGGGCGGCTGCAGTGAACTGCATGACATAGCTCACCTCATGGCTCGAGAGCGGTGCAAGCGGCCCCAAGGCATAGGTCATATCACCCGATGCATCGATGGTGAGGTCGTCGATAGGGTCACCGTTGAAGGTCACTGAGCCTGCAACCAATTGGCTGCCATAAGGCGGGCGATCCAGGATTTCCGCACCGATCAGCGCCTGGTCCATGTTATTAGAGAAATTCAGGGTATAGACGACGAACTCGCCTGCGCCGACCGTGTCTTTGTCTGCCTGCTTTGCGAGTGTGAGGGGCAGGCTGTAATGTGGATCCGCAGGGATATCCGATACCGCCAGCATACCGCCGCTATGACGGAAGCTCGCCATGAAACCGGCGCTGGCAACGCGACGGTTAAAGCCCGCAAAATCAGCACGCACGGAAGGCACGTCCCATTCAGGGGCGTTCATGACCGCAAACTGGAACTCACCGGCAGGCATCTCCCCGAAGCTGAAGAAGCCGCGAGCATCGGTCATGCGACGCGCCATTTCAGCGCCCGTGTTCATATCCATCAGCGCAATGGTCACATCACCAATCGGCTCGTTTGTCAGGGAGTTGAACAAGAAGTTACCCGGTGTGATCAGCAAATGATCTTCCAGCGCGGCGTCGGCGCAATCAGCGGTGGCGATCAGGCGGTCCCCATCCGTGGTTGCAACGACATTGTCACCGGACGCTGGCATGTCCATCCGCGCCATGGGTACGGCCGGCGTGAGGAAAATGCCGCTGTTAGGCTCTGTTTCGGTCGCGGTCACACGCTCTACGTCTCCGGTCAAAAAGCTACGCAGGGTGACGATCGCACGGTCCACCGACATTGTGTCGTTGCAAGCACCCGCGGTAAGACGAAGCCGCGTATCGCTGTTGGGCACTGCATAAGGCTGGTCCTCTGCGGTTTCGGGGTGTTCAAATCGCAAGGTGCCCGTACCCGAGGTATCGCGGCGATAAACGGTCGTGTTAGAGTCGATATCGACAGTGCGATCTTCCATTTTCATAAAGCTACGGGCAGTGTTGGCGACCTCTATATCGCCCAGTCCCATGGGCGCGCTCACCATAAAGGCGGGGTCGCGGGCTAAGCCGACCTCGTAGTCACCCTCGTGAAAGAACGCTACTGCGTCGACTTCGCCAGCAGGGCGCGTGGTCCGGTAGTCATGACGCGCGTCGCCCGCTGCGTGGTACAGTGCAACCATGGCGCTAGGATCGGTGATGCTGTGAAAACGGGCGTTCAACGGGATCTCGTCGCGCAGCAGAACCCCGGTGACACTCGCCCCGTCGATGCGGATCTGCGCCCCATGCACGTCACCATAGGCCAGCACGTCCCCGTCAGAATCGTTGCGCAGGCGCAGCGTGTAAGTCAGCTGTGTCTCGTCCTCCGTCTCGCGAACGCTCTGTTCCTTTTGCAGTTCAAGCGTGCTGCCTACGATGGTGGTTTTACCAATTGCTGCGCCCGACAGTATCCGACGGCTGGCGCTGCGCGTGGTATTGCGCGTGGCGGTGCCCGTGGCACTGGTGGCCGACACTGACAACACCGACTGCATCAGCGTGGTAGGCGTGGCATGAAACGAGGTGCGGAATTCGTAGATAAGCTGAGCGGTGTCGCCCACATCCATATACATCGGCGCGCCGGAGTTCATCGTGGCCTCGCCATTGTCGATGCGCCCATTCGCGTTCGCATCGTGGACAAGACGCGTGTCGTTCATCATCGCCGCCCCGGCCTGGTGGCTCATGGACATGTTGGTGTTCAGCGGCACATTTCCGATATTGGTGACCTCGAAGTAGTATTGGGCCATCGCGCCGCGGGTCAGCAACAATTCAGAGTATCCGGTTACATCCAGCGCGGGCACTGCGGCGACCTTGGCATCGACGGCATTCGAATAAACCGTTTCGATGATGCCCAGCGCTTCGTTAAAATAGATCGTCTGCGCGACGTTGCGGATAAAGGTTCCCGCAGGGACCTGCTTGGCAGCGGCACCCTGTGGCAGGAGGCAGATCACCAGCGCGACGGTCCAGAAACACGACATCATGCGCAGAGCGGTTTTGTGAACAGTGTGGCCCATTTGATCTAACCCTGTTTTATCTTTGTTAAGAGGAAATGCGGCCCCCCGGAGCGAGGGGGGGGAAGGTGCTCCGGGGGACCAAGGGTACGCTTACTCGTCCACCTGAACGGTGAATTCGAGTTCAGCGGACCAACCCGGAAGCACCGTGCCGTGGTCACTTGAGATGTTGCTCGTTGTGACTGTGGATGTGCTGCCTGCCGGGATGAGCGTCTCGCTGCATGTGCCGCCACAATCGACAATCGACGTGTAGGCGGGCGCGGCATCAGAGATGATGACGTCTGCAGCGGGAGAGGAGCCGGTGTTTTCAGCTACAACCTTGTAGCGGATACACTGACCTGGTTCGACGTCTTGACGGGTCTTGGTAAAGGTCCCGACAGCGCCAGTGCAGCCGGCGTCGATGTACTGGAACTTGCTCAGCGTGATGTCACCAGAGATGATCACGATACGGTCTTCTACTGCGTTGTCAGTCGGATCCGCATCGGTCGCTGTGGCGTTGTTCAGCGATGGATCAAGGGTGATAACGCTGTTCTCGGTCACACCGCTTGTCGATGTCGAAGGGGTCTGCACACGGTAGATCACCGAGATGCTGTCACCGGGGGCAAGCCCGTTCACACCAGCCGATACACCGTCCGTCAGATCATCAAAGTTGTCGATCACCAGTTCAGAGGGGTCGATCACACCGTTGCCATTGGCGTCCCAGAACAATGCGCCCGAGAAGTTGTCTAGCCCTGCATCATCAATTGCGCCTTCGGTGATAGCAACGTTACCGGTGTTGGTGATGGTGTGGGTCATATCGACGATCCCACCCGGCGAAGCCTGAGCCGTCTGGTCATCGATGATCTCTACATTATAGATCTCTCTTACGGTGACTGCGTTGACGATCCGGTCGCCTTGGCCCGATACAGAAGAGATCAACGCGATGTCTACCAAGGTGTCACCAGGGAGCTGATCTTCAGGCGGGGTGATCACAACGGTGAAGGTATCGCTTGAACCAGCCGGGATGGTCCCGGTGTTGGTAATCGCAGACCCGTCAGCAGAGCGGAATTCGACGGTCCAGCCAGCGGGCAAAGCTTGCGCAAGCGACAGATTGTAGCTGTCAGATACCGGACCGTTGTTTTGAACGACCATGTCATAGGTGACCGGCGCACCGGGATCGGTGGGATAGGTCACCCAGGGCGCGCCGCCGTTCGTGGGGTCAAGGCCATCGCCTTCGGACCCTACGACCGCGTTCTCAAGATCAACGGACGATGCAAGGACAGCACCCGTGAATGTCGCTGTCGATGTATCCGATACACCTGAGGCATCCGATGTGGTTTTCACGGTGGCGCTGTAATTGGCAGCGCCGGTTGGTGCGGCGTCTGTTGGCAGTGTAGCGATCAAGGTAACCTTGACGCTGTCACCTGCAGCAATCGGGCCTACAGAACCGATGATTGGTGTGATCCCGTCCGCACCTACGAACCGGAAGGTTGTGCCATCTGGATAGGTATCGGTGACAGTGTTGATATCAAGCGTCAGGTTGTCGGTCTGGTTGGAACGGTTGGTCAGAACGAACTCGTGTTTGATTGTGCCGCCTTGTTGCGCATCGGCGGTCTCTGTCACGACATCGTTGTTTTGCCCGTCATCATCGGTTCCTGAAGCAGTGGTTGCATCTGCCGCACCGGCACCGTCGATGGCTGTATCAGCGATGGACACAGCGAACTGGTCGTCCACGATGATCGAGGCTGTGTTCGATGGCGGGAAAGCGACGGAGTCAACTTCTTGAGTCGCGACATTTTCGATGATGCCCGCATCCGCAGTGTCCAAAATCACCGCTTGGAACGTCACGCTGCCAGAACGACCAGAGTCGATATTCGAGATGGTAAAGTTCACACTTTGACCATTGTTATCGAAGGCGATGGAGTCAGCCGTGGCCGTATTTGGACCGTTATAGGCGTCAGGTGTCGACGACCCATTGGTATCATCCAGCGGATCTGTAGCATCAGACCACTGAGCCGAGCCCGGAACGTATTCCAGACGTCCGTCCAGGATGTCATCCACAACGTAGTTTTGCGCAGCAGCAAGGCCGGTGCTCGAGTAGGTCAGCTTGATGGTCACTGTGTCACCGGCGTCGACGATGTTCGTGTTCCCGCCTGAGCCTGCATCCGCAACCATGGATTTGACCAGTTCGACAATCGCATCGTTAGAGATGGTCAATGTATCGGTATTGAGCGCTGTCTCGGTGCCATCAAGGTTCGAGACCGCTGTGACGGCCATGTCGTCAGTGCCTGATGCATTTGATGGGGCAGTGACTTCGATGATGACGCCGAACTGTTCGCCCGAGGCTAATGTTGGTGTTTCACTCAACGGCGTAGCGCTATCGGCGACACCATCCATGTTCGCATCCGGATAGAAGACGATGCCAGTGGGCTCAAGAAAGCCTGTACCTGACTCAGTTGCCGCGAGTGTGAAAAAGTCTGCGCCGTTCCCGTCGTTGGTAATGATGTGCGGCAGGAAAGCCTTACCACCAGGTGCAATTGTTTCGTTGTTATTCGACGTCATCGTGACGCCAGCAACCTGCTGCACGATCGTTTCAACTGTGTTTGACGTGACCGTAATGGTATCGCCAGCTTCGTTTGTATACGTCGCAACCGCTTGGTTGCCGATCACGGACCCGGCATCTGGCGAGGCCGCCATGGCGACTGCGCCAAATGCGGCTGTGACCGCCATCGCGCTTGCAGAGCGCATGAAGAATGATTGATGTTTCACGTTAGTCGTTCCTTTGATTTAATTTGAAATAAGCAAATTGGATCAGGTTCCCCCCGATCAGTTGACGCGCACCCGGTAGCTGTTGAGTGCGATTTCGCCTGACTCCAGAGGCTCGCTTAGCGTCCAACGGACGGCAGCGATCTGATCCTCAGGAAGCGGTTCTGGTTGAAGTGTGCCATCTGCACCGGCGACCATGCGTGTGGCGGGGAGTGTGGACCATTCGAGGCCATCGTTTTCAGGGTCGAGGTCTGCCTGCACTTCGAACACAGCCTTGATGGAGGTGCTTTCGGCGCCCAGTGTCAGGGTCACCCCTTCGGGTACCGGTGCCGCAATGACGATCCCTGCAAGGGCTTGCTCGGTCGTGTTCTCGTGCTGCAGCTGGTATTGAACAACCTCGCCGGGGCGTACTGTACCCCGTTCGATCAGCGCTTCTTCGCCCTCGGCTGCTTCAACAATGCGGAAGGAAAAGCTGCTTGAAAGTGCGTCGGCAAAAGCCGGCACACCGGCGACAGAAATCGCAACACCTGCGAGCAACGCACGGGCAATCTGGTTGGTTTTAAGTGACATATTGTTTCCCCTATAGGCCGGCCCTCGCCGGCAGTTTTGATGAACTGTCCCAGTGGCTGGGCTGTCCTGAATTCATCATCACGGGAAATATCTCGCGCTGCATTCTCGCTTAGGGTTAGATTTTTGATCTGCTGGGCAGCCCTCTACCCGTCCGTATATGCGGCGCTATCAATTCGAGGGCACAACACGCAATTCGCGCGGTGATTGCAGCTGCAATCCCGCGTCGGACTGCACAAGGCAGGCGGTTCGCCCACGTGAAACAGGGCGTTGATTCTATCTATTCGGGGGGAATATCGCCCCGATCTGGGGCGAAGAATATGCGACACCCCGTCCGGATAACTGGACAGGGTGTTTCGTATAGTTAACGGTTAGTGAGAGTGACCGTGCCCACCGTGGTCGTCCTCATCCAGCGATCCGTGCACGGCAAACTGATCAATCCCCGCATCCTGCGGTTCGATGAAACGATAGCTTTCGCGCACACCGCTGTCGGACAGTTCGCGTGCGACGGTCAGCAGCGTGTTGGGGGCGTGGTCGGCGCAAAGCTCCATCATCTGGGCGACTTCTTCTTCTGCCACAGGGCGCGCGGCTTCGGGCGAAGGTGCGCCATAGATCTCGACGAAATGCTTCATCAGCTGCAATGTGATTGCCTCGACCTCAAACGGTTCCGCCTTGGTCACCGCGACAAATGTCACGCGGCCAAAGGTTTCCACGCCCATCCAGCCGTTCGCAAATGCCTGCCGCGCCTTGCCGGTCAGATCGCCTTCGGACCAGTTCGAAAACTCGAACCCGCCGGATACGCACCATTCGCCCGTACGCGCCGGAGAATGAAATACATTACGGTCGCTTTCATCAAAGTGGATGGCGCGGGCGAGGAATAGATCACTCATGAGGCTGGCTCCAGCAGGTCGGTCAGTGGAATAAGATGCGTGGTCTTGTCGGTTTTCAGCAGCAGGCCAAAGTTTTCGTCAACACCGGTAAAGCTGCCGGTCAGGTCGCCATGGGTCATGTGCTCTCCCATGGCCCAGGCCAGCCCCGTCCATTCTTTATGGAGCGGGCCTGCGCCGTCATCCATCCAGCGGTTCAGCGCAACCAGCATATGCCGCGCCCAAGCCTCAAGAAGGTCGACCGAACCGACTTCGGCACAGCCTTCGCCATACAGCGTGGTCACATCGGGCGTATCGCCTGGCGTGTCATTCTGCGGCAATAGCTTCACGTGAAACGCTACGACCAGCCAGTCAGGCACTTGGGTCGGATCGCTTTCAGAGGCCGCTGCACGCATCTGCCCGCAAATCGCGCCATTCAGCCGCAAATCACCGTTCCATGCCAGATGTACGCCCACCTCGGGCGGCGCTAGCGCGCCAAGGGCATTCTGGAACCCCACGGCGCAAAGCGGCAGCATCGCCATTGCTTGGGCCAGCGGCACCTCGGGCGCAAAGACGATGGCGACCTGCAAGACGCTCGGCCCCAGATCATACAGCACCAGCCCCGCATCACACCCCTGCCGCGCCTCTGCGCAGGCCTGCTCGAAGGGGTCATCAGCCTGCGCACCCGCCAGCAAGGGTGGAAAAACGGGGCCGTCGCTCATGCGTGTCCGCCCGCTATCAGGGCCTTGGCCACTTTGCGGAAGCCTTCGGCCTGCGTGCTGTCGGGTTTGGACACCACAATCGGCGCGCCGCCGTCAGCCGCGACACGAATGTCCAGATGCAACGGTATCTCTGCCAGCAGCGGCACGCCCAGCTTTTCTGCCTCGGCGGCGACACCGCCATGCCCAAAGACATGTTCCTCGTGCCCGCAGTTGGAACAGATATGGGTGCTCATGTTCTCAATCATCCCGATGATCGGCGTCTTGAGCTGGTTGAACATGTCGATCCCCTTGCGGGCATCCAACAGCGCTACATCCTGCGGTGTGCTGACGATGATCGCGCCGTCCACATGGGCCTTTTGCGCCAGCGTCATCTGCACATCGCCGGTGCCGGGCGGCAGATCGACGATCAACACATCCAGTGCGCCCCATTGCACCTGCATCATCATCTGCTGCAATGCGCCCATCAGCATCGGACCGCGCCAGACCACCGCCTGATCGTCGTTGGTCATCAATCCGATCGACATCATTGTCACGCCAAAGTTGCGCATCGGCAGGATCGTTTTACCATCAGGCGACGCAGGCCGGCCGGAAACACCCAGCATCCGCGGCTGCGACGGACCGTAGACATCGGCATCCAGCATGCCCACGCGGCGGCCTTCGGCGGCCAGCGCACAAGCAAGATTCGCAGCAACGGTAGATTTCCCGACGCCACCCTTGCCTGACGCGATGGCAATAATACGGTCCACGCCGGGGATCTTCTCTGGCCCTGCGGGTTCGGATTTGCGGCCCAGTTTCAGATCGGGCGGTGGGGCTTGTTTGGAATGGGCGGTCAGCACAGCCGAGACAGAGGCAACCCCCTCAAGCGCTTTGACCGCGGCATCTGCCTCGTCGCGCAACTTGGCGTAGGCGTCGGCATGGCTTGGGTTCACCTCAAGCACAAAGCGCACCGCGCCCTCGTCAACGGTCAATGCTTTAACAAGGCCCAGTTCGACGATGTCCTTGCCGGACACGGGGTCATTCAGGGTTTTCAGGCAGGCCAATACGGCATCACGGGTGACGCTCACGCTTCGGACTGCCCTTGGATTTTGCCGGTCACGACATGTTCAAGGTCCAGCCCGTCAACGGTCAGAACCACTTTAGCCTCGAATGTCTTGCCGCCGGTATCGCCGTTTTCGCGCATCGCTTCTTCGATGGCTTGCTGCGAGGTCACGCCGACCTGCTTGAGGAACTTGCGCATCGACATGTTGAAATCATCGCTCATGATTTTCTCCTGTTCTGGGGTGGGTCTGCACAGCGCCTAGTGGTCTTTGCGCTTGCTAAAATAGTCTTCGGATGTGCGGACGCGGGGGCGTTCTTTGCCCGCTAGCGGATTGTTCTGCGCGTGATACTGCGCGTTGATCCTGCAATTGTCGCACATCTGGATCATCTTTGCCGCCTCGGACGAGGCGAACATAGCGTGCTTGCCCGCCAGCTTTTCGGTGATCTTTTCCACGGTGGATTTCACGCCGAACAGCGACCCGCATTCGATGCAGGCAAAGGGTTCTTCCTCGTGCAGCACCACTTGGGTAAAGGCCTGCGCGGTCAGGTTCAACTGGGGTTTCAGCGTGATCGCGTCTTCGGGGCAGATATTGGCACAGAGCCCACATTGCAGGCAGGCATCTTCTTGAAAGCGGAGCTGCGGCAGATCGGGATTATCGCCAAGCGCGCCCGACGGGCAGAGCGACACGCACGACAAGCACAGCGTGCAGGCATCCGTATCCACCAGCACGGCACCATAGGGAGCAGCATCGGGCAGATCGATCACCTTGGCCTCGGGCTGCAAGGTCTTGCCCGCAAGCCGCGCTACCTGACGGCGGGTACCCAGCGGCAGCAGCGTGTCATGCGCGGGCTGCAGCGTTTCGGTAACCAATGCGGTTTCCAGCGCATCGGGGTCGGCAACATCAATCAGGCGGATCGTATCGGTGCCACTGATGGCACGGGCAAGCTCGGCCTGAACCTCGATCACGTCACGCTCTGTACGCGGCGACAGCAATACATCCACATGCGCAAAACCGCAGCCAAGTGCGGCCAGCATTTCAGCATGGCCGAACCCTGCAAGCGCATCTACGGCCAGCGGGATTACATCAACTGGCAAGCCAGCGCCGAACCGCGCGTAAAGGCGGATCATCTCGGCCCCGTGGTCTTCGTCATGTACCAACAAGCGCGGCGCGTTGCCGCCTGCCTTGCGATAGGTCGATGCCAGCGTCGACACCCGGCGAAACAGCGTATCCACGGGCGGCGCGTCATAGGTGATTGCGCCGGACGGGCACACGGCCGAACAGCTGCCACAACCCGCGCAGATCATCGGGTCGATCGCGACATGTTCACCGGCAGAGGTAATAGCCCCCGTCGGGCACAGGTCCAGGCAATTGGAACAGGCGGGCTGTTCGGCTCGCGAATGGGCGCACAGGCTTTTTGTCAGCCGGACATACAGCGGCTTTTCAAAGGTCCCGACCATCTGCATGGCCTCGCGTACGGCCTCTGCCACAGCAGGCTTACTGCCCGGATCGGCCCGCAGATAACCGTCGCGTTTGTGCGGCGCGGGAAACAGCGATGTATTTCCCGTCAAATCGAGAATGATATCGCATTGCGATTTTGCCCCGTCCCGCGGCGCGGTGAACGACGGCGCACCGCGCCCACCGGGGATCAACATCTGCAACTGGTCAAAAGTCAGGTTGAAATTGCCCAACGCGCCCGACGCCTTGCGCAGGTCGCCTTTGACCACGTCGAAACGCGGATCAACCGCCGTGTCATAATCACCCTGCCACAACACCGTCACGGCCAATGTATCGGCCACGGTTTCAGCCACCTCAAGCGCGAGGGCCGGGGGGGCCATGATCAGGCAAGTGCCTTCGGACACCACATCCAACACACGCGGAGCCGGTGCCGCCAGTTGCTGCTCTGCCAAAAGCGCCGCCATCTTGGGCGTCGCGTCACCCTTGTCATCATGCCAGCCGGCGCGGTCACGGATATCGACGAACTCGGGCACATCTGCTTCGATCTCGGCGGCAAGCTCTTCAAAGCGGGGGCGCTCTTGCTGGCAGGCGATCACGGTGTCGCCCGCCGCCATCGCCTCTGCGGCAATGCCAATCTGATCTGTGCACAGGCAGGTATAGACCTTGGAGCACGGCAGACCCGTCGCCTTTGACAAAGCAGGCGCATCAATATCCTGACTGCCCAAACAGTCGCAAAGCAGAAAAGTCTTTTCCATAATCTCCTCAGGGACAGCACCGATGGGTATCAAGCAAGCGTCAGGGTGCTGTCAGCGCTTGCCCGACAAGCTAGTGGTGTTCGCGACCCGCCGCAAACCCCTATTTACCCCCCTTGGCCGCGAAGGGGACGTTTGCATCCACAGCATGAATTACCCAACAAAAACAGTCAGAAAGGGCCAAGCCCCAAGTAAATATGGCAAATATTGACGTTCGGTAAATGCTGCATTGCGGCATTCACAAAACTGTGTGATTCAGCCCTAGAATCCCCTTTGATCCGCGTTATGATTACGTCAATATGGGGTCGGAAACGCCTGAAACATCATTGGAAACTGAAATTGAACGCACCGCTTAAATCAGCGCAAACGATGCCCGTAGGGGTTGTCCTTCGCAAGTCGCCTGGCGTGACTCGGTGGGCGAAGGTCGTTTGGCGTGCGGTTTGCGTTCTGCCGGGTGCCGACCCTGCCGACTGGAAGCTGCTGCGCACAGAAGGCGGTGTTTCTGATTATCACGTGACCACCGTGCCGCTGACGCTGTATCGCTCTGATACAGAGGCTTATGTTCACGGCCTCGCCGCCAATGTGCCCTGCCTTTACATCATCTGCCGCGAGACCCGCGACGCCGACCGCCCGCTTGACGTGGTGATGGTCACCGCATCGCCCTATGAGGCGCAAGACTACAGCGACAATGGCGAAGACATCGTTGAAAAGGTGATGATGACGCCACAGGTTCACGCGTGGATCAGCGCTTATGTCGAAACGCACCACGAAGAAGAAGCCTTTGTGAAGCGGCGGCGCGACAAATACCAAGAGCCGAAACAAGACGGCATCGGGGATGCGCGCATCTCGCAGACCTCTGATGTATACCGTGCGCCGCGTACGGCCCGTTCGGGGCCATCGCAATGACCCGTCAAACCTCTTTCTGGGATCGTCGCCGCGCTGCCGTCAAAGCAGAGCAGGCCGCCGAACAACAGGCCGCCGTTGCGCAGGCCGAGGCAGAGCATCAGGCCACGCTGGCGGAAAAGACCGACGAAGACCTGCTGGCAGAGCTTGACCTGCCCGATCCCGACACGATGAAGTCCGGCGATGATTTCTCGGCGTTCATGGCACGTGCCATTCCTGAACACCTGCGCCGTCGTGCGCTGCGCAAGCTGTGGGTGTCTGATCCGGCGTTGGCCTGTCTGGATGATCTGGTAGATTATGCCGACGACTACACCCAAGCGTCTGCGGTAACGAATTTCACCACAAGCTATGAGGTGGGCAAGGGCCTACGCCGCCATATCGAAGATGTCGCACGCAAAGCGGCCGCATCGCTAGAAGCTGCATCTAATACGGCAGAGGCTCCTGCGATCGACGAAGATATCCAGCCCGCTGCACCGGTAGAGATCGACGCGGACGCCGCAGTCGCCCAAGCGGACGCCCCCGCAGAAACCGCTATCGCCGACGCCGCGATAGAGGAACCCGCCGCCCTGCCCCCGCGCCGGATGGCCTTTCGTTTTGAGGAGCACCGCGCATGACCGCTGCCGCCCAAACCATACAGGTCTCTGCCGAAGACCGTCTGCGCGCCGATTTGTACAACTATCTTGGCGTGATGCTGGCACGACCTGCCGACCAGATGCTGCTGGACCAGACCGCTGGCCTGTCGGGAGATGACAGCGCCTTGGGCGAGGCGATCAACGGGCTGGCGCGTGTGGCCAAGGCCGTCACGCCCAAAAAGGTGCAGACGGAATTTAACGCGCTGTTCATCGGGCTCGGGCGGGGCGAACTTTTGCCCTATGCCAGCTATTACCTAACAGGTTTTCTGAATGAAAAACCACTGGCAGCCTTGCGCAGCGACATGGCCGCACAGCGCATCAGCCGCGCCGAAAACGTCTTTGAACCCGAAGACAACATCGCCTCCCTGATGGAGATGATGGGCGGCATGATCGTGGGCCGCTTTGGTACGCCCGCCAGCGATGCCGCGCAGCGGGCATTCTTTAACAAACACATCGCGCCTTGGGCTGGTCACTTCTTTACCGACCTCCAAG
Organism: Sulfitobacter sp. M22; assembly: GCF_021736025.1. Lineage (NCBI taxonomy): Bacteria > Pseudomonadati > Pseudomonadota > Alphaproteobacteria > Rhodobacterales > Roseobacteraceae > Sulfitobacter > Sulfitobacter sp. M22. Next base: position 2,737,548 of record NZ_WMEC01000001.1, on the reverse strand, counting down.
GGGCCAAAAACTCCGTCCTGTATGCAGGGGTTGCCGCTGTCGGCAGCGCCCTCATGGGCATCGAACGCGAAGCATTTCGTATGACGGCGGGATAACCGCACAACATCAGGCGGGGCCTTACCCCCCGCGCAACCAAGGAAAGGGGTTTAACCCATGACCCAGGATACCAAAGGCACCAACCGCCGCAATTTCCTGAAACTGGCAGGAACCGCTGCACCGGCAACCGCCGTCGCCGTGGCCACCAGCGGCACCGCCGCAGAAGCGCAGCCGGTCGACCTGCAGTCGGACCGGATGCAGGATACCGCGCATACCCGCGCCTATCTGGAAAGCACACGCTTCTAATTCAGTGATCAACGACCCGCGGGCCCAACCGCGGGAGGAAAACTCAGCCCCGATCCGACCCTCGCGGTCAGAGCACGCGGGCCTCTAGGGAGACTATTATGCTTCGGAAAAAGACCAACGGGATGGCACGGCGGCCCCAGCGGGCGGGCATGCTATCCGACATCGCGGAAAAATCCGTTGACCGTCGCGCGTTCCTGCGCGGGTCCGGTCTGGCCATCGGTGGCCTTGCGGCGATCGCATCGACCGCGGGCTCTGTGACACAAGCGTCGGCAGCAACAGCCGTCAGCGGCGCGGTAGAGACGATCAAGTCGGTCTGCACCCACTGTTCGGTTGGCTGTACGGTCATTGCCGAAGTGACGAATGGCGTCTGGACGGGTCAGGAGCCCGGTTGGGACAGCCCGTTCAACCTTGGCTCGCACTGCGCCAAAGGGGCGTCGGTACGTGAACATGCCCACGGTGAACGCCGTCTGAAATACCCGATGAAAAAAGAGGGTGGCCAGTGGGTTCGGATCAGCTGGGAACAGGCGATCAACGAAATCGGCGACAAAATGAATGTGATCCGCGAAGAAAGCGGTCCCGATTCCGTCTATTGGCTCGGCTCTGCCAAGCATAACAACGAACAGGCGTATCTGTTCCGCAAGTTCGCGGCCTATTGGGGCACCAATAACGTCGACCACCAGGCGCGTATTTGTCACTCCACCACCGTTGCGGGCGTTGCGAACACATGGGGCTACGGCGCCATGACCAACAGCTATAACGACATCCACAACAGCCAGGCGATCTTTGTGATCGGTGGCAACCCTGCCGAGGCGCACCCTGTATCGCTGCTGCACTTGCTGAAGGCAAAAGAGCAGAACAACGCGCCGATGATCGTTTGCGATCCACGCTTTACCCGAACGGCGGCCCATGCGGATGAATATGTCCGCTTCCGTCCCGGTTCGGACGTGGCGCTGGTCTGGGGTATCCTCTGGCACATCTTCGAAAACGGGTGGGAAGACAAAGAATTCATCCGCACCCGCGTTTGGGGCATGGACCAGATCCGTGACGAAGTCGCGAAATGGACACCCGAAGAGGTTGAACGCGTTACCGGTGCACCTGCCTCCCAGCTTGAGCGCGTCGCGCGTACGCTGGCCAACAACCGTCCCGGCACCGTGATCTGGTGCATGGGTGGCACGCAGCACACCAACGGTAACAACAACACCCGCGCCTACTGCATCTTGCAACTGGCCCTTGGCAACATGGGCACCGCTGGCGGCGGCACCAACATCTTCCGTGGCCACGATAACGTGCAGGGTGCCACCGATCTGGGCGTTCTGGCGGATACACTGCCGGGCTACTACGGACTGTCCGCAGGCGCTTGGGCACACTGGGCACGGGTTTGGGAAGAAGACCTTGAATGGTTGCAATCCCGTTTCTCCAAGGCGTCGTTCAACGACACCTCGATGATGAACCTGACCGGTATCCCCGTGAGCCGCTGGATTGACGGTGTGCTGGAAGACAAGGAAAACATCGACCAGCCGGACAACACCCGCGCGATGGTTCTGTGGGGCCACGCGCCCAACTCGCAGACCCGCCAAAAGGAAATGGTCACGGCGATGGAAAAGCTCGACCTGATGGTTGTTGTCGATCCGTACCCAACGGTTTCCGCCGTTATGCAAGACCGTCAAGACGGGCTGTATCTGTTGCCCGCAACGACCCAGTTCGAAACGCGCGGCTCTGTCACCGCGTCCAACCGGTCGCTGCAGTGGCGTGATCAGGTCGTTGAACCCCTGTTCGAATCCAAGCCCGACCACACGATCATCAAGCTGTTCGCCGACAAGTTCGGCTTCAGCGATCGTTTGTTCAAGAACATCGCGCTAGACGGCGATGAGCCCAACATCGAGGACCTGACCCGCGAATTCAACCGCGGCATGTGGACCATCGGATACACCGCTCAAAGCCCTGAACGCATGAAGATGCACATGGCCAACCAGCACACCTTTGACCGCACCACCCTGCGCGCCAAGGGCGGACCTGCCGATGGCGACTTCTACGGCTTGCCATGGCCTGCTTGGGGCACCCCCCGAGATGAACCACCCCGGCACGGCGAACCTGTACGATATGTCCTTGCCAGTGGCCGAAGGCGGCCTGACCTTCCGCGCCCGTTTCGGCGTCGAGCGTGACGGTGAAAGCCTGCTTGCCGACGGCGTTTACAGCGCCGGGTCCGAGATCAAGGACGGCTACCCAGAGTTCACCATGTCCATGCTGCGTGAACTGGGCTGGGACAAAGACCTCACCGACGACGAGATGGCGGTGATCAACTATGTCGCGGGCTATCCCGAAGGCGCACCGGCGAATGCAAAGCCGAACGAGGAAGTCGGCGAAACATCGCAAACCGGCGAAACTCCGTCGGATTACGTTGCCGATACCGGTGGTGTGAACTGGAAAACCGACCTTTCGGGCGGCATCCAGCGTGTCGCGATCAAGCATGGCTGTGCCCCTTTCGGCAACGCCAAGGCCCGCGCCGTGGTCTGGACCTTCCCCGATCCGGTGCCAATCCACCGCGAGCCGCTGTACACCAACCGTCGTGATCTGGTCGCCGATTACCCGACTTATGACGACAAAAAGTTCTGGCGCCTGCCAACAATGTATAAGTCCATTCAGGAAAACGACTTTTCCAAGGACTATCCGATCGTGCTGACCTCTGGTCGGTTGGTCGAATACGAAGGTGGCGGCGACGAAACCCGGTCCAACCCTTGGTTGGCCGAGCTTCAACAAGACATGTTTATCGAGATCAACACCCGGGACGCCAACGATCTGGGCGTGCGTGACGGGGCCGATGTCTGGGTCGAAGGCCCCGAAGGCGGCAAGATCAAAGTGATGGCGATGGTCACGGAACGTGTCGAAAGCGGCGTGGCATTCATGCCGTTCCACTTTGGCGGCCACATGGAAGGCGTCGATTTGCGGGACAGATATCCAGACGGGGCTGACCCTTACGTCCTGGGTGAATCCACCAACACCGCGCAAACATATGGCTATGACTCAGTAACTCAGATGCAAGAGACCAAAGCGACCCTCTGCAAAATCTGGACAGCGTAAGGAGACCAACAAGATGGCAAGAGCAAAGTTTCTCTGCGACGCCGAACGCTGCATCGAATGCAACGCCTGCGTCACAGCCTGTAAGAACGAACACGAAGTGCCGTGGGGCATCAACCGTCGCAAGGTCGTCACGATCCAAGACGGCCAACCCGGCGAACGGTCGATTTCAGTCGCGTGTATGCACTGTTCAGACGCGCCTTGTATGGCCGTCTGCCCAGTAGACTGTTTCTACCAGACCGACGACGGCATTGTCCTGCACTCCAAGGATCTCTGCATCGGTTGTGGTTACTGCTTCTACGCCTGCCCCTTTGGCGCGCCGCAGTATCCACAGGCAGGCAACTTCGGATCGCGTGGCAAGATGGACAAATGTACCTTCTGCGCCGGTGGCCCCGAGGAAAACCACTCCGAAGCCGAATTCCAAAAGTACGGCCGCAACCGGATCGCCGAAGGCAAGCTGCCAATCTGCGCCGAGATGTGTTCAACCAAAGCACTGCTGGCCGGTGACGGCGACGTCGTCTCGGGCATCTACCGCGAACGCGTTGTCGCACGCGGCTTTGGCTCGGGCGCTTGGGGCTGGGGCACGGCATACGAGCAAAAGGGCGGCTAATCCCCCTTTCGCATATTCATGCTTTCCTTGGCCCGCTGGCACCTGCTGCTGGCGGGCCAACTATCTTTATCCTGTCGGAGGTCCCGATGACATTGCTGCGCGTTCTGCTGCCTCTTATATTCCTTGTGTCCTTTGCCGGCCTCTCTGCCGCGCAGGACACCACCGGCGATGCCTCGGTCCTGCAACCGGGCCAACAGTCGCTTGAAGACATCATGGCCCGCCAACGCGGCGAGGACGTGCCTTTCGGGGCAGAGCTTCCTTTGCCGCTCGAGGGGGACGCCCCGCCGGCGGAAAGCCACCTTGGGCCGCTTGGCGCATCCTCTGATGCCGACCTATGGCGCGAGATCCGGGCGGACGCCCTGCCCGACGCGCGCGCCAGCAACCGCGGACCTGCAGCCAAGGTGCTGATGCAGGACGGTGGCATATGGTGGCTGAATTTCCGCCACGGCCCGCTGCTGACCTATGGCAGCCTGCTGTTGGGCGTCACAGTTGTGCTGATGGCGATTTTCTATCTGATCCGCGGACGTATCCGCATCGAACACGGGCGCGCGGGCATCACCATCGAACGGTTCAAGTTTATCGAACGGTTTGGACACTGGCTGATCGCCAGCTCCTTTATCCTGCTGGCGATCACCGGTCTGGTGTCGCTTGCCGGGCGTAAGCTGCTGATCCCGCTGTTCGGCCACGAGGCGTTTTCGACCTTTGCCATCGCGGGCAAGTGGGTGCACAACAACGTCTCATGGGCCTTTATGCTGGGGCTGGTGATGGTGTTCGTCATGTGGATCGTTCACAACCTGCCGGACCGCACTGACATCAACTGGATCCTCAAAGGCGGCGGTATCTTCGGCAAGGGCCACCCGCCCGCCAAGAAGTTCAACGCCGGTCAAAAGCTGATCTTCTGGGCCGTGATCATTCTGGGCACCTCGATCTCTGTCTCGGGTATCTCGCTGCTGTTCCCGTTCGAGCTGACCATGTTCGAACCCACGCTGGCGCTGCTGAATGATATGGGCGTGCCGCAACTGCTCGGCCTTGGAACAGTGGATGCGACGCTGACCCCGCAAGAGGAAATGCAATACGCCCAGCTGTGGCATGCGGTTATCAGCTTTGTTCTGATGGCTGTGATCATCGCGCATATCTATATCGGAACACTCGGTATGGAGGGCGCGTTTGAAGCAATGGGATCGGGAGATGTCGACCTTGAATGGGCACGCGAGCACCACAGCATCTGGGCCGACGAAGTTGTCGCAAAGCAGGGTAAACCTGCCTCTGGCACGCAGCCGGCAGAGTGATATGATGCGAAAAACGCCCCCCACCCAGCGTGCCAATGCGCATCAACGAGGTACTGAATGAAAGCTTTTATCACTGCCATCGTCGCCTTGGTCGTTCTTGCTGCGGGCATGAACTTTGCGTTGGACAACGCTGGGTTCTCCGCGGCCGAGCAGACCTCTTCGGATCGTAATGTCCGGCTGGGCGACTAAGACCGCATCCTATGCATAGCAAACTCCGACGGCCCGCCCGATGAATGATATCTGGGCGGGCCTTTCTTCTGCGTTCTGGCTGGTTGTCACCGGTGACCCCGATCTGATCGAGATTACGCTCAGGTCGTTGCAGGTCAGCCTGACCGCGCTGGTGATCGCTTCAGCCATCGCGCTGCCGTTTGGCACGTGGCTGGCCATCCGCCGTTTCCGCTTCCGTCGCACTGCGATTGCCGTGCTGAACTCGCTGATGGGTCTGCCGCCTGTCGTGGTGGGGCTGATCGTCTATCTGTTGTTGTCGCGGTCGGGCCCCTTTGGTGTGTTGGGTCTGCTGTTCACCCCCACGGCGATGATCATCGCGCAGGTGATCATCATTACCCCGCTGATTGCCTCTATTACCCATCAGGCGATGCGCGATCTTTGGGCCGAATACCATGATTTGCTGATCTCGCTGAACACCACGCCGACGCGGCGGATCCTGACGTTAATTTCGGACGGGCGGCGCGCCTTGCTGACTGCGGCGCTGGCAGGCTTTGGCCGCGCCATCGGCGAAGTCGGCGCGATCATGATCGTGGGCGGCAACATCGACCACGCCACCCGCGTGCTGACCACTGCTATTGCGCTGGAAACCGGTAAAGGTGATTTCGCACTGGCGCTTGGGCTCGGCTTTGTTCTGATCGCGCTGGCGCTGACCGTTAACCTGATCATCCACGCGCTGTCCCGTACCGAAAGAGAGGGCAGATGGTGACCCCCTTGCTGCCAGCCCATATGCGCGATGTGACCGTCACCCGTCAGGGCAAGCAAGTGTTGGGGCCTGTGGACCTGACCCTTGGTCGATCGGGGTTTACGATCCTGCTGGGGCCAAATGGTGCCGGCAAGACGACCTTCCTCAAGGCGCTGCACGGGCTTGAACGGCTGTCGACGGGATCAGTCACATGGTCCGCGCCGGATGAGGTCGCGCGGATGAAACAGGCCTATGTCTTCCAAAGCCCGGTTATGCTGCGCCGGTCCGTGCGCGCCAATCTGGGATATCCACTAGCGATTCTTGGCCAGCCAAAGGCGCAGGTGAATGACGCGGTAGAGGCATGGGCCACACGCATCGGTCTCACGGCGGCGCTGGACCGGCCCGCGACAGGGTTGTCGGGGGGTGAAAAACAAAAGCTCGCCCTTGCCCGCGCATTGATCCGCGACCCTGAAATCCTGCTGTTGGACGAACCCTGTTCGAACCTTGATGGCCGATCCGTAAAGGATATCGAGGCCTTACTGACTGCCGCCCATCAGGCTGGGACGCGTATCGTCATGGCGACCCATGATCTGGGTCAGGCGCGGCGCCTTGCAACTGAAATATTGTTTCTGTTTAAAGGTCACATTCACGAGGCCGGCCCGGTGCCCGATGCGTTTGACGCCCCGCAGACCCCGGAATTCAAATCCTTTTTGAACGGAGACATTTTGATATGAAATCCTTGATTACCGCCCTTGTTATGGCGCTTGGCACCACTGCTGTTCAGGCCGATACGATGAAAATGGCTGTCACCACGTCGTTTAACAACTCGGGTCTGTCCGACGTTTTGTTGCCCGCCATCAAGGAGGATCTGGACCTTGATGTTCAACTGCTAATCGTCGGCACCGGTCAGGCTTTGCGGTTGGGTGAAGCGGGCGATGTCGATGCGATCCTCGTCCACTCCAAGAAAGCCGAAGAGGCGTTCGTCGCCGACGGATATGGCACCCACCGCCGCGAGATCATGTATAATGATTTTGTCCTGATTGGCCCCAGCGACGATCCCGCCCAGATCAAGGATTCCGAGGCCGCCAAGGACGCGTTGGCTCGGATCGAAAAGGCCCAGGCTCCCTTCGTGAGCCGTGGCGATGACAGCGGCACCCATAAGAAAGAGCTGTCCCTTTGGGCAGGTGCCGATCTCGCCCCAGCGACATTCGACGAATGGTACAAAGCTGTCGGCGCAGGTATGGGCGCGAGCCTCAACACCGCTGCGGGGATGGGTGCCTATATCATGTCCGACCGCGCGAGCTGGCTGAACTTCGACAACAAGGCCGATCTCGCGATCCTCTTTACAGGCGATCCGGTGCTGTTCAACCAATACGCCTATATTCCGGTGAACCCCGAAAAGCACGCGCATGTGAACAAGGACGCCGCGGCCCAGCTGGAAGGCTGGCTGGTCGGCGACCGCGCCAAGGGCCTGATCGACAGCTATACGATCAACGGCGAAAAGCTGTTCACCTTTAACGCACAGCAGTAATCCGCGCCTTTAGCCGGCCGCGTTTATCGCTTGGGTAAAAAACACCCGCATCGGCATATCGCTGATGCGGGTGTTTTGCTTCAAAGGCCTCAGATCTGGCTTTAGCTCGGCGCTTTGGTGGTGCGTAGGTAAGGCAGGATTTTGTTGAACTCACCGAATTTCGCTTTGGCATCATCGTCCGACAGGGTTGCGGGGATGATCACATCGTCGCCGACATTCCAGTTCGCCGGTGTTGCCACGCCCTTGCCGGTCGAGGTTTGCAGCCCGTCCAGCGCACGCAGCACTTCGGCAAAGTTGCGGCCAACGGTCATCGGATAGGTCATCGACAGTTTCAGCTGCTTGTCAGGACCGATGATAAACACGGCGCGGACTGTGGCGCTGTCATTGGGCGTGCGGCCGTCGGGCAGATAGGCGTCGGCAGGCAGCATGTCGAACGCCTTGGCAACGGTCAGATCGCTATCGGCAATGATCGGAAAGCCCGCTTCGGCACCCGCAAAATTCTCGATGTCGCCTTTCCATTTCTTGTGCTCTTCGACGCCATCGACGGAAATGCCCATCACCTTGGTGCCGCGCTTTTCCCATTCATCGGCAAGCTGGGCAACCGCACCGAATTCGGTTGTGCAAACGGGGGTAAAATCCTTGGGGTGCGAAAACAGGATCGCCCAGCTGTCGCCAACCCAGTCGTGCAGGCTGATCGTGCCCTGATCGGTTTCGACGGTCAGATCGGGGATGGTATCGTTGATGCGCAAGGACATAATATACTCCGGCTTCATGGTTTCGGTTTGTCGTTCAGTACTTATATAAGACGTTGCGCTGCCGGTTTCACCCCCTCACTTGCGGGTCTGCAAATGTGGTGACATGGTACGCGCAACAGGTCGGGGAAATGCCCTCGACACCGCATGACAAAAGGAGTTTTCCCATGCTGGAGAAGCGCGAGTTTTACATCAACGGTGAATGGGTATCCCCCGCCAAGCCGAATGACTATCACGTGATCGACCCCACCACAGAGGAGCCCTGCGCGGTCATCTCGCTTGGGGATCAGGCAGATACCGACGCTGCAGTTGCCGCCGCCAAAGCGGCCCTGCCCGGCTGGATGGCGACCCCTCCGGCTGACCGCATCGCGCTTTTGGAAAAGCTCCTCGAGGTCTATCAGGCCCGCGCCGAAGATCTGGCCAAGGCGATGAGCACCGCCATGGGTGCGCCGATGGATCTGGCCCGCACCGCGCAGGTCGGGGCCGGCGCATACCATCTGGGCAACTTCATCAAAGCCGCGAAAGAGTTCAAATTCGAACAGCCGCTTGGCGACCACGCACCCAACGACCGGATCATCCGCGAGGCGGTTGGCGTCGCGGGCCTGATCACGCCATGGAACTGGCCGATGAACCAGATCACGCTCAAGGTCGGGGCTGCGGTCGTATCCGGCTGCACAATGGTGCTGAAACCCTCCGAGGAAAGCCCGCTGGACGCGATGATCTTTGCCGAACTGATGGACGAGGCAGGCTTCCCCAAAGGTGTGTTCAACCTTGTGAACGGTGACGGCGTCGGCGTTGGCAGCCAGATGTCGTCGCATAAAGACATCGACATGATCAGCTTCACCGGCTCCACCCGCGCGGGCACGCTGATTTCGAAAGCGGCAGCCGATACGCTGAAAAAGGTCCATCTTGAACTGGGTGGCAAGGGCGCGAACATCGTCTTTAACGATGCGGATGACAAAGCCGTCAAACGTGGCGTTCTGCACATGATGAACAACACCGGCCAATCCTGCAACGCCCCCAGCCGTATGCTGGTACAATCCGATGTCTATGACAAAGCCGTCGAAGAAGCAGGCGCTGTCGCGTCGCAGGTCACCGTTGGTCCTGCCTCCGAAGATGGGCGTCACATCGGCCCCGTTGTGAATGAATCGCAGTTCAACAAGATTCAGGATCTGATCCAGAAGGGCATCGACGAAGGTGCGCGTTTGGTTGCGGGCGGCACCGGACGTCCCGACGGGTTGAACCGCGGCTTCTTTGTCAAACCCACCGTCTTTGCCGACGTGACCCCCGACATGACCATCGCCCGCGAGGAAATCTTTGGCCCGGTTCTGTCGATCATGAAGTTCGACAGCGAAGAGCAAGCGGTCCAGATCGCCAATGACACGGTTTACGGCCTGACCAACTATGTGCAGTCGCAAGACGGCGAGCGCCGCAACCGTCTGGCACGCCAGCTGCGCTCGGGCATGGTCGAGATGAACGGCCAAAGCCGTGCCGCGGGCTCGCCCTTTGGCGGCATGAAGCAGTCGGGCAACGGGCGCGAAGGTGGCATGTACGGGATCGAGGACTTTACCGAGATCAAAGCCGTCTCTGGCTGGGCCGCTGAATAAGCAGCCCTTTCGGCATCCCCCACAAACACCAAGGCCACCTTGCGGGGTGGCCTTTTTCGTTCGCGCAACCGTGCCTTTAAAATGGCGCTTTGGCGCGGATCTTGGTCGAATGCCCGCCCTGAGGGTGGTTGAACCGCAGCTCTTCTGAATGGAGCATCAGGCGCGGATACTGCAACGCTGGACCCGTGGCATAAAACGGGTCCCCCAGGATCGGATGCCCGAGGCTGAGCATATGCACCCGCAGCTGGTGGCTCCGCCCTGTCTTGGGGCTAAGCCGGACGCGAGCGGTGTCGCCTTCGTCTTTCAGCAGGCGCCAGTCGGTTTGCGCGGACTTGCCAGTTTCATGACAGACCATCTGGCGCGGGCGGTTGGGCCAGTCCACGATCAGCGGCAGATCGACGGTGCCGGTCTTTTCCTGCGGCACGCCCCAGACCCGCGCCACATAGGTTTTGCGCGTCATCCGCTTTTCGAACTGCAGCCCCAGATGGCGCTGCGCATAAGGTGTGAGCGCAAAGATCATCACGCCTGAGGTGTCGCGATCCAGACGATGCACCAGCAGCGCGTCCGGAAATGCATCCTGCACCCGTGCGATGAGACAATCGGCCAGATGCGGCCCCTTGCCTGGCACCGACAGCAAGCCTGCGGGTTTATCGACCAGCAACACTTCGGCATCCTCATGCAAGATCACCAGCGGATCGTGGGGCGGATTATATTCTGTTTCCATAGGTGTCCGTCTCAGATGTAGGGTGGTTTTTCAACCCAATCTGTACCAAAGGATCCGGAATGCACCCTACTATTACCCAGATGATTGATGTGGTCGCCAAGGGAGAGTCAGACAAGATCGCCCCGCTGCTCGCCGAGGACGTCACCTTTATGCCGCCGACCTACTACAAAACATGGACCGGTCGCGCCCCAGTGGCCGCCGTACTGGGCCACGTTGGCAATGTCTTTAGCGACTTTAAATACCGCCGGATCATGGGGGAAGGCACAGATTGGGCGCTGGAGTTTCAATGCAAGATCGGGGATCTGGATTCCGTTGGCGTCGATCTGATCACCTTGGGTGACGACGGTCTAGTCGGCAAATTCGAGGTGGTGATGCGCCCCTATAAATCCATCGGTGCCCTACGCGAAGCGATGAACGCGCGCGTGATGAAAGACCCGAGCTTTCTCGCGTTCAAAGACGCGCTGTCCTAAACCCCCGACGCAGCAAACGGAGGGCACCGCAGCTGAGGTGCCCTCCGCCCCGATCACGCTCGCTTGTGACGCATCTGCTGGAATAGCGAGATCGAATAGATCACCAAAGCCGCCCAGATCAATGGAAACGCAATCATACGTGCCCGCCCGAAGGGTTCGTCAAAGACCAGAACCGCGCATAAAAAGATCATCGTGGGTGCAATATATTGCAAAATACCAATGGTAGACAGCCGCAGCCGTTTGGCCCCATTGGCGTAAAATATCAACGGTACAGCCGTGACCACGCCGCAGCCCACCAGCATCCATGTATCGAACGAAACGCCCTGACCAAAGTGGTTCTGCCCCGTCATGATCAGATAGACCAGATAGGCAAGCGCGGGGGCAAGCAGGATCAACACCTCAAGCAGGAAGCCTTGGTTGGGCCCGATGGGCAGCCGCTTTTTCGCCAGTGCATACAGCCCGAAAGTCACTGTCAGGCTGAGGGCCACCCAAGGGAAACGGCCTGAATCGAGGGTCAGGATCGCAACGGCCACCGCCGCCAGCCCAATCGCCGCCAGTTGCAGCCGCGACAGACGTTCCCCCAGCAGCAGCGCCCCCAGCAGAATGCTAAATAGCGGGTTGATATAATAGCCCAAGGCCGCATCCAGCGCGTGACCCGAGTTCACCGCCCAGATGTAGATCCCCCAGTTGACCGAAATAAGCGTCGCCGTGACGCAGCCCATCGCCAGGGTGCGCGGAGACCTGAACGCCTCGCGCAGGGTGGCGGTACGGCCTAGCAAGATCAACACCAACGCGCCCACGGGGACGGACCAGATGACCCGATGCACCACGATTTCAGCCGCAGGAATATGGGCCATGGCCTTCATATAAAGCGGCAGAAACCCCCACAGACCATAGGCCCCAATCGCAAAAGCAAGCCCTTGGGGCGTGTCTTCGGGCGGGGCGGGCTGGTTGGCGGATAGGGTATCGGGGTTGCGCATGTCGTGTCTCCTTGGGGTCTGCTTACGCCTGCAGGACCCAAGGGGCCAGAGGGAAAGACTGACCCAAGTGCACCTGCCCTACCGGCGCGCTGGATCAGCCCTTGATCACCGGCGTATGCGCGCTGCCCAACAGCACTCCGTAGATGATAAAGCTGACCGCCATCACGCGGCGGAACCAGACGTTGAACACTGCCCCCAAGGCCGCCCGCCCCAATCCGGCACCAAGCGCGGTAAACCCCGTGTAGCTTGCCGCGGTAAGCGTCAGCGCGGTGGGCACAATCACGATCATCTGATCCCAGATCGGCACATCCGGCTGCACGAACTGGCTGAAGGCCGCAAGGTATCCCGCAACGGATTTCGGGTTGATCGTCGCAATCGCAAAGGACCGCCAATAGATGGACGCGGCGGGACGATCATCCATCACCACGGGTTTGCCCGCCATGATCAATCCGCGCACGCCGAGGTAGATCAAAAACCCCGCCCCGATCATCTTGGCCACAAAGAACCCTGTCGCCGAGGCCGTCAGCAGCGCCGTCACACCAACTGCAGACAGGGCCAGAAACAAAGACGCTTGTGTCAAGATTCCCAACACGCCCACCATGGCCCGCGAAAAGCCCAGGTTCATACCGTTGCTGATGCAGTTCACCGCATTTGGCCCCGGCGTGGTGACAAACACCACCCAGAACAGGGCGAAAATGATCCATGCGTCAAAGCTCATGGCGTTTCCTTTGATCGGTGGGCAGGTTCACCGGCCTAGACGTTAGAAAAGACAGATTTCAAGATCACGGCGAGTGCGTCTGCATCGGTCTGGTCAAATGCCGCCGGTTGGTTGCTGTCGATATCGAAGACACCCAACAGCTCCCCTTTGCCGTCCCAAACCGGCAAGACAATTTCGGACCGCGTGGAAGAGGCGCAGGCGATGTGCCCTGGAAAGGCATCCACATCTTCTACCAGTTGTGTTTCGCCAGTGCGCGCCGCCGCACCGCAGACACCACGCGCGAAGGGAATCACCAGACAACCGTGCCCGCCCTGATACGGACCGATTTTCAACAGCTCGGGGTCGGTAACGCGGTAAAATCCCGTCCAGTCGAAACGATCATCGGCATGGTGGACCTCGCAGGCGACGGTGGCCATCAGTGCCACGCTGTCAGTTTCGCCTTCGGTCAAGGCATGGAGGGTCTTGGAAAGGGTCGTATAGTCAACGCGCATATAAGTGCCTTTTGTTACTGTCGGACCGGGGGGGCAGTCTGCCCCCCGACCCCCGAGGATTTTTTCCATTTGGAAATTCAGGGCCGCTCGATGGCGATTGCGGTGCCTTCGCCGCCGCCGATACATATCGCCGCGATCCCCCGTTTCAACCCGCGTTTTTCCAAGGCGTTCAACAGGGTGACTATGATGCGCGCGCCCGAGGCTCCGATGGGGTGCCCCAGTGCACAGGCACCGCCATTCACGTTCACGATGTCATGGGACAGCCCCATCTCGTGCATGAAAGCCAGGGGGACGACGGCAAACGCCTCGTTCACTTCCCACAGATCGACATCCTCTTTCTGCCAACCCAACCGGTCCAGCAGTTTTTGTGCGGCTGGGACCGGTGCCGTCGTAAACAGCCCCGGTGCCTGCGCATGGCTGGCATGGCCAAGGATATGCGCGCGCATGGTCAGCCCTTGGGCCTTTGCCGCGGTTTCAGAGGCCAGCACCAAAGCGGCCGCCCCATCCGAAATAGAGGACGCGTTCGCCGCAGTCACCGTGCCGCCTTCGCGGAAGGCTGGTTTGAGCTGGGGGATCTTTTCGGGACGCGCGTTGCCGGGCTGTTCGTCCGCCGAGACGGTCACGGCACCCTTGCGCGTTTTCAAATCAAGCGCTGCGATCTCGCCGTCGAAAGCACCGCTATTTTGCGCATCTAGCGCGCGCGACAAGGAGGCCAGCGCATAGTCATCTTGCACGGCACGGGTGAATTGAAATGTCTCTGCGCAGTCTTCGGCAAAACTGCCCATCAGACGGCCTTTGTCATACGCGTCTTCGAGCCCGTCGAGGAACATGTGATCGATCACCTGCCCGTGCCCCAGCCGCGCGCCGCTGCGCATCTTGGGCAGGACGTAGGGCGCGTTAGTCATGCTTTCCATGCCGCCGGCGATCATGACGCCGGTGTGCCCCAATGCGATCTGATCAAAGGCAATCATCGCCGCTTTCATGCCAGAGCCGCACATCTTGTTCAGTGTCGTGGCAGGCACGTCCTCACCCAGACCCGCCTTGAATCCCGCTTGCCGTGCCGGTGCCTGTCCCTGGCCCGCAGGCAGAACGCAGCCCATCAGCACCTCATCCACGGTGTCCGTTCCGGCCCCGTCCATCGCGGCCTTGATCGCGTGCCCCCCCAGATCGGCGGCGGTCAGGTCGGCAAAAACCCCCTGAAATCCGCCCATAGGCGTCCGCGCGGCACCTGCTATCACGACTTTTTCCATTTCGTCCCCTCCCCGGGAAATGATCATCTTTTGGTAAGGTATCGGCGTTATGCATTTAGGCATCAGGGACACCTTGGGGATGACCATATGAAACTCTCAACCAGAACAGAAGGGCAGCTGCAAATCATATCCGTCATGGAAGACCGCATAGATGCCGCCGTTGCGCGTGCCTTTAAGGAAGCGATGCGTGACATGGTCGAACACGCGCCGCCTGGTGTTATTCTGGATCTGGGGCAGGTCTCGTTTATCGATTCCAGCGGGCTTGGGGCGGTTGTTGCCACGCTGAAACTACTCCCCCCGGGAAGTAAGTTGTCGCTGGCGGGCCTGACGCCCGCCGTGGACCGGGTGTTTCGACTTACGCGAATGGACAGCGTCTTTTCGCTTTTTCCGACGATGGATGCGGCCATGGCCGGGCCCGCAACGGCATGAGCGCACTGTACCGGCATAGTGACGCTGTGAAACCAGCCTCCGCACCCTATGGCTTTGAAGTCACCCTTGAAGCATCCCCTGATGCAGTATGTGCGGCCTTGGGTCATATTCGCGCAGAATTGGCCCGACACCGCCTATCCAAAGAGAATTTGGAAGTGATCGAACTGGTGATGGCAGAAACATTAAATAACGTTGTCGAACACGCGTATGCAGGTGCGCCGCAAACCGGGCTGATCGGGGTGCGGGGGACATATTCGGGGGAGGATCTGCGGCTTCGCATCACGGATATCGGCAAACCGATGCCCGGGTTTACCCTTCCCGCTGGAAAGCCGTTCAAGCGGCATGAAATCGCAGATGTGCTGCCCGAAGGTGGGTTCGGTTGGGGATTGATCCGCCTGCTAAGCTGCGATCTAGCGTATTCTCGCATGGGTGATATGAACCTATTGACCCTGCGCATACCCCTTGCCGCAGGGTGACGCTGATACGCGATGCGATGCAAACGGGCGAGCGACTTTGCTGCGCGCCGGTTTAGAGCGCTAGGCCATCGAGACCTCAGTGCCTCCGAAAGCTTCGCATTGGTGCCTCAAATGCTTCATATTTCCGCCCATTTTTGCAGGCAATGTCGGACTTGTAGCTGCATATAGCTTCCCTCGGCGTTGCGTTTTAATAGCCCCCACCCAGTACGCAATGCCGAGGCACATTTTCCTGATCGAATCCTTTTAAAAGATTGCCCGCGCGATATCGCCCACGCTAGGCTCGCGCGAATGCTTTGCAACTGAGGGCCTTGACCAATGCGCGATTTCCACCTTCCCGGACGTTCCCCTGTTCTGGCCCGAAACGGCATGTGCGCCACGTCCCATCCTCTTGCGGCGAAAACCGCTATCGACATTCTGGAACGCGGTGGCAACGCGATGGACGCCGCGATTGCAGGGGCCGTGTTGTTGGGAATCTGCGAACCGCAGATGACGGGGATCGGCGGTGACTGCTTTGTGCTTTATTCGCCAGCGGGCAGCGAAGATGTACATGCGTTGAACGGTTCAGGCCGTGCCCCCGCTGCACTGGACGCCAGTCATCTGCGTGACGCCGGCGAAACGAATGTGCCCCTGCGCAGCGCCCATGCCGTCACGGTTCCTGGCGCGATCGACGCCTTTTGCCACCTGTCTGACAGTGTCGGCACCATGGGTCTGGATGCGCTCCTTGCCCCAGCGATCCGTTATGCCGATGAGGGCGTGCCAGTCGCGCCCCGCGTCGCTTTTGACTGGGGGAACGACGCGGACACCTTGCAAGGGGCTGCGCGTGATTTTTACCTGTCCGGTGGCCAACCTCCCAAGGCAGGCGACATGTTCCGTGCGCCTGGCCAGGCAGAGGTGCTGCGTCGCGTCGCCAAAGACGGGCCGGATGCATTCTATTCCGGTGAGATCGCCGATGATATGGTCGCGTCCCTCAACGCCCAAGGCGGGCTGCATACGGCAGAGGATTTCGCCGCTGTGGCCTGCACGCCCGGCGATCCTATTGCCACACGGTATCAAGATGTCGAGGTGCTGGAGCATGCGCCGAACGGTCAAGGGGCCACCGCACTGTTGATGATGAACATGCTGTCACATTTCGACATCGCATCAATGGATCCGTGGGGCGCAGAGCGTGTGCACCTCGAGGCGGAAACCGCCAAACTGGCGTATGATGCACGCAATCGCTTTTTGGCTGACCCTGATCACACCGCGCGGTTGGCCCATATGCTTGCGCCCGAAACAGCGCGGGAGCTAGCTGCTTTGATCGACCCGAAGAAAGCCATGCCCGACCCCGTCGCCCTGTCCGAAGCGGTGCATAAGGACACGATCTATATCACCGTCGTGGACAAGGACGGCATGTCGGTATCGTTGATCTATTCGATTTTCCACGGCTTTGGGTCCGGCATCGCGTCGGATAAATTCGGTATCCTGCTGCAAAATCGTGGGGCGGGCTTCACCCTTGAACAGGGCCATGCGAACGAGCTGAAAGGCGGCAAGCGCCCGATGCACACGATTATTCCGGGGATGATCAAACGCGACGGCAAGGTGATTATGCCCTTTGGCGTGATGGGCGGTGCGTATCAGCCAAATGGCCACGCGCGGCTTGTTTCCAACCTCACCGATTTCGGGATGGACCCGCAGGCCGCGATCGATGCGCCACGCGCGTTTTCCGACAAGGGCATCCTGAAGGTAGAGCGCGGCTATAGCGATGCGGTCCGCGCGCAACTGTCAGACATGGGCCACAAGGTCGAGATTCCCGCCACAGCAATCGGCGGTGCGCAGGCCATCAAACTGCATGATAGCGGCCTGCTAGAAGGAGCGAGCGACGCCCGCAAAGACGGATGTGCCTTGGGCTATTGAACAGCGCGGCATGGCGCGGATGATCCGCGCTGTGCCTCAGTTCAACTGGAAGTGCAGCGGATAGGCACCGTCAGTGAACGGACCAAAAAGATCGGGGATGTCAGGGTGGTCTACCGGCTCGCCCGAGTAATCGGCCACGAGGTTTTGTTCAGAGACATAGGCCACATAATAGCTTTGCTCATTTTCAGCGAGCAGGTGATAGTACGGCTGGTCTTTCTCGGGACGGCTGTCTTCGGGAATCGCCTCGTACCATTCTTCGGTATTGGCAAATTCGGGGTCCACGTCAAAAATCACCCCTCGGAAGGGATGCTTTTTGTGCCGGACAATCTGGCCCAAGTGATATTTCGCGCGCGTTCTTATCATAACTTCGGTGCACCTACCGTTCGTTCGTAGTCCCTTCAAGGGGCTTTTGTCCAATCCTGCCACGCCAAACCAAGGAAACAGTTCGTGAACGCATTCCATGTGCGTTGGACAGATTGCAGTCATAATCTGTTTGAACAGCCAGTGTAGCCTTGAAAGCGGAGGGCCGAGTTTTGATGTCTCGACGCGATGGCGTGACGCCTTAGTCCTGGCAGACCGGCCAAGCACCATCCGTTGGCCGCCCGTTCTGGATTGAAAACAATGGCGAAATGCAGGTTGCTAAATATGCGGGCCGGTCGTTTTGCGCATGCCGTCGTGTGTGGGAATACCGCTCAGACTGGGGTTTCTAGGGTAAATTTCTGGTGGGCGTCTGGCGGCTGATCTGATAAACTAAGGACAATAAAAACACGAAAAATGTGAGAGGCCGATGAGCAGAACCTTTTGCGCCCTGATAATTGCTGTGCTTTTGGCATCATGTAGTGGCGGCCCGACGAGCGCCCCACGAGACCTTGATAACGCATGTGCGATTCTCAAAGAGCGCCCAGAATACTATCGTGCATTCCGTGCCGCCGAACGCCGTTGGGGTGTGCCTGTGCATGTGCAGATGGCAACGATCCATCAAGAAAGCAAATTCATTGCGGATGCCCGTACACCGTTTCGCTATGTGATCGGCGTCATCCCCATGGGCCGTCAGTCCAGCGCCTTTGGCTATAGCCAAGCGCTTGATGCGACGTGGGATGAATACCTTGCCGAATCCAGCGGTTTTCGCGCCAAGCGTGATCGGATCAACGACGCCTCTGATTTCATGGGCTGGTATATGAACAAGAGCCGGGAAAAGAACGGAATTGCGCTGCATGACGCCGAAAACCAGTATCTTGCCTACCACGAGGGCAATACCGGCTACGCGCGCCAAAGCTATAATTCCAAACCTTGGTTGGTCGCCGTGGCCCGCAAGGTACGTGCGCGGTCTGATATGTACCAACAGCAGATCGCAGGGTGCCGCTTGTCACGTTGGTAAGCCAATCGATAAAGTATAAAGAAAGGGCCCCTCGCAGCTGCTGGGGCCCTTTTTCGTTTAGCGGTTCGTTTTGCCGGGGCTGCCGACATCAAACAGGCTGTTAGGCAGGCTGCCGCCCTTTTGCAGGTCACCCAGAACGACCGTGGTGCGCGTGCCATTGCCATCGTTGATGATCCACTGACGCAGCTCTACGGGACTACCGGTGAACTTTA
The DNA here is from genome assembly GCF_021736025.1 of Sulfitobacter sp. M22. Taxonomy (NCBI): domain Bacteria; kingdom Pseudomonadati; phylum Pseudomonadota; class Alphaproteobacteria; order Rhodobacterales; family Roseobacteraceae; genus Sulfitobacter; species Sulfitobacter sp. M22. The sequence goes on along the minus strand of NZ_WMEC01000001.1, from coordinate 2,718,411 downwards.
GTTCGATGTTACCGTATTCAGGACGCGCGGGATCCTGGGCGCGTACGGTGGTCGCGGTGCCATCATAGCTGTGCCCCGTGACCATCTTGGCCTGACCCAGATTCACATTCGCCGCAAGAATGATCGACAGCGGAGTCTTGGAAAGGGGGTATGTCTCTGCCGGCTGGTTCGATTTCTTGTCATAGATGACAACGGTGTTGCTGCCCGCGATGACAGTACCGGAATCCGGTGCGTTATATTCAAAACGCACCTTGCCCGGGCGCTTGATATAGATCGTGCCCGTGCTGATTGATCCGTCATCGTTGATCTGGGTGAATTCGCCCTTGGCGGTCTTCAGTTTATTCAAATAGCCGGAAATTTCGTTCAGCGGCAGTTTGTCGGCGGCGGCGGGCATCACAGCCGCGAGCCCCAAGCCTATGGCCAGTACGGTGGTTGTCACAAAACGCATCATAGTCTTCCTATTCTTATTCCAGAGCCTTGCCTTCGACATAGGGTGTCGCGTCATGATATGCGATATCACGCAGCAGGATATCGTTTAACACGGCGCAAATGTAAAAGGGGTCGGCCTGTTCCCAAGCCAACCCCCAACGTCGCTATGACGTTCCGATAAATTTTGCAGGTTAACCCTGTTCAGGTATCAAGATTTCACGTTTGCCCACATGGTTCGCTGGCGACACAAGCCCTGCGTCTTCCATCTGTTCGACCAGACGTGCCGCCTTGTTATAGCCGATGCCCAGTTTACGCTGGATGTACGACGTCGAACATTTGCGGTCCTTTGCGACGATGGCGACAGCCGTATCATACTGTGCGTCTTCGCCATCAGTGTTCCCGCCAAGGCCCAGAACTGCGTCGATGCTGCCCTCTTGGTCGTCAGATGGTCCTTCGACCACGCCCGATACATAATCGGGTTCGCCGTATGCCTTGAGGTGGTTCACGATCTCTTCGACTTCTTCATCGCTGACGAATGGCCCGTGGCAGCGCACGATCTTGGACCCGCCTGCCATGTACAGCATGTCGCCCATGCCAAGAAGCTGTTCCGCCCCCATTTCGCCAAGGATGGTGCGGCTGTCGATCTTGGACGTCACCTGAAAGGAAATCCGGGTCGGGAAGTTCGCCTTGATCGTGCCGGTGATGACATCGACCGACGGGCGCTGTGTTGCCATGATCAAGTGGATACCGGAGGCCCGCGCCATCTGCGCAAGACGCTGGATACAGGCTTCGATCTCTTTGCCTGCCACCATCATCAGGTCGGCCATCTCGTCGACGACAACAACGATGTAGGGCAGTGCCTCGGGCTTGAACTCATCCGTCTCGAAGATCGGCTCGCCCGTATCATCGTCAAAACCGGTCTGAACGGTACGGCTGAACATTTCGCCCTTGGCCAAAGCATCGCGCACACGGCCGTTATAGCCCTCGATGTTGCGGACGCCCATCTTGGACATCTTGCGATAGCGCTCTTCCATCTCTCCTACGGTCCATTTCAACGCGACAACGGCCTTTTTCGGGTCGGTCACAACGGGGGACAGCAGGTGCGGGATGCCGTCATAAACGGACAGTTCCAACATCTTGGGATCGATCATGATCATCCGGCACTCTTGCGGTGTCAGCTTGTACAGCAGCGACAGGATCATCGTGTTGATGGCTACCGATTTACCCGACCCCGTGGTCCCCGCAATCAGCAGGTGAGGCATTTTGGCAAGGTTCGCAACGACAGGATCACCGCCAATGTCTTTGCCCAAGGCCAACGGCAAACGCATGGTGCTGTCGCCGAAATCACGGGCGGCAAGTATTTCGCGCAAGACGACTTTTTCGCGGTTTTCGTTGGGAAGTTCGATCCCGATCACGCTGCGGCCCGGCACAGTGGACACACGCGCCGACAGTGCCGCCATGGAGCGTGCGATATCGTCCGCGAGACCAATCACACGGCTCGCCTTGAGGCCCGGAGCCGGTTCAAGTTCGTACATGGTGACAACTGGTCCGGGACGCACGGCGACGATTTCGCCCTTCACGCCATAGTCGTCCAGCACGTTTTCAAGCATGCGCGCGTTCTCTTCCAGCGCGTCATCGCTCAGGTGAAGACGTTCAACTGTGTCGGGGCTTTCCAGCAGGTTAAGGGGGGGCAGCTCGAATCCCGGGTGGGTATCCTCAAAGGTCAGCGCAGGCTGCGCTTCGACCTGCGCCTGCTTGCTGGGTTGAACCGGTTTGCGGACCTGCGGCTGCACGACTTTGCGTGGCTGCGCGACAGGGATTTGCATGGTCGTCTCAGGCTCTGCCTCTTGCAAAGGCAGCTGGCTGTCGAACATCGGATCATCATCCAGAACCGCCATATCCGCATCGTAGTCGGGTTCGGACGGGGTCAGTTCAAGCACAGGCCGTTCGGCGATCAAAGGGCTCCGGCTGGCAACCAAAGGGGGCTCTACCCGGGTAGGGGAGGGGGCCTGAGCGCCGGTGAGCGGAGGTTCTGCACGATGGGCACCCCGCGCTGTCGTATCCAGCAGCAGTGGATCGGGCCCACGTCCGCGACCGCGTGTCAAAGGCGCGATGGACGGGGTGTGCACGCCGCCACCTTTGCGCACACGGCTTTTAATCACATCGGCGATCTTGGATTTGATGCGGTCATCGCTCGGACCTTCGTCCAGTTCCGGATCGGCCCATGTTTCGACCAATTCAGGTTCGGGCAGCGGATCGGAACGTTTGACCAGTGCCGGCATCTTCGACAGCAAACCGGTTCTGGGCGCAGGTGCAGGCGCATTATCATAGGCCGACGCATCGTTATAATACCCTTGGTTTGCAGCAAACTCAGCGTTCTCTTCGGCCTCTATGCGGTTGCGTTCGCGACGTTCCAGCTGACGTGACTGAAGCCCCTGTGCCGCTGAAACCGCGCCAGATGCACCGCGTCCCAAGAGGGTCATCAAACCAGCATAGCCCATGATCAGCCCCACCAGCATGAAGCGGAACAGGCGTTGCAGTTCCAGACGGGTAAAGCCGAAGACAAACGCACCGAACACGAGGATCGATACGCCCATGAGCAGCGACATCAGCTTGATCGTAAAGGTCGATCCGATGGGTAGAACGGTCAGGATGACCCCCATCACGGTATCGCCGAACAGCCCGCCCAAGCCAAAGCTGTGAGTTTGCAGCCAAGCCGCATCAGGCGTCAGGGTCGCGCCATAGATCGAGCAAAGCGCGACGCCAATCGGGGCGAAAATCAACCGACCTACCGCGCGTTCTTCGCCACGGTGCAGGGCAAAACGTGCGCCCCACGCCAGCAAAACTGCCGCGACAGACCACGCGCCCCAGCCCACGATCATGAACAGCGGTGCTGCGATCGATGCGCCCATGCGGCCCAGCCAGTTTTGAACCGGCGCATCGGTCGAAACCATCCAGTTGGGATCATCAGGGGTGTAGCTGCCAATCATCATCGCGGCCATAAGGCCAAGGGCGATCAACCCAAGTCCCAGCAATTCCTTGCCGCGCTTTTCGATCGCTTCTGCCATGTTTGTGTCTAGCAAAGGGTCGCGCCCACGTGTCTGATATGCCATTGCTCTGATCCCTCGTCTTATTCTGGATAGAGACAGCGGCGGATCGCTTCGATCCCGCGCGTCGTCTCTTCTTTTGGGGCGACCATCGCCACCCGAATATACTGTTTACCGGGGTTTTCGCCGTTTACGGTTTGCGCCAGATAGCCGCCCGGCAGCACCCGCACGCCGGTCTCACGCCAAAGCTTCAGTGCCGCAGCCTCGTCATCCTCGACCGGCATCCACAAAAAGAACCCTGCCTCGGGGCTTTGGTAACCGGGAACATTGCCCAGAATCCGGTCGGCGACTTCGTATTTTTCAACATATAGCGCGCGGTTCTCGGCTACATGGGCTTCGTCGTCCCAGACCGCAGCCGACGCTGCTTGCAGTGGTAACGGCAACGGTGCACCGGCATAGTTCCGCAGCTGCTTGATCTCGCGCATGGTATTGGCACCCGAGGCGACAAAGCCGGATCGCAGCCCGGGCAGGTTCGACCGTTTCGACAGCGAATGGAAAATCACCACACGATCCGGGTCGGCCCCGACCTCTCGCGCGACTTGTAGCGCCCCTACGGGCGGCGTGTCGCGGTAGATCTCAGAATAGCATTCATCCGCGAAAATCTTGAAATCGTATTTTTCTGCCAGCGCGATCAGATCGGCCCAATACGCACGGGTGGCCACGGCCCCCTGCGGGTTGGCGGGCGAGCAGATATAGGCCGCGGTGGTCCGGTTCAGTACATCTTCGGGCAGGCTGGCAAAATCAGGCAGATGCCCTGTTTCGCGCGTAGCAGGCACCATCATCGGATCAGCGGCACCGGAAATCGCGGCGATCATATAGACCTGATAGAACGGGTTCGGCATCAGAATGGCGGGCTTCTGGCCATTCTTTGTCTCGGGACAAGTCGCCATGACGGCGTTGTACAGCCCTTCGCGGGTGCCGTTCAGCGGCATCACTTGCGTGTCTGCATCGACATCCACGCCGTAGCGCCGCTTGATCCATCCGGCAATCGCGCCGCGCAACTGGGGCGTGCCGTCATTGGCGGGATAGCTGTTAAACCCAGCCGCATTTTGCGCGATCACATCGGTGACCCACGCTGGAAAAGCATGTTTCGGCTCGCCAATCGTCATATGGATCGGCGTGCCACCGCCTTCATGCGCATCAAGCAATGCGCGCAGGCGCGGCCACGCGTGGGCCGGAAGGTTCGAAAACCGCTCGGGGTACATCATTTCACTGCCTCGGGTTCGGGATCATTCATGCCCCGTTTGTTTCAGAGTACCCAAGGGCTTGCCCCGCGTCCAGACATTGCAGGACGCAGGGCAGCGTTTGTGTCATTTAGGCCAGTGCTTCCTCGGCGGCTGCGGCGACGCGCAGCAGATGTTCTTCGCCGTTGGGCGTGCCCATCAGCATCAGGCCGCAGGAAGGGGTGCCCGTGGGCAGCGTCACCGCTGCTACCCCCATAAGATTCCCGATGCGCGTGTTGCGCAAGGTCATGAGGTTGGCCGAGACGTAGTAGTCATGCTCGGTTTCCAGCCGGTCCAGTTTGGGGGGCAACAGCGGTGCGGTGGGGATCAGCACCGCGTCATAGCCCGCCACAGCTTTCACATAGGCCGCGCGGATGTGGTCGATCTTGGCCCAGGCCGCGACGTAATCGGGGCCGGAGTGGCATTTACCCAGACGGAACCTTTCAAGGATCTCACCATACATTGCATCCGGGTTCGCCTCGATCACGTCGCGCCACAGGCCGTAGGCTTCGGCGGTGTAAAGGCACCCGCTCAGCGGCATCGCCTCTTTGATAGGGTCGAAATCGATGTCCTCGATCACCGCGCCGGCCTCCTTTAGCCGTGCGACAGCATCGTCGAAAGCCGCTGCGGGGGCGTCTTCAATATCGTCGAACGCCACAGTTCGCAGGATCGCAAAGCGACGCCCTTCGATGTCGGTGCTGCCCATGTCCATCGGCTTGGACCCTTCGGTGAGCGCCAGCAGCAGGCTCGCATCCTCGACCGAGCGGCAAAGCGGGCCCACCGTGTCGAATTTGGCAGCCAGCGGCACGGTCCCTTCAAGCGACACACGGCCCGAGGTGGTTTTCAGCCCCACAAGATCGTTCCACGCGGCAGGCACCCGCACCGATCCGCCGGTATCCGACCCGATCGCCGCCGCCGCCAGACCGAAAGCGACAGAGGCCGCAGCCCCCGAAGATGACCCGCCCGAAACAGCGTCTTCGTCATTGACACAAGGCGGGGTGGCGGTGCTGGGGTTATACCCGAGCCCCGAAAACGCCAGTTCACTCATGTGGGTTTTGCCAAGACAGACCAGCCCCATTGCCGTCGCATTCGCCAGCACACGCGCGTCGCGGTCGGGCACGCGGTCTTTCAGCAGGGCGCTACCTGCTTCTGTCGCGACGCCCGCCGTGTCAAACAGGTCTTTCCAGCTGATCGGCACCCCGTCCAGTGGTGACAAACGCTGCCCCGCGCGCGCGCGATCCCGCGCGGCACCGGCCTCGGCCAGGGCCCGGTCGGCGGTCACGCGGGCATAGATGCGATCCCGCAGGGGGTGGGCGTCGATCGCGTCAAGATAGGTCTGGCACAGCACAACAGGGTCGATCTGGCCGTCCCCGATGCCCCGTCCCAAATCTGCGGCTGTCATGGTTAACCACTCTTGCATGTTGCTTCCTCGAATAATGCTTTGGAAAAGGGACGGTAGCGACGCCAGCGCGCATGGACAATCCCTGCTGCACGCCCATATCTAAAGCTATGGATTTTGATACAGATATCGCAATCGTCGGTGGGGGGCTGAATGGCCCGACACTTGCCTTGGCTTTGGCGCAGATCGGGCTGCGGGTCACGTTGATCGACAGGCTGCCCGCTGCCACGCGGGAAGATGCGGCGTTTGACGGGCGATCCTATGCGCTGGCGTTGACCTCGACACGGATGCTGGGGGCGCTCGGGATCTGGGAGGGCGTGAAACCCCACGCGCAACCGATGCTCGAGATCAAAGTGACGGACGGGCGCGCGGGCGAAGGCCCCTCCCCTTTCTTCATGCATTTCGATCACGCAGAGATCGAAGAAGGGCCAATGGGCCATATGGTCGAGGACCGCCACCTGCGCCGCGCATTGGCAGAGGCGGTGAGCGCTGACGCCCGGATCACGCGGCTGGACGGCGAAACGGTTGTCGCGCAGGACGCGGCACCCTCGGGTATCACCCTGACCTTCGCAGACGGCAAGTCCCTGCGCGCACGGCTGGTTGTCGGCGCGGATGGCCGCGCATCGGGCACCGCAATGCGTGCGGGGATCAAGCGGATCGGCTGGGGCTATGCTCAAACCGCGCTGGTCTGCGCCATCGCGCATGAAAAACCGCATCACGGTATCGCGCATCAGTTCTTTATGCCGCCCGGCCCGCTCGCGATCCTGCCGCTCACCGACAACAGGTCGTCCATCGTCTGGAGCGAAACCGCCGCCAATGCCGCACCTATCAACGCGCTGCCAGACGACGGATATCTGGACGTGCTCCGCCCGCGGTTCGGTGACTTTCTGGGCGAAATCTCCCTTGCCGGCGCGCGCTACACCTACCCGCTGAGCCTGTCATTGGCGCATGCGATGATGGCCACGCGTGTCGCGCTGCTGGGGGATGCCGCGCACGGCGTACACCCGATTGCCGGTCAGGGGTTAAACGCCGGTATGCGCGATGTCGCCGCATTGGCCGAAGTCATCGCAGATGCGCACCGACGCGGGCAGGATATCGGCAGCGCCACCGTGTTGGAACAGTATCAGCTGTGGCGCCGGTTCGATAACACCGCGCTGGCCTTGGCGACAGATAGTTTCAACAGGCTGTTTTCGAACGATAATCCGCTGTTGCGTCTAGCGCGTGATGTTGGGATGGCGGCGATCAATGCGCTGCCCGATGCGCGGCGTGGCTTTATGCGCGAGGCCGCAGGGCTGACCGGCACCCTGCCCCGTTTGATGCAGGGCAAAGCGCTTTAGGTGCAGATGCCCCCAGCGTATCAATCGATAATCCGCGCCTCGTCGACCAGCATCACGGGGATACCGTTGCGGATCGGATAGGCGAGGCCGGCCGCCTCAGAGATCAGCTCTTGTTTGTCGGCATCATAGGTCAGACGCATCTGGGTTCGGGGGCAAATCAACGCCTCTAGCATGCGGCGGTCAAACGGTATCTCTTCGGCGTTCAATTCATCATCTCCCCTTCTTGGCCACCCCGCAGGGTGTATTCGATCAACGTCAATAACGTCTCGCGTCGGGTAGAGAGGGATGGCGCTTCAAGCAAGGCTTGTTTGTCCTCACTGTCCAGATCAAGCATCATCGACAGCGAGTTGATCAGCAGTTCATCGTCGGCCTCTTGCAGCGTATCCCAATCCGCCGACAGGTTGCGAGCATCGAAGTAGCGGCTGAGTTTGTTCAAGAAGGTATCACGGTCGAACGTGCAATCCTGTTCATCCTTACCAAGGTCGCGTTCAAACCCGTCCCAGCTCACATCGCAGCGTCGGTATGGGGCAAAGCCGTCGACCTCTTTCACTACTCGAAAGCGCGACATCCCCGCAAGGGTGATCATATAGCGCCCGTCCTCGGTTTCAGAGAACTGGGTGATCCGCCCTGCGCAACCGATGGTCTGCAGTCCCGGGCCTTCGCGGCCCGGCACGACATTCGGCTGCACCATGCCGATCAACCGTCCCGGCGTTTTCAGGCAGTCTTCGATCATCTGCAAATAGCGCGGTTCAAAGATGTGCAGCGGCAGCCGCGAGCGCGGCAGCAGCAAAGCGCCCGACAACGGGAAGATCGCGATTGTGTCTGGCAGGTCTGATTGCTGTATCATGTTAGCTTACCTAGGGCGCAGCCCGCCTTATGCAAATATCATCGAGCTAAGTTTGCGGCGGCCATTTAACGCAATGGGATCGTTCGCTTTCAGCGCATCGAAAATGGTGAAAAGCTGGGTTTTGGCGGCGCCATCATTCCACTCACGGTCCTTCCCAAAGAGCGTTAGCAGCTGATCCACGGCGGCTTGGGTATCGCCGTGCGCCTGAAGCGCCTGCGCCAGATCGAAACGGGCCTGCATGTCGTCGGGGTTGGCATCAACCGCGGCCTGAAGCTCGGCCACCGGACCGGCATCCGCCGCCTGTCGCGCCAGTTGCAGCTGTGCATGCGCTGCTTCAAGCTCGGGCGCTTTGGAAATTTCCATCGGGGCGCCATTCAGATGGGCTTCGGCCTGATCCAGCTGCTCCAGCGCGATGTACGCACGCACCATGCCACCATAGGCACCAGCGTGGTTCGGGTCTTCGCCCAAGATCGCAGTAAAGGTGTCCAGCGCGTCTTGGGCAGCGCCCTCGGCCAACATGTCATCAGCCGCTGCCACAGCTTCGGAAAGCTCTTCGCCAGGGGCTTCGCCCCCACCTGCCTTGATCACGCGATCGATAAACGCCTTGATCTCGGATTGTGGCAAGGCCCCCTGAAACCCGTCAACAGGCTGGCCTTTGAAAAAGGCATAGACCGTCGGGATCGATTGAATCTGCAACTGCCCCGCGATCTGCTGGGCTTCGTCGACGTTAATCTTGACCATCTTGACCGCGCCTTTGGCCGCGCGCACCGCGTCTTCGAGCATCGGACCAAGCGTCTTGCACGGGCCGCACCAAGGGGCCCAAAAGTCGACAATCACCGGCACGGTTTGCGACGCCTCGACGACATCGGCCATGAACGTCGCTTCGGTGGTATCTTTGATCAGATCGGCATCACCGGCGGCAACGGGGGAAAGGTTCAAATCCATCATATCAAAATCCTCGCTTGGGGTTGCCCTTTATATGAGGGCGCGTCTGTCTATTTCAAAGGTCGAATGTCGCAAAGACCGGCGCGTGGTCGCTGGGCTTCTCCCATCCACGGGCTTCGCGTAGCACACGGCTGGAATGCGCCGCACCCGAGATATCGCCCGTGGCCCAGACATGGTCCAGACGGCGCCCTTTGTCGGCAGCATCCCAATCTTTGGCCCGGTAGGACCACCAGCTATACAGGTTGCCTTGGGGGACATCTTGCCGCGTGACGTCGACAAAACCGCCCGCGTCCTGGGTTTCGGCTAGTTTTTCGACCTCGATGGGGGTGTGGCTGACCACTTTGAGCAGCTTCTTGTGGTCCCAGACATCATCCTCGCGGGGGGCAATGTTCAGATCACCGACCAGAATGGATTTCTCGGGCTTGTCGCCATGAAACCAGTCGCGCATATCCGCCAGATAATCGAGCTTTTGGCCAAACTTCTCGTTCACCTCGCGGTCAGGCACATCGCCACCCGCCGGCACATAGAAGTTGTGCACTGTCACCCCGTTCTCGAGCTTGGCCGCAACGTGGCGGGCATGACCAAGGGTGGCAAAATCGTGACCGCCGGCATCAACCAGCGGCAGTCGCGACAGAATTGCAACACCATTGTATCCTTTTTGCCCACGCGCCACCATATGGGTATAGCCTGCTTCGATAAACGCGGCGGTCGGGATCTTATCAACGGGGCTTTTGCATTCCTGCAAGCACAGAACGTCGGGCCCATGTTCTGCCAGCAACTTAAGCACAATAGGTTCGCGCAACCGGACAGAGTTGATATTCCATGTGGCCAGCGTGAATGGCATGAGGCAGCTCCCTTGGGTCAAATCGCGCACACCCTACCGCGAAATGAGCGGCATCCACCATGCCGAATTCCAGAGACTTTGGAGTGCAGACTAAAAAAGACCGGGCACAAAGGCCCGGCCTAGTCCAACAGGGAGGTATGTATCATTTCCCGGATACAAACTTCGGGTTCAAACCGATCGACGGGTCATGAAAACCCCGTCTCTCGAAGGAATAACAACCGGACCCGCTTTGGGTTCCGAAATTAAGAAACAATTCTGTATCCACCTGATTCCGTTAGAAGAATCCGCGCATTCGAAGGATCGGGTTCGATCTTTTGGCGCAGACGGTAGATGTGCGTTTCCAGCGTATGCGTCGTGACACCGGCGTTATAACCCCAGACCTCGTGCAACAGCGTATCGCGCGGCACCACACCGGCCCCAGCCCGATAGAGGAATTTGAGGATATTCGTCTCTTTTTCGGTGAGCCGGATTTTCTTGTCGTCCTCGGTGATCAAGATCTTGGCCGAGGGCTTGAACGTATAGGGACCAAGCTGAAAAATCGCCTCTTCGGATTGTTCGTGCTGCCGCAGCTGGGCGCGAATACGCGCCAGCAGTACGGGGAACTTGAAGGGCTTCGTAACGTAATCATTCGCGCCCGCATCCAAACCCATGATCGTGTCGGCGTCGCTGTCGTGCCCCGTCAACATCAGAATGGGGCTTTTGACGCCCTGCGTGCGCAGGTCGCGGCACAGATCGCGGCCATCGATATCCGGTAGCCCGACATCCAAGATCACCAGATCATACAGCGCTTCGGCGGCGCGGGTTTTAGCATCCGCACCATTGCCTGCTTCGAATACATCAAAGTCTTCGGTCAGCAATAACTGCTCGCTCAGCGCTTCGCGCAGGTCGTCGTCGTCATCTACGAGCAAAATTTTCTTTAGCTGGGCCATATCAACTCATCCTCTACAACTGACTTACAGATGTGTTCACAAACCCGTGCACACAAGAGCAGCAGGCATTTGATCACACGACCGTGCGAAATTGTCGCGCAATGTTTCAATCCTCGCGCATCTGCACTAATAAATGTGACAACATAACATGAAAGATTACAAATCATGGTTTTTGGGCCCGACATCACCGAGCAACTGGCACGCGCCCGCGCCGATCTTCGTTTGGGCGTTCCCATTGTACTGGCCGGATCGCGTCCGGTTCTGGTTATGGCCGCCGAAACGCTGACGCCTGCCCGCTTGACCGGACTGCTTGCACTGGGCGGTGAACCGGTGCTGGCGATCACTGCGCGTCGGGCCGAAACCCTGAAAGCACACGCCTATGATGGCAGCTTTGCACGGGTGCTATTGCCGCATGATGCCGCTTTGCGGTGGGTTAAATCCGTTGCCGATCCTGCCGACGATTTGCGCAACCCGATGAAGGGCCCCCTTACCTGCGCCCGCGGCGGCGATGCGACGCCACATGGGTTGGCGATCGATCTGATAAAATCGGCACGGCTACTGCCCGCCGCAGTCATACTAGACCTTACAGACGCCGCGCAATTCGCGATGCAAAATGGCCTGACGGTGATTGATCTGAACGCGGCCAAACCGATCCTCGCCGCCCGCAGCCCGCTGCATCCTGTAGTCAACGCCCGCCTCCCGATGGAAGTGTCAGAGGCAGGGCGTCTGCATATTTTCCGCCCCGATGATGGCGGAGAAGAGCATTATGCCATCGAAATCGGCCGCCCCGACCGTAGCAAACCGGTACTGGCACGGCTGCATTCTGCCTGCTTTACCGGCGACATCATGGGCAGCCTGAAATGTGATTGCGGGCCGCAGCTTCATGCGGCGATGGCCCAGATGGGGTCCGAAGGAAACGGCGTATTGCTGTATCTGAACCAAGAGGGGCGCGGCATCGGGCTGACCAACAAGATGCGCGCCTATTCCCTTCAAGATCAGGGATTTGACACCGTCGAGGCCAACCACCGTCTTGGGTTTGAAGATGACGAAAGGGATTTTCGTCTGGGCTCGGATATCCTGAAATCAATGGGGTTTTCATCGGTACGCCTGCTGACCAATAACCCCCGCAAGGTCGAGATGATGGAGGCAAGCGGCGTCAAAGTGGCAGAGCGCGTCCCATTGAAGGTGGGCGAAAACCGTCACAATCACGCCTACCTTGCGACGAAAGCCGCTAAATCCGGTCACCTGCTGTGACGCCCGACGATCTGGTCCTCACGCGGCGAGGCGTCCGGTTTCAAGGGCGGTTGTACCCCTGCACCATTGGCAAAACCGGCGTTACTCACACCAAACAAGAGGGTGACAAGGCCACGCCCGCCGGCATTCACCGCATTGTCGGAATGCTATACCGGCCCGACCGCATCCCCGCCCCCGTGCCGTGGGCCGCGCCCATCGGGCCGCGCGATCTTTGGTCAGATGATGTGACACAGCCCCAGTACAACAGCCTCGTGCAAACCCCCTACCCGCACAGCCACGAAGCACTGCGCAGGGCTGACCCGCTTTATGATCTGGTGGTCCTGACCGATTGGAACTGGCCCGATGCCGTGCCGGGCCGGGGGTCTGCGATCTTTATCCACCAACAGCGCCGCCCCGGATACCCCACCGAAGGCTGCGTCGCGTTTTCACGCGCGCACCTTCATGACATAGCGGCACGGCTGACCCGTCATAGCCGTTTGATCGTCTAGCAGGCAGCCTTAGCCCGCGCTGCGTTCCCCAAAGATAGCAGAGCCGACGCGCACATGGGTCGCACCAAGCGCGATGGCCTTTTCAAAGTCGCTGCTCATCCCCATCGACAAGTCGCCTACCCCGTTTCGCGCCGCAATCTTGGCCAGTAACGCAAAATGAAGCGCGGCTTCCTCGTCGACCGGCGGGATACACATCAATCCGCGCACGGGTAGATCAAGCGACTGACATTCCTTGATAAACGCATCCGCATCTGCCGGTAGGACGCCTGCCTTCTGTGCCTCTTCGCCGGTGTTCACCTGCACGAACATATCAGGGCAGCGCCCCAGTTCCTGCGCCAGCCGCGCGAAGGTTTGGGCCAATTTAGGACGGTCGAGCGTGTGGATCACGTCGAACAGCTCCATCGCGCTGCGCGCCTTGTTGCTTTGCAGCGGGCCGATCAGGTGCAAGCCCACTCCGTCATACTGTTGTTGAAAGGCGGGCCATTTGCCCTCCGCCTCTTGCACGCGGTTTTCGCCAAAATAACGGTGCCCTTCGTCCAGAACAGCCGCCACGCGGGTGTCCGGCTGCACCTTGCTCACCGCGATCAATTGGACGCTGCCCGGCGTGCGGCCTGCGTCAGCTTCGGCTTTGGCGATGCGGGATGTGATGTCGTGCAAGCTCATGTCAGTCGGCCCTCGTTGTTAAGGGCGCACAGAACAACAGCTTGGCGCAAAAGAAAAGGGGCAGACCAACGGCCTGCCCCTCTTTTAGACTGTATCGTTCAACTTAGAAGTTGAAGCGAACACCCAGGTCCGCAACCGTATGGCCCGCAAAAAGCTTCGCAACACCACCACGGAGCGACGTGCCGCCACCCAAGTCGTGGTTGAAATCGATACCGTAACCAGTGTTCTGCGTCGGCGTACCAAAGATGGTGTCCGCGTCAGAAATGTAGGCTTCGATATTTGTTGCTGCGCCAACATCAAAGCGTGCAGCCAACGTGAATTGATCACCGTTGGTGCCGTTATCTGCCCAAGCAAGGGAAACAAACGCTGGACCGATGTTACCACCAGCAGATGCTGCCAGTTCCGTATCGGACGCACTGTTGGAATCTTGACCACCCAGTGCAAATTTCCAACCGTTCCATGCGTATGCAACATATGCTGCAACACGCTCGTTTGCACCGTCTGATGCGGACACATGAACTGATAGGTCGCCAGCGGAGTACATAACCTCGACGGCGTTGTTGGTCGAAGCCGCGCCAGCACCGTCGGAGTCGTAGAAGTCACCACCATACTGGTAGGGTGTGTATTCGTATTGCAAACCGGTCAAACCCAAGTCGATCGGGTACATGCCAGGCATGAATTCCAAAGCGCCGAAGATGTTACCAACACCAACTTCTAAACCGCCGGAACGGGCAAAGAAACGAGGCGCGTTGATACCAGTACTGTTGTACGAACCATCACCAGCAGGTGGTCCGAAAATCTCGTCATTTTCCTGCTCGATCCGCACACGCGCACCAAACGTAACGCCAGCGTCAGATTCGGCTGTGGCGTCGATCTGAAGGCGGAAGCGGCTGGTGATATCCACAGAGCTGTCGCCAGTGCCGTCATCGCCGAATGTCTGGGCGATACCGTTGGCACCCGCTGCGCTTGAATATATAACACCAAAACGGCCGTAGCCGCCGAATGTAACGTCTGCAGCTGCAACGCCAGCGGTCGCAACCAGAGCTGTTGTAGCGAAGAGAACTTTTTTCATGAGTTATCCCTCGGTTTGAATTCATATGCCCATACCGGGGAATCCGGTAGAGGTATGAGTGTGTTTTCAGCGTTTGCCTTTGTTTTGGCAAGGATCGCGGAGCCCCCCCTAAAATTGGGCAAAACTGTGATGCAGCTATGTCACAGTCATATTCGGGCCCGAAAGTCGACCGGGCCAAGAAGGCAAGAGCACAGTTGCCCCATACTATAGTATATACAGACATTGCGCTTGCCGACCGAACCCTGCTTGGATAGACCTGTGCGCAAACAGGCAAAGGACGGTCGAGATGGTGCGCAGTTCGGTATTCAAATCTACACTAGCCCTCGTGGCGGTCTTGTCGCTTGGCGCATGCGGCGCGCTCAACTTCGGCCCGCCCGCAGATCGCGACCCGAATCTGGGTCTTGCCCCCACTAACCCGAACTACGTCGAGATGGACCCAGACAATACGATCTGGTCGATCTTCAACCGCAAGAATACCGACACCAGCGTCTCGGTGAACAAGTACCTGTGGTCTGCGTCGCTTGAAGTGCTGAACTTTCTGCCGGTGCAATCCATTGATCCCTATACTGGGGTGATCGTCACGGGCTATGGCACGCCTCCGGGTGGCAATCAGTCCTACCGCGCGACGGTCCTGATTGACGACCCTGCCCTTGATGCACGGTCTTTGAACATCGCGCTGCAAACCCGCGGCGGTCGCACGGTGAGCAAAGCGACCTCTCGTGCTGTCGAGGATGCGATCCTGAGCCGAGCGCGCGAGATGCGCATCGCCGACGCCAAATTCTAAGCCCGCACCCGTCCCTTCCCCATTACAACGCCGGGCCACGCGCTAGTCGCTCGCCCGGCGTTTTTCGTTCATAAGGTCTGCCAAGATGTCCTCTTACTCCCCCGCCGAAATCGAAGCCCGCTGGCAAGCCGCCTGGGAAAAGAACGATGTGTTCCAAGCGGTACGCAGCGCCGACAAGCCCAAGTATTATGTGTTGGAAATGTTCCCCTATCCGTCGGGACGCATCCACATGGGGCACGTGCGCAACTATACTATGGGCGATGTCATTGCGCGCTATAAGATCGCGACGGGCCACAATGTCTTGCACCCGATGGGCTGGGACGCCTTTGGGATGCCAGCGGAAAACGCGGCGATGGCGATCGGTGGCCACCCCAAAGACTGGACCTACGGCAACATCGCCGACATGCGTGGCCAGATGAAACCGCTGGGGCTGTCGATTGACTGGTCTCGCGAGTTTGCGACCTGCGATCCGGAATATTACGGCCAGCAGCAAGCGTTGTTTCTCGATTTCCTAGCCGAGGGTCTGGTCTATCGCAAAAATGCCGTTGTGAACTGGGACCCGGTCGACATGACCGTGCTTGCCAACGAACAGGTCGAAGCTGGCCGCGGCTGGCGGTCCGGCGCGCTGGTTGAACGGCGCGAACTGACGCAGTGGTTCTTCAAGATCTCTGACCACTCCGAAGAACTGCTGGCGGCGCTGGACACACTTGATAATTGGCCCGCCAAGGTCAAACTGATGCAGGCCAACTGGATCGGCCAGTCGCGCGGGCTGCAGTTTGCGTTCTCTACCATTGATGCCCCCGAAGGCCACGACCGGATAGAGGTTTACACCACGCGCCCCGACACCCTGCTGGGGGCCAGCTTCGTCGGGATCTCGCCGGACCACCCGCTGGCCAAGCTGCTAGAAAAAGATTCGCCCGAAATCGCGGCCTTCTGCGCTGAATGCCGCAAAGGCGGCACAACGGAAGAAGCGATTGAGACCGCCGAGAAGCTCGGGATGGATACGGGCCTGCGCGTCCGTCATCCATTTGACACCGCGTGGGAACTACCGGTTTATATCGCGAACTTCATCCTGATGGATTATGGCACGGGGGCTATCTTTGGCTGCCCTGCGCATGACGCGCGGGATTTCGAATTTGCCACCAAATACGGGCTGCCGATCACCTCGACCTTCTTGCCTGACGAAGATGCGGACCCCAAACTTTCCGCTCCCTTCGTGCCGGCAAAATCCGAAAAGATGTATTACAACGGCGGGTTCGCAGGCGAGAAATGGCAAACCGGCGAAGACGCCATTGTGGCAGCCATCGACGCCTGTGAAGCGCAAGGCGTGGGCCAGGGCGTGACCAAATACCGCCTGCGTGATTGGGGCCTGTCACGGCAACGCTATTGGGGCTGCCCGATTCCTGTCGTCCATTGTGACGCCTGTGGTGTGGTGCCCGAGAAGAAAGAGAACCTGCCGATCGAACTGCCCTATGATGTCAGCTTTGACACGCCGGGCAACCCGCTGGATCGCCACCCGACATGGCGCGATTGCACCTGCCCTTCATGCGGTGCACCTGCGAAACGCGAAACCGATACAATGGATACGTTCGTCGATTCCTCATGGTATTTCGCGCGGTTCACCGCGCCGCATGCGGACACGCCAACCAATATGGCGGATGCGGAATACTGGATGAATGTCGACCAGTATATCGGCGGCATCGAACACGCGATTTTGCACCTTCTGTATTCGCGCTTCTTTGCCAGGGCGATGCAAATCACTGGCCACTTGCCCGACAAAGCAATCGAGCCGTTTAACGCATTATTCACCCAAGGCATGGTAACCCACGAAATCTACCAGACCCCCGGTGACAACGGGCGGCCTGTCTACCACCTGCCGGAGGATGTGACAGACGGCAAACTCGCCGACGGAACTGCGGTCGAAATCATCCCCTCGGCCAAAATGTCGAAGTCGAAAAAGAACGTCGTCGACCCGTTGGGGATCATCGCGAACTACGGGGCCGATACAGCCCGCTGGTTCGTGCTGTCCGATTCGCCCCCCGAACGCGATGTCGAATGGACTGCATCAGGTGCCGAGGCCGCCTATAAGCACCTCAACCGGGTCTGGAATATCAGCGCCCGCATCGCGGAAATGGACGAAAGTGCGGCAGGCACGGGCGACGATGACCTGCTGCGTGCGATGCATAAAACCGTTCACGACGTGACGATGGGTGTCGAATCCTTTGGCTTTAACGCCGCAATTGCCAAGCTTTACGCCTTTACTGCAACGTTGCAGAAATCAAAAGCGGGCAAGGCCACGCAGCGCGAGGCGATTATGACGCTGGCGCAGCTGATGGCCCCGATGACCCCCCACCTGGCCGAGGAAATCTGGGCCGCTCAAGGCGGTGCCGATCTCATCACCACCTCTGCTTGGCCCAAAGCCGACGACGCTATGCTGGTCGATGATACCGTTACACTGCCGATCCAGATCAACGGCAAGCGCCGCGCGGAAATCCAAGTCCCTGCGGATATGTCGAAGGAAGAGGTTGAAAAGATCGCGCTCAACCACGAAGCTGTCATTCGTACTCTGGATGGGGCCACGCCCAAAAAGGTCATTGTTGTGCCGGGACGGATCGTCAATGTCGTTGCTTAACCGCCGTTTTCTTTTTGCTGTGCCCCTGCTGGCGCTGGCGGCCTGCGGGTTCCAACCCGTTTATGGCCCCGGCGGCAGCGGTACCGCGTTGCAAAATGCGGTACAGGTCGACGCGCCGGATGACGCGTTCTCCTATACGCTGGTCCGCGAGATCGAGACACGGTTGGGCCGCGCCGACAGCCCCCGCTATGCGCTGGCTTTAACGGTCGATACCTCTCAAGAGGGGTTGGCGATCGATAGCGAGGACAACACCACACGCTATAACTTGGTCGGCGATGTCGATTTCGCCTTGCGCAACATCTCCACCGGCCAAGTTGTCACGTCGGGAAATGTCGAAAATTTTACGGGCTATTCCGCGACCGGATCGACTGTTGCCACGCTCGCAGCAGAACGGGATGCGCAAAAGCGGTTGATGGTCATGTTGGCAGAGCAGCTGGTCACACGCCTTTATGCGGCTGATCTGGCCCGATGAAGCTGCCCCCGCGCGACGCGAATGCCTATTTCGCCAAGCCCGATCCGAACAAGACCGGGCTTTTGATCTATGGCGGCGACGCGATGCGTGTCGCGCTGAAGCGGCAAAGCTTTCTGAAAAACCTATTGGGTCCCAACGCAGAAGAGGAAATGCGCCTGACCCGTATTCAGGCCGCCGATCTGCGCCGTGACGCGCCGATGCTTCTTGATGCGATAAAGGCCGTCGGCTTTTTCCCCGGCCCCCGTGCGGCCTTCGTTGAAGATGCCAATGACAATATCGCCAAAATTCTGTCTGATGCGCTGGCCGACTGGCAGCCGGGCGATGCGCAAATTGTGGTAACAGCCGGCGATCTCAAAAAAACCTCCAAGGTGCTCAAGGCGTTTGAAGCCCATAAAAATGCTTTTGCGACCCCGATTTACGACAATCCGCCTGACCGAGCAGAGATTGAACGTGTGCTCGCCGAGGCAAAGCTAAGCCCCGAGCCTGACGCGATGGGGGTGCTGACCGAACTGGCGCGTGTGCTCGATCCGGGCGATTTTCGTCAAATGGTTGATAAGATTACACTCTACAAGATCGGCGACGCTGGCCCGCTTACCGCCGAGGATGTCGCCAATTGCGCACCCACCTCTACCGAAGCAGAGGTCGACGACATTCTGCATGTGGTAGCCGAGGCCCGCGCAGGAGACATCGGGCCGGTTATGGCAAAGCTGCAGGCACAGGGGGTAAATGCCGTCACCTTGATCATCATGGCGACACGTCACTTTCGTACGCTTTACCGCATCGCGAGCAATCCGGGCGGACAGATCTGGGGTGTGCGCGATCGCGACCGCGCCATGCGACAAGCCAAAAGCTGGGGGGCAGCCAAGCTTGAAACGGCGCTGACCGTGCTGACGGACACCGACCTGACGCTCAGGTCGGCGGGGCAACATGCGCCGACGATGGCGCTGGTCGAACGTGCTTTTATCCGCCTCGCGATGCTGGGCGCACAACGCTAAAATCAGGTTAATTCTTGGGAGGGAATGTCGATGTATAAGGTAATCGGAGCGACAAAATCACGGGCGATGCGCGTCATGTGGATGCTCGAAGAACTTGGTCAGCCCTATGAACACGTGCCCTGCGGGCCGCGCTCGGACGCGGCGAAGCAATACAACCCGTCGGGCAAAATTCCGGCGCTGGTCGACGGCGATGAGGTTCTGACCGATTCGGTTGCGATAATGCAGTATCTTGCGGATAAACACAGCGCGCTGACGGCCCCTGCCGGGACCCCGGCCCGTGCGCGTCAGGATGCGCTGACCTTTTGGCTGATCGACGAGATGGACGCGATCCTTTGGGCGGCCGCCAAACACAGCTTTGTTTTCCCCGAAGAGCAGCGCGTCCCCGAGATCAAGGACAGCCTGAAAGCGGAGTTCGCCCGCTCCGCCGCAAATTTGTCCGACAGATTGGACGGCCCCTTTCTGATGGGCGAGCAGGTGACGATACCGGATTTGCTGGCGACCCATTGCATCAACTGGTCCATCGGCGCGGGCTTTGCCCGGGTGGATGACAAGCTCGGGAATTGGGCCAAATCCATGCGCGACCGCCCTGCGTTCAAGGCCGCAGCGACCCGCGAGGATTAATCCCGTTGCGCCCAAGCGGCGGCATGTTGACCTGCCCATCGGCCTGTCGCAAGGCAGGCCGAAATCAAATATCCGCCAGTAGGCGCTTCCCAATCCAGCATTTCGCCTGCAACGAACACACCGGGGCGTGCGCGCAGCATCAGCCCGTCGTCCACCGCGTCGAATTTCACGCCACCAGCAGTGGAAATTGCTTCGTCCAGCGGCCGCAATCCCGCGTGTTTCACTGGCAACGCCTTGAGCAGTTTTGCCAGGTCCGCAGCATCCCCCGGCAAGGGTCGCGCCATTTCTTGTAGCAGCGCAATCTTGGCCACATCCAGCTTGAGCGTTTTGCGCAAATAGTTTGCAAGGCTCATCTTGCCGCGTGGCTTAGCGAGCTTTTCTGTCAGCGCCTCGCGCGTTTGATCGGGCAGCAGGTCCAGCATCAACGGGTGCCCCTCGCGCAGCCCGCGCGAAACCGTGTAGATCCCGCCCCCTTCCAATCCCCGAGCAGAGATCACCGCCTCCCCCCGGGACCGGTAAGTTCCTGATTTCAAACCGATGCCTTTCAGCGCCGCACCGAAATGCGCCCCCATATGCGCCGACCATTTCATCGCGATACCGGCATTGGCAGGCGCAAAGGGGGCGATATCAACGCCCGCGTCACGCAAGGGTAAGGCCCATGCGCCAGTGGCACCCAGCCGTGACCAACTTGCCCCGCCCATGGCCAGCACCGTTACATCGACCGGTAGATGTTGCATTCCATCAGGGGTATCGAAAACCGGCGTGCCGTCGTCCCATCCGGTCCAGCGCCAGCGTGTTTTCAGGTCTACACCTTCGTCCGACAGACGTGCCAACCACGCGCGCAGCAACGGCGACGCCTTCATCACTGTTGGGAACACCCGCCCCGTCGTTCCGGTGAACAGGTTTTGCCCTAATTCTTCCGCCCAGCCTTGCACCGCAGGCGCATCGAAACTGTTCAGAATAGGTTTAAGCGGCCCTTTTGCCGTCGTAAACGCGTTTAAAAACTTGGTGCGTTCTTCGGCCTTAGTGATGTTCAGCCCTGATTTTCCGGCCATCAACAGCTTGCGCGCGACAGACGGTTTATGATCACAGACGGTGACAGAAAGCCCTGCGGCCGCCATCATTTCGGCCGCCATCAACCCAGCAGGCCCCGCGCCAATGACAACCCCGCGCCGGGCGGGAAAAATATTTGATGTCATGACATGCTCTTTCAATCGGATTAAGGGTATAGCTATTTGTTACAGCGACACCATTAACTTGACCTTAAACCAAATGCACGACGATCGTGATTATTCCAACAAGAGGGCAAAATATGCGCATCATTTTAATCATCTCGGGTCTCACCTTGCTTGCAGGCTGCGGCGTACCCTTCGTGCCGTTTATCTAGGCTCGGCTGCTATAAAACCTCGGCTGGGCTCGCTGACGCCGCACACATCGATTTTATGCCGCTCGCGATATCAGGCGCAGCGGCAATCGTGTCGGACACGATAGAACGCGCGCTTTCCATCAACGCATCATCGGCGACAATGCGATCTACCAAACCGAAATTCAGCGCTTCGTCAGCGGTGATTTTCTGGCCGCCCATCAGAATGAGCTTGCTCCGCGACGGGCCAATCAGCGCCGCCATCCGTGCAGGATCACTGGGTTGTGGCAAGAACCCCAGTTTCATCACCGGATAAAAGAACTTGGCACTCGGGACGCAGATCCGCAGATCGCACGCCAGCGCCATCCCCATTGCGCCGCCGGCCAGCGTCCCGTTCATCGCGCAGATGCTCAACCCCGGCAACGCGGCAATTGCACCGGACAGCCGCTCCCAGATGTCGGAAACGGCCAGCCCTGCGCGGGCTTCGTCCAGATCGGCCCCTGCGCTGAACACCTTGCCATGACCGGTCAGGATCACGGCACGCGCGGCTTGGGCGTCCTCCATGAACTCGGCCAGCGCAACCAGCATATCATGGGTCAGGGAATTGGCTTTGTCCGGCCGGTTGATCGTCGCAACCCAGACGGACCCTTCGCGGTCGAAATCAATCATACCAGACCAATCGTTTTGCGGATGCCTTCGTCGCGCAGCGAGATTTCCTCGCCGCAGTATGTGTCGGCGTCGGCGCTGCACATCCACAGCAACGCACGCGCGGGCCAATCGGCGGGGATGTGATCTTCCCATGCCAGCTCGCTTACGGGGTTCACGCCGCTTGCTTTGATCTCGCGTTGCATCTGGGTCGCCACGGTGCCCGGCGACAGGCCGATGGCGCGAATGCCGTTTGCGGCTTCTTCCAGATGGATCGACCGCCCCATCATATTCACTGCCGCTTTGGACGCGCAATAATGGCTCCAGGCTTCGATGGCGTGATGCGCGGCACCCGAGCTAATCGTCAGGATTGACCCACCGCCTGCGTTTTTCATCACCGGCAGCACAGCGCGCATCCCGTTGTAGACGCCCTTGAGGTTGATATCGATGACCTGAGACCACTCGTCCGGGTCCGACGCGGCAAGATGCGAGATCGGTTCGATCACGCCGGCGTTGTTGATCAGCACATCAACGCTGCCAAAGGCCCCAAGCGCGGTTTCCACAGCCGAGGACATCTCGCCGAAACGGGCCACGTTGCACGGGATCGCGATGGCCTGCTTGCCGATTTCCCCAGCCAGATCAGCAATCGCATCTTGCGACCGCGCCATCAACACAACGTTCGCCCCGGCGGAGGCGAAAACCCGCGCTGCTTCGGCACCGATCCCGCGGCTTGCGCCGGTGATCATCACGGTTTTGCCAGTCATATCCATCGTATAATTTCCTTTGTCTTCAGTATACCCCCGTCCGGAGGCCACCGCCTTCGGCGCTTGGTGACATCGTTAGCAACAACATCGACCAGCGCCAATCAAAAGCGCCCACTCGGGCGGAAGATCGCAGATTGGCGCGAGCGGCATTGCCTTGTAAGCTGGCATCGGGCGATTACCTTTAGCGCAACCGCGCTATCACCGGATGGCCGCCCGCGATTTGCGATAAAGGAATTTTTCATGATCCGCCCCCTCTTTGGCAGTGCCGCCCTTTCAGTTCTTTTCACATCATCCAGCGCTTTGGCAGATGTCACCCCGCAGGATGTGTGGCGCGACTGGCAGGATCATATGCAAAGCATGGGCTACACCCTGACCGCGACCGAAAAGGCGACCGGTGACACGCTTGCGGTAAGCAATGTCCGCTTTGACCTATCAAGCGAACCTGACCTAGCCCAAATCTCGATGTCGCTTGAACAGTTGAGCCTGGTGCAGAACGACGATGGGACAGTGTCAGTTGTGATGCCCGAAGCGATGCCGCTGGTGCTTGAGATCACCCCGGCCGACCCCGACGAAGACCGCGTCCGCGCCGCAGTGACCGTGAACCAGACAGGCCATGACATGCGCGTCAGCGGCACACCGACAGACCTGAGCAGCGCCTATGCCGCGGGTCTGCTGGGCCTGTCGCTTGATCAGATGACAGTGGGGGATGAAACCTTTGGCCCCGATAATACGGCGTTGAACGTGGTGCTCAATGACGTCGAATATCTGTCGAAATCGGTACTGACGGACATGCGCGCCTATGCGCAAGACGGCTCCGTCGCGTCGATGACCTTTGATATGCGGTTCAAAGACCCCGAAGAGCCCGCCATCGCAACGCTCAACGGCACGTCGGCCAATATGACCTTTGACGGCGACGGGCGGTTGCCGCTGGGTGTGGCACGGGCCAGCGATATGGCAGCGATGCTGCGGTCTGGCATGACCGGCGCAGGCACGCTCGCAAGCGGCAACAGCACGCTGACGGTGGACATCGAAGACCCCGAGAACGGCAATATGTCCGCCGCAGTCGCGTCTGAAGGCGGCCGCTTGACGGTTGAAACCAGCGCCGACGGGATGAGCTATGCCGGTTCGCGTCAGGGGATGGCCCTGTCTGTGCAGCCGCAGCAGTTCCCGTTCCTGCTGTCCTTCGGCCTCGACAATGCGGCGTTCAATCTCAGCGCGCCGGTGCTGAAGACGGATGACGCGCAGGACGTGGCGCTTGGGTTGAACCTCGAAGGGTTCACCATGTCGGATATGGTCTGGGGCATGATCAACCCCCAAGGCACCCTGCCCCGTGATCCTGCGAACCTGTCGCTGGATGTCTCGGGCAAGGCACGCCTGTTGATGGATTACTTTGACCCCGAGGCCGCGGCCAAGATGGCAGAAACCGGAAACGTTCCTGCCCAGTTGGATAGCGTGAACCTGAATGCATTGATCGTGGAGGCATTGGGGGCCAAGTTGACGGGCAATGGTGCGGCAACCTTTGACCACGACGAAAACGACCCCACAACGCTCAAGCCGTCGGGCGCAGTTGATCTTAAACTGGTGGGTGGCAACACCTTGATGGATACACTCGTATCTTCGGGGTTGCTGCCCGCGCAGATGGCGATGGGGGCCCGGATGATGATGGGCATGTTCGCCGTCCCTGCCGAGGGCGAGGATACATTGAAATCCAAACTTGAATTCACCCGCGACGGGCAGATTCTCGCGAACGGCCAGCGGATCAAATAAGGCCCTGCAGCCGCATCCTTTCACGGACGGGCGTCCCTTGCGCAGGTGCGACAGGGACGCTAGCAGTCTTTTCACCCACCCAAGGAGTATTCCCCCATGTCGCAATCCATTGAGGCGCTGACCAAGTCTTTGCTCCATGCCGCCAGCCGCGCAGGTGCAGACAGCGCCGATGCGATGGCCGTGCGCGGGACGTCGGTAAACGTCGATGTGCGCGGCGGGATGCTGGAACAGGCTGAACGCGCCGAGGGCGTGGATATCGGGCTGCGCGTCTTTGTCGGGCAACGGTCAGCCAATGTGTCTGCGTCTGACACGTCGGACCGCACAATCGAGGAAATGGCGATCCGTGCGGTGGCGATGGCGAAAGAAGCGCCCGAAGACCCCTATATCGGGCTTGCCGACCCCGACCAGCTGGCGACGGATTGGGATATCGAAGCGCTTGAGCTTTACGACCCCGCACCCGAGCCCGCGCCCGAAGCGCTCCAAGATGACGCTGCCCGCGCCGAAGCCGCAGGGTTGGCCGTCAAAGGCGTCAGCCAAGTCCAATCTGCCGGTGCGGGATATGGGGCGCAGCAGGTATTCATGGCCGCCAGCAACGGGTTCGAGGGCGGATACCGCCGTACCGATCGCGGGCTGTCTTGTGTTGCAATCGCCGGAACGGGCACGGGGATGGAGCGGGACTATGACGGCGACAGCCGCATTTTCCAGACCGATCTGCGCAGCCCCGAAGACATCGGCACAAAGGCAGGCGAACGCGTTCTTGAACGCATGGGCGCACGCAAGCCGCCCACGGGGGCCTATCCGGTACTGTTTGACGAACGCATTTCCTCTGCCCTGATCGGGCACCTGCTGTCGGCCATCAGCGGCAGCGCGATCGCGCGTGGCGCATCATGGCTGCGCAGCGCTATGGGCGAACAGGTTCTGCCCAAAGGCCTGTCCCTGATCGAAGACCCCTTTCGCCCCCGCGTCGCAGGCTCGCGCCCCTTTGATGGCGAAGGCCTTCCCACATCGCGCCGTACCATCGTTGAAGACGGGATATTGCAGGGCTGGACCCTTGATCTCGCGACGGCCCGCAAGCTGGGGCTGACCCCGACTGGCAACGCGGCACGCGGCACCGGATCGAACCCCGGTCCGGCCACTTGGAACATCGCGCTGTCCCAAGGCGACGCCACCCGTGCTGACCTGATCCGCGATATGGGCACCGGCCTACTTGTGACCTCGATGATCGGCTCTACGATCAATCCAAATACAGGCGACTATTCACGTGGGGCGTCTGGCCTGTGGATCGAGAATGGCGAGATCACCCATGCGATCAACGAATGCACCATCGCGGGCAACTTGCGTGACATGTTGCAATCGATCGTGCCGGCCAATGATGCGCGCGCACATCTGAGCCGCGTCGTGCCGTCCTTGCTTGTCTCGGGAATGACCCTTGCCGGCGCTTAATGACCTCTCCCTCCTGATAGAGGCCGCGCACCGATCCGGCGAGATTGCGACCTCTTTCAGCGGCAAAACCGCGCAGCGTTGGGACAAGCCCGACGAGGCCGGCCCCGTGACCGAGGCGGACCTTGCAGTCAATGCGATGTTGCACCAGACGCTGACAAAGGCCCGTCCGGATTATGGCTGGCTGTCCGAAGAAAGCGACGATGGCCCGCAGCGCCTGGGGCAGCGCGATCTCTTTATCATTGATCCCATTGATGGCACGCGCAGCTTTATCGAAGGGTCCGACACATGGTCCCATTCACTTGCCATCTCGCGGAACGGGAAGATCACGGCAGCTGTGGTGTTTTTGCCCATGCTGGACCGGCTCTATGCGGCGGCTACGGGGCGTGGCGCGACGCTGAACGGCCAACCGATTGCCGTCTCCGACATCGCCACCTTGTCCGAGGCCACCGTGCTGGCAACCAAACCGGTGATGGAAATGCAGCATTGGGCCAAGGGCGACCCCGGCTTTAAACGCGCGCACCGTCCCTCGCTGGCCTATCGGCTGGGGCTGGTGGGACAGGGCCGGTTTGATGGCATGGTCACGCTGCGCAAAAGCTGGGAATGGGACATCGCCGCGGGCGCGCTGATTGTCACCGAAGCAGGCGGGCAGTGCACTGACCGCACGGGGCAGCCGCTGCGGTTCAACAACCCCGATCCGCGTCTGAACGGTGTGGTCGCGGGGGGCGGTGCCGTCCATGCGGCGCTGCTAAGCGGCCTTGCCCAGACCCAAGCCACCCCGTAGATTGCGCCCAAGGCCATCTGTTTGAAAACAAAGGATCGCGATATGACCCAACGCCTGCACCTCGTTTTCGGGGGTGAATTGATTTCGCCCACCGGCACCGCGTTCAAGAACGTCGATGACATCCACGTCGTTGGGATCTTCCCGAACTATGCCAGCGCCTATGACGCTTGGAAAAATGAAGCACAGCGCACGGTCGATAACGCGCATATGCGGTACTTTATCGCGCATCTGCACCGTCTGCGCGACGAAGAAGCTGCAGCGTCCTCTACCGAAGAACTGGGGTAAACTCTGATGGCGCGGTCGCTCGGGCTGTCAGCCTATCGCGCCTTTACCGGTCGCGGGGGCGTGCCGCCATTCACCCCCGTGGCCAAGCGCCCCGAAGGCGAACTTGTCTGGTGCCACGCGCCCGAACCCGGCAGCTTGTTCGCGATACAAGACCTCGCCATACGGCTTTGCCGTAGCCGTCCGGGGCTGAGTGTTCTGATCACCGTCCCCCAAGCCTCGACGCCGGTGGACCTGCAGCCGTGTAGCGAGGCAGACGTGCTGATCGATACCCTGCCCGAAGACCACCCGGCGCTCGCCAAGACCTTTATCGATTACTGGCAGCCCGATGCCTGTGTCTGGGCGTGGGGGCGTCTGCAGCCGAATATGATCGCAGAGATGACCACACATGCCTGTCCGATGTTCCTGATCGACGCCGACAGCGACGGCTTTGACGGACGGCGCGACCGTTGGCTGCGCGATCTGACCCGCGATCTGCTGATGCATTTCTCGGCCATCATGACGCGATCGGACGCGGGGCTGCAGCGGCTGGTCCGGCTGGGACTGGCCCGCAAAGACATAGAGCGGACCCCCGCACTGCAAGCCGGCGGACGTGTGCTGCCCTGTATGGACTCTGATCTCGCGGATTTGTCGGCAGCGGCTGTTGGGCGCCCGATCTGGTTTGCTAATCAGGTGCTCGAAGGAGAGCTGAACACGGTGCTCACTGCGCACCGTCAGGGTCTGCGTTTGTCGCACCGCTTGCTGCTGATCCTCGCGCCCGCCGACCCCAAACAGGCCGATGCTTTCGCGCAGCGCATGGACGATCAGAACTTTCGCGTGCTGCGATGGGGTGATGCGGGCTATCCCGACGCCTCGACCCAAGTGATGATCGCCGATGATCCGGCAGAGATCGGGCTGTTCTACCGGCTGGCGCCTGTGTCCTTTCTGGGGAATTCCTTGATCAACGGCAGCGGCGGCTGTGATCCGTTCGAGGCCGCCGCATTAGGATCGGCTGTGCTTTACGGGCCCAAGGTCCGGCGTTATCTGCCGCTTTATACCCGTCTCGCTGCCGAAGGTGCCGCGCGTATCGTGAATGACGCAACGGCCCTTGGCACCGCCGTGACCCGTCTGATCGCGCCGGATCAGGCCGCTACGATGGCGCAGGCGGGGTGGGATGTCATCAGCCGTGGTGCCGCCGTTACCGACAGGGTGATCGACCTTGTGCAAGAAACGCTTGATCAGCGAGAGGCCAAGCCATGAAACGCGCCCCCGCCTTTTGGCACCGCCCGACACCCGATTGGCGCGCACGCCTGCTGCACCCCTTGGGCGCGCTTTACGCCAGGGCCACTGCACGACGGCTGGCGGCAGGCACACCGTTGCGTCTGGATATTCCGGTGGTCTGCGTCGGCAATATCAATGCTGGCGGCACGGGCAAGACACCAACAGTCATGGCCGTCGTCGAACATCTGCGTGACACGTATCACACGCCCCATGTGGTTTCGCGCGGGTATGGTGGCACGCTAAAAGGACCGGTGCAGGTGGACCCCTCGCGCCACAGTGCCGCGCAGGTGGGGGATGAACCGCTGCTGCTGGCTGCTTTTGCTGATGTCTGGGTCGCGCAAGATCGCGCCGCGGGCGCACAGGCTGCTGCGGATGCGGGGGCGTCAGTGATTGTGATGGACGACGGATTTCAGAACCCCGCGCTGCATCAGGACCTGTCGATCGTGGTGGTGGATGCGGCCAAGGGGTTTGGCAACGGGCTGTGTCTGCCGGCAGGCCCCTTGCGCGAACCCGTCGCTACGGGTCTGGCCCGTGCGGATATCATACTGTCCATCGGCAATGCGCAAGATCAGGCGCAATTCGATACCACAGGGCTGCCCCAAGAATTGCCGCATGTCCGTGCCGAACTCGCCCCGCTACAAACGGGGATGGATTGGTCCGACACGCGGGCGCTGGCATTTGCAGGGATCGGCCACCCCGAGAAATTCTTTGCCACCCTGCGCGATCTCGGGGCCGAGATTGTCCACGCCGAAGCGCTGGAGGATCACCAGCCGCTGAACCCCGCCTTGATGGGACGGCTTGAGGCTGACGCTGCCTTGCGGGGGGCACAGCTGGTCACAACGGAAAAAGACGCGGTGCGTCTGCCCGCGTCTTTCAGAATGAAGGTGATAACCCTGCCAGTGCGTCTGAAGTTCGATCCTGAAAACGCGCTATTTGGGGCGTTAGACCAACTGTCGAAACCCAAATAGCACGCCGGACCCTGCAACCAGGCTCCGGCTGCGATTTGCGTGTGACCTAGTCGTCCTGACCCAGCTTTGGCGCTGCACGATGCAAAGCCAGCTCGGCGCCCGAAAATTTGAACGGCGACCGGATGCCCGGCACCCCGTCCAGTTCGACCTTCAAGCCACGCGCGATGACTTGGGGGTCTTCGAACATATCGGCCATATCGTTGATCGGCCCTGCCGGCACGCCCTCTGCCTCGCAGGCGGCGAGCAGATCGTCACGGGTGCGCTGACTGGTGGCCCCTGTCAAACGGCGGATCATCTCGGGGCGGTTGGCGACGCGGTCGGCATTCTTGGCATAGTCAGCCGAGGTTGCCATGTCATCCAGCCCCAACATCCGGCACAGCCGTTGGAACTGCCCGTCATTGCCCGTGGCAATGATCAGATGCCCGTCAGAGGATTCGAACACCTCGTAGGGGGTCAGGTTCGGGTGCGCATTGCCCATCCGCGTGGGCGCATTGCCCGTTGTCAGATAGTTCATCGCCTGATTGCCCGTGACCGCAACAGCACAATCCAGCAACGCCATATCAATATGCTGGCCCACACCGGTCTGGCCACGCTGGTGCACCGCTGCAAGAATGGCCGTGGTGGCATAGATACCGGTAAAGATATCCGTGATCGCCATCCCGTGTTTCTGGGGCTGGCGGTCGGGTTCACCGGTAATCGACATCAGGCCGGACATGCCTTGGATGATGAAATCATAGCCCGCGCGATGCGCATAGGGCCCGTCCTGACCGAAACCGGTAATCGAACAATAGATCAGCTTTGGGAACTGCTTGGACAAGCTGGCATAATCCATCCCGTATTTCGCAAGCCCACCGGTTTTGAAATTCTCGATCAGGATATCGGCATCGGCCAAAAGCTCTTTCATCTTGGCCTGACCTTCATCAGTGGTCAGATCGACCACAACCGACGCTTTGCCCCGATTGGCCGAATGAAAATACGAGGCAGATTTATCCTCGTCGCGTTCAATGAACGGAGGCCCCCACTGGCGGGTGTCGTCGCCCGCCGGGCTCTCAACTTTGATGACCTCGCAGCCGAGATCCGAAAGCGTCTGACCGGCCCAAGGGCCTGCCAGAATACGTGCCAGCTCAATAACCTTGAGCCCTGCCAGCGGGGCCGCCATTATTCTTCCAGCGCTGCGTCGATGATCTCTTTCATCTCGGCATAGGGCATGTTGGAGTATTTCTTGCCGTTGATGATGAAGCTTGGCGTGCTGTTGATGTCATCCGCCTTCTGGTTTTCTTCCCACCATGCGACCAGCGACTGTGCTTTTTCACCGTCCTGAAGGCAGGCATCCAGTTCTTCGTTGTCCAAGCCGGCAAGGCGGCCGATCTTGCGCAGCTCTTCGACGATAGCTGTGGGCTCTCCGGCGCGGACCCATTCGGACTGGCCGGCATAGATCATGTCGGTGATGCCAAAGAACTTGTCCTCGCCCCCGCAGCGCGACACCATCGAGGCCCAAAGACCGTAGCGGTCAAAATAAACCTCGCGGTAGGTAAAGCCGATTTTGTCGTTGTCGATGTAATCCGCCTTGAGCTGCTGGAACGGGCCTTGGTCAAAGGCGGCGCAGTGCGGGCAGGTGTAGGAGGCGTATTCGATGATCTGAACAGCTGAATCGGGATTACCCAGTGTCATGTCCTCAATAGCAGCGGTTTCGGCAGTCGTTTCGGACGAAGCGGTGTCTGCTTTGTCCGCGCTTGCTGTTTGTGCGTTGGCTGCGCTGACCAGAGGGGTGATCTGCGTGCTATCCACGGCATTCGTACCGCTGAATGCGTACCAGCCACCTGCGGCGGCCACGGCAACAGCGGCAAGGATGGGGAATGTCGGTTTCATGTGATTTCCTTTTTCAGCGTTTGGTCTTGTTCAATATGTTCTCGCCCAGACGTGCAAGTGCATCGCGCAGGGCGTCGTTCGCGACAGGGCCGACGGTTTCGACAGCGCGCTGATGCAAGACGGGATCGTTCGGCGGTTCGGGATGGGTCTTGGGTTGCGGTGCAAAGGCGACCTGCCCTTCGGCAAAGCCGGTGGCGGCGGTCTGTGTCACCCGCACACGCGCAATCGCGTTAAAGCCGTAGATGGCGTTTACCTTGGCGCGCAGTTGTTCTTTTTGCATTTCCAGCATCGGCGCATTCGCCCCTGTCGTCAGCAAGGTCAACGTCGCCCCCATGCCGCCCCGGCCATAGCTTACCTCAACGGGGCGCGAAATGGCCGCGGTGTCTTGGCCCACGATCTCGGCCCATTGGGTCAGCAGGCGGGACTGGGCAAAACCACGGGTTTCGCTCGCCTGACGGATCTTGGCCGAAAGCAGGCTATCGGTCCTTTTGAACCCTTTTGTACTGGTACGCCGTGGCGGCATGACTATCTTTCCCGAATGACTAGCCACAACATAGCGATCCCGCCTCGTATCACCAGCCATACCCAAGCCAAAAGGTTATAAACATTGCGTGACACCGACCCATCCGGCGACCTGCCGCTGATCCTTCTGGAGTGGTACGATGTACATGCCCGTGCGATGCCGTGGCGGACACCTCCGGCGGACCGTGCGGCCGGCGTGCGCCCCGATCCCTATCGTATCTGGCTGAGCGAGGTGATGTTGCAGCAAACCACGGTTGCGACGGTGCGCGACTATTTCCAACGGTTTACGGCACGCTGGCCTACTGTGGTTGATCTAGCGGCGGCGGCGGATGCCGATGTGATGGGGGAATGGGCTGGCTTGGGGTATTACGCCCGCGCCCGCAACCTGCTGAAATGCGCCCGCGCCGTGGTGGCCGAGCATGACGGCCAGTTCCCCGCCGATCACGCCGCCCTGCTACAGCTACCAGGGATTGGGCCCTATACCGCTGCGGCCGTATCCTCTATCGCGTTTGATCTGCCGTTCACGGTGCTGGATGGCAATGTCGAACGGGTGATGGCGCGGCTTTATGACATTCACACGCCACTGCCCGCCGCCAAGCCCGAACTCATGGCACGTGCAGAGGCGCTGACCCCAGCCATCCGCCCCGGAGATTACGCCCAGGCGGTGATGGATCTGGGGGCCACGATCTGCACGCCGAAATCCCCCGCCTGCGGCATTTGCCCGTGGCGCGATCCCTGCCTTGCCCGCCGCAACGGCACCGCAGCCGCGCTGCCAAAGAAGACCCCGAAAAAGCCGAAACCGATCCGGCATGGTACCGTTTATCTGGGGCAGCGGGCGGACGGGGCATGGCTGCTTGAGACGCGCCCGGACAAAGGATTGCTGGGCGGTATGCTCGGTTGGCCCGGCACCGACTGGATCAACGCCGACACCCCGCGCCCGACCGGCACGCCGCCTGCTTTCGCCGACTGGCAGCCGCTCGCGGGCGAGGTGCGCCATACCTTTACTCATTTCCACCTGATGCTGACCGTCATGCATGCGCCCCTACCGTCCGAGGTGGATCCGGAGCGCGGGCATTTTGTGGCGCCGGACGACTTCCGCCCCTCGGATCTGCCCACGGTGATGCGCAAAGCCTACGACTTGCTACGGTAGCGGCTGCGCGTCATAGTTTATCGCAGCCAAACTTGTGCCCGTCCATCGGGGCCAGACACCCTCAAAAGGCCGTGCAGCATGACCTCGCCCACAACAAACGTAAGCACCCATCAACTGTCGCAATTCCGGCGTGCGCTGCCTTTTGCCCTGTCATTCGGGTTGATCCCGCTGGTCTGGATATCTGCCACTGTTGGCGGGTGGACTGTGATCCTGATGCCGGTGGTCACATGGTACCTGTTTTCGATCATCGACGCGATTGCGGGGCTGAACTTTGATAACGCCGATCCGGACGCGTCCGATGACGATCTGTTCTGGTACCGCATGATTACAACCGCGTGGATGCCTGTACAGTTTCTCACGCTGTTCGGATTGCTCTGGTACGTGCCGCAGGCCGCGCATCTATCCGGCTGGGAGAAGGCCGCGGTCTTCTTCGGGGTGGGCGTCATGACCGGCACCATCGGGATCAACTATGCCCACGAGCTGATGCACCAACGCAACAAGCGCGAACGGTTCTGGGCCGATGCCCTGCTGGCGATGGTCCTTTATTCGCACTTCCGGTCCGAACATCTGCTAGTACATCACCGCTATGTCGCCACCCCGCGGGATCCGGTGACCGCACGCTATAACGAAGGGTTCCACCGCTTTTACCCGCGCGTGCTGCGGCAATCGCTGGTGTCCAGCTTTCAGGCCGAAAAAGCGATGCTGGCACGCAAGGGCAAACCCTGGACCGACCTGAGCAACCCATTCTTCAAATACTGGGCGCTGCAAGCGGGCTGCCTGATCCTCGCCGTGGTCCTTGGCGGCTGGGTCGGGCTGGGCCTGTTCCTGCTGCAAGCGGGCGTGGCGATCTGGCAGCTCGAACTGGTGAACTACATCGAACACTACGGGCTGACGCGCAAACATCTGGGCGAGGGCAAATACGAACATGTCCAGCCGCGCCATTCATGGAACGCGGCGCATATGGCGTCGAACTGGCTGCTGATCAATCTACAACGCCATTCGGACCACCACTATAAACCGGACCGTCGGTTTCCCGTACTGCAAACCTATGGCGACGCGCAGGCACCGCAGCTGCCCTATGGCTACCCTATTATGACCATGGCCGCGATGATGCCCTGGATCTGGCGGCGCGTAATGAACCCGCGGGTGCGTGCATGGCGTCGGACCTACTACCCCGAGATTACGGAATGGGCCGACTATAACGCGGGCAAGACCCCTTATCCGCGCTAACGCCCCTCGGTTTGAAACGAAAAAGACCCCGCCAATGAAAGGCGGGGCCAAGGTGAGTGTCCTTATAGGCACGCCTTCTCATAAGGCGGCAAGGACACCGGCGGTGTTCGTATAAAGGGTGTAAATGGGGGGTGGAGAGGCCTAGTTGGCCATCTCCGCCCGGATTTGCTGGCGCAAGATATCGATCGGCACACGTTTGCCGTCTTTCTTGTAGCACCAATATGTCCAGCCATTGCAGCTTGGCGCTTTCTCATACGCCGCACCGACCTGATGGATCGATCCTTTGACCTCGTTGCCGATCAGCGTGCCATCAGCACGGACCTTGGCAGAGTAACGGCCGTTCAGGGAATAAAGCTCTTCGCCCGGACGCAGCATGCCACGTTCAACCAACTGGCCAAACGGCACACGCGGTTCTGCACGCTTCGACGTGGTGGTCTGCAACGCCTCTTTGTCGAATTTGCGCACGGATTTGATCCGCTTTTCAGCGACCTTGCGGTAGGCTTCCTCGCGTTCGATCCCGATGAAATCACGGCCCAGCATCTTGGCAACAGCGCCTGTGGTGCCGGTACCAAAGAACGGGTCCAGCACGACATCGCCGGGGTTGGTAGAGCCGACGAGAATGCGGTGCAGAAGGCTTTCGGGCTTTTGTGTCGGATGCGCCTTGTCGCCCGCTTCGTCCTTCAGACGCTCGTGGCCGGTGCAGATCGGCAGCACCCAGTCGCTGCGCATCTGGATCCCTTCGTTCAGCGCCTTCAGCGCCTCATAGTTGAAGGTGTATTTGGAATTCTCATCTTTACCGGCCCAAATCATGGTTTCATGAGCATTGGTAAAACGCTTGCCGCGGAAGTTCGGCATCGGGTTCGACTTGCGCCACACCACGTCATTCAAGATCCAGAAGCCCGCATCCTGCAATGAGGCACCGACGCGGAAAATGTTGTGGTAGCTGCCAATGACCCAGATCGCGCCATTGGGTTTCAGCAATCGACGTGCGGCTTTCAGCCATTCACGCGTAAATTTATCATAGACGGCAAAGCTGGAAAACTGGTCCCACGCATCGTCTACGGCATCGACTTTCGAGTTATCGGGACGATGCAAGTCACCCCGCAACTGAAGGTTGTAGGGTGGGTCTGCAAAGATAAGGTCCACCGACTCCGCAGGAAGCGCATTCATCGCTTCGATACAGTCGCCAGAAATGATCGTGTTTAAAGGGAGTGCTGCCGCACCCTTGGTCATCGTCTTCATAATAGCTGCCTCTTGCCCGGCACATTGTGTGCTCTTGGTTATCCACAAGATGCCCTGACAGACGATTCATGGTCAATTTCTTTTTTGAATCAAGTGGTTAGTTATTTATCTTGATACAACATGTTGTGTACCGGCTTGAACAAACGTCTATGGTGTGGGGTCACACCAATTTCCTGCAACGCTTCCATGTGCTTTTTTGACCCGTATCCCATGTTGGTTTCCCAACCATATCCCGGGTGCTGTTGCGCCAATGACAACATGACACAATCTCGACATATTTTAGCCGCAATAGAGGCCGCAGAAATCGACTGCGACCTCGCGTCTCCCTTGATCACGGTTTCGGCCGCTACCGTCAGATCACGCGGGATCATATTGCCGTCGATCAGTGCATAGTCCGCCGGCGTCTTCAGCCCCTCCAACGCGCGCACCATCGCAAGGTGGCTCGCCCTCAGGATGTTCAGCTCTTCGATTTCCTCGACTGAGGCATGGGCGATGCTCACATCCGCGACCTGCAAAAGCTCTTCATACAGGCGTTCTCGCGCCCGTTTGGTCAGCTTTTTTGAATCATTCAGCCCCTCGGGGATACGGTCAGGGTCCAGCACGACGGCAGCGGCCGTGACCGGCCCCGCCAGGGGCCCGCGCCCCACCTCGTCAACGCCAGCGACCCGCAGAAAGCCGCGCGCATGGGCGGCCCGTTCAAATTCAAAATCTGGTTTCATTGGGTGTGCAAACCCCAACCCGCCGCAAAGCTCAAGCCCCGACACCGCGAATTGTGACATTGCAAAGACCGCGGTGCCACAATCGGAAAAGATATCCACAGACGATAAGAAAGGGAGGAATGCCCGAACATTCCTCCCTTCCCCGATGAAGGACACCTAGATGCCCTCCGGTATTGACACGCGGAGATTAACCGCGCGCCAAACTGTATCCCGCGCCACGCAGGCAGCGGGCGTCATACCCATAGCGGGTGCCGCGATGGGTCCGGATTTGCTGCGCACATTGCTGCGGCAAACGGTCGGCATGACGGAAATTATTCTCGAGACAGTGGCGGCCGAACATCAGCACCTGACCGCGACGCGTATCGAAACTTTGGAAACATTGCTTGGGCAACAGCTTGGCATTGGCGTGCCTGTCGTACCGCTGGCGCTTGTACCCCTTTGGCAGCGGGCGCGGCTCTACATGGCGCTGCGCTTTGGGCGCGCGGTAGACCGGTACGTGTTCAGCCCGAGGGGGGCGTGGGGCCCGGTGCACCGTGTTTGGCGCGTGGCGATGCTTCGACACTTCCTGCCGCGCCCGTTCGTCATCGCGCTTGTTCTTGTCGTGAATGATTTTGCCGACAATGGCTACACCCAGCACCCCTACCGCGATCTTTGCCAGATCCCTATTGCGATCACCCGCGGCGGCGGGAACGGCGGTAAAAGCCGTGATTGCGACAGCTGCCGCTGCAATCGAGGCGATGAATTTATGGTGCAATGTAAAGCGCATTGTCTGATCCTTTCGGTTAAGGGCACCATGGGAAGCACCCCATGCAAAGCCATCAAGAGCGAGGCCGTGTGATCAAAATGGGCAACCCCCTTCAGACAGGCAATAACACCCCGCTGTTATCGAATATCAAGGCCCCCCAGCCCCAATGGATATTGAATATCCGCCCGGATAAGCGCAGTCTTATATACATGAAACACATCCTCCTTTCCCTGGCCGCGGCGGGGCTGCTCGCCCTGTCTGCCCCCTCTGCCCAAGCGGCAGAATGTTTTGCCGATTATAAGGCCAAGCAGGAAAACCCCTTGCGCCTGCATTATGGTGTGGCGCAAGTATCTGGTGACTGCAGCCGTGCCACGGCACAGTCACAACTGACCAAACGCTTGGCCGCACAGGGCTGGACGCTGCTGACGGTTGTTTCTGTCTTTGGCGAAGATGGGCTTAACCAAAGGAAAGAGAGTGCCGGAAAAAACTTCCTCCGCTTCTGAGATGCGCCGCACGGGCGGACGTTTTGTCGGCGGTGGTATCGCGGCCGTCGTGGCGATCATTCTGATCGGCGCGGGGCTTTTGCTGTGGGCGCTGCCCGACGCCAATGCCTTTAACGCACAGGTCGAACGGATCTTTGTCGAAAACGACGATCTGACCGCACAGGCTGAAATCAAGCTGCTTGAAATCCTCGCGCAATCGGGCACCGCTTTCTCTGAAACTCTGTCGAGCTACCGGATCGTGATCATCGTGCTGCTGGTCTTTGCCACCTCAATGCTGGTCGCGGCGCTGGTTTTTCTGATCATGCTTGTGGGCTTCAATCGCCGCATGGCGCAGATCGAACGGGTCGGGATTCAGGTGAACTCTCTGCTGATCAGCCGCGAAGAGAACACCGTCTACCTTAATAACCTCGGTTTCAAACTGACCGCTGCCGCAATGGAGACGATGTCGGTACTCGCCGAAGCCCGTATGGATGACGACGTCCTGTCCGGCTCTGAAATCGAAGGCGTCATTTCCGGCCGGACCGCCGCTGACTGCGACGAAGCAGCGGGGGCCACGCGCATCAAACGTCTGCGCGATACATTAGGCAACCAGATCGTGTCTGAACTGCTGGTCAAGAATATCGCGCGGCGCGGCTACATGCTGGCCATCGACAAGGATGTGATCAAGGTCATCTGACCCCTTCATTTTGCCCTGTAAACTCCGGGGGAGGCGCGCCCGCGCGACGGGGGCAGCGCCCCCTCTGGACACTTCGCAATGCTTGACCCTAGGGTACGCTGAAACAGCACCAAGGATCATGCCCATGCCAGCCCCCTTCAACGCGTTCAAACAGGCTTTGAAACAAGGCGATACCGTCTTTGGCTGCTGGCTGGGGCTTGCGGATACCTATAGCGCTGAACTGATGGGGACCGCCGGTTTTGACTGGCTGGTCATCGATGGCGAACACGCCCCCAACGATCTGCGCTCTATCCTGGCGCAGCTGCAAGTGCTTGAAGCATCAGACAGCCATCCGGTTGTGCGCGTCCCCGTGGGCGAGACCCACCTGATCAAACAGATGCTTGATGCCGGGGCGCAGACCTTGCTGGTGCCAATGGTCGACAACGTCGATCAGGCCCGCCAACTTGTGCGCGATGTCACCTATCCGCCCCACGGCGACCGCGGTGTTGGCTATGCGCTGACCCGCGCAGCACGGTTTTCCCAGATCGCGGATTATGGCACCACGGCGGACGATGAAATCTGTCTGCTAGTGCAGGTCGAAAGCGTTAAAGGGCTGGAGAACCTCGACGATATTCTGAAAATTGACGGGATCGACGGGGTGTTCATCGGGCCCGCGGATCTGGCGGCGGATATGGGGTACATGGGCAATGCGCTCCACCCCGAAGTGCAGGACGCGATCATGACCGCGCTGCACAAGATCCACGCGGCGGGTAAAGCGCCGGGCATCTTGTCGACCCACGACGACATGACCCGCGATGCCCTAGAGGCAGGGGCGCAGTTTGTTGCGGTCGGGGCGGATGTTTTGCTGCTCAGCCACGCGGCGCAGGCGCTTGCAGGCAAATGGCGTGACACCCTGAAATGATGCGCGGGGTAGCTTTGTTGGGGTTGGGCTATGTGCTCAGCCAGTTTTTCCGCGCCTTTCTGGCCGTGCTCAGCCCCTCTTTGCGGGTCGATCTGGGGGCCACACCCGAAGACCTCGCCTTTGCGTCGGGGCTGTGGTTCTTTTCCTTTGCGGCCATGCAACTGCCCGTTGGTTGGGCGCTGGATACAGTCGGGCCACGGCGCACGGCGGCCAGCCTGCTGCTGATTGGCGGTGGCGGCGGGGCAGCACTTTTTGCGGTGGCGACGCAGCCGCTGCATATCAATCTGGCAATGGTGTTGATCGGGATCGGTTGCGCGCCGGTGCTGATGGGGGCCTACTATATCTTCGCGCGTGAATTTGCGCCAAGCCGCTTTGTTGTGCTGGCCTCTGTCATGGTCGGCATTGGCACATTCGGGAACCTCGTCGCGTCCTATCCAATGGCCATTGCGGCTGAAACGATCGGATGGCGCGCGTCGCTGTGGGGGCTTTGCGCCATCACGACGCTCACGGCGATTGGCATCTGGTGTGTCGTACGCGACCCCGCCACCCCCGAAGGCGAACAACGCGGCAGCCTGCTTGGCGTCTTTAAGATCAAAGCGCTGTGGTTCATTTTCCCCATCATGAGCGTCAGCTACGCCCAGGTCGGCGCGTTGCGCGGGCTTTGGATCGGCCCCTACTTTGAGGACGTCTTTGGCGCGAACGCCCATCAAATCGGGTGGGCAACCCTGTTGATGGGGATCGCCATGGTCGCGGGCAGCCTCGCCTACGGCCCACTGGACCGCTTTGTTGGCAGCACAAAGTGGGTGATCATCGGGGGCACTGCGCTTAACCTTCTTGCGCTGATCGCACTTGTGATGTTCCCCGACAGTGGCATCATCCTTGCCACAGCCTTGATGGCGGCGATCGGTCTTTTTGGCGCGACATATGCAGTGATCATCGCGCATGGGCGCAGCTTTATGCCACCGCAGCTCATCGGGCGCGGCATGACCCTGCTGAACCTGTGCAGCATCGGAGGCGTCGGCGTGGCGCAGTTTCTGTCGGGCCGCGTCTATGCAGCCAGCCAGCCCGCTGTCACGGCTCAGGCCCCTTATGTGCTGATATTTACCCTGTTTGCCGCGCTCATGGCGGCAGGTCTGTTCGTCTATCTGTTTTCGCGTGACGCAGGTGAATAGGACACGACCCCTTCCCCCGCGCCCCCAGGCGGTATAAGAGGCCCGCACCATCACATTTTAGTATTGGAGTTTTAAGATGGGTTATCGCGTCGTCATCGCGGGTGCCACAGGCAATGTGGGCCGTGAAATGCTGAACATTCTGGCCGAGCGCCACTTCCCTGTAGATGAAATCGTGGCTCTTGCTTCGCGCAAGTCTATGGGATCCGAAGTCAGCTTTGGCGATAAGACACTCAAGACGAAAGACTTGGATACGTTCGACTTTACGGGCTGGGATATGGCGCTGTTTGCCGTCGGGTCAGAGGCGACAAAGAAATACGCGCCCAAGGCTGCCAAGGCCGGTTGTGTCGTGATCGATAACTCTTCGCTGTACCGCTACGATCCGGATATCCCGTTGATCGTACCAGAGGTGAACGCCCACGCGATCCACGATTACGCCAAGAAAAATATCATCGCGAACCCGAACTGCTCGACCGCGCAGATGGTTGTCGCGCTTAAGCCGCTGCACGACCGCGCCACGATCAAACGTGTTGTCGTGTCGACCTACCAGTCGGTGTCCGGTTCGGGCAAAGACGGGATGGACGAGCTGTGGGACCAGACCAAGTCGATCTACAACCCCACCGACAGCAAGCCGCCGCGCAAGTTCACCAAGCAGATCGCCTTTAACGTGATCCCGCATATCGACGTCTTTATGGACAGCGGCGACACGAAAGAAGAGTGGAAGATGATGGTAGAGACGAAGAAAATCGTCGATCCCAAAATCAAGGTCACAGCGACCTGCGTGCGCGTCCCCGTCTTTGTTGGCCACGCCGAATCGATCAACATCGAGTTCGAAGATCATCTGGACGAGAACGAGGCCCGCGACATCCTACGTGAAGCGCCGGGCGTTATGGTTATCGACAAGCGGGAAGACGGCGGATACGTGACCCCCGTCGAATGTGCCGGTGATTTCGCGACCTTCATCAGCCGCATCCGTCAGGACAGTACGATCGATAACGGTCTGAACCTGTGGTGCGTCAGCGACAACCTGCGCAAGGGTGCCGCGCTGAACGCCGTGCAGATCGCTGAACTGCTGGGCCGCGAAGTGCTGAAAAAAGGCTAAGCCCCCTACCCTGAATTGAACAAAGGCCAGTGCGATGCGCTGGCCTTTTTTATATCCGACTGCCGGCGGGCTACCTTTGGATCATGCAGCGTTTTGCCCGTCTGGCACGGTCGCAAAATCAAACCACAGTTTTTGTTGCCGGTACCCACCTTTGATCAGATGCCCGTGACCCAGCACTTCGGGGAAATCCTCTGCCCAGTCACGGTAGCGATCATTTGTAACCACGACGGCCCCCATCTCGCGCGCAGCGGTCAGGATATACGGATCCGCCGGAGAGCCGCGCGGAACGACCATCACCTGATCCACCGGCAGCTCGAGCATCGCCGCAAGCGCCGCATCGTCCTTATAGGCATTCGTCAGCAGGTACCCTGCGTTTGCATCGAACACCACGCCCGTCTTGAAACCAAGCTGCGTCAGGGTGCGGACCACATCCTGCACTGGCGCGATCGACGGCGTGCCGCCCGACCAGTACATGACGTTTGACCCGTCGATCACCACCGCCCCGCGGGCGCTGCGTCGGGACTGACCCGCCAACCAAACCCGCGCTTCGCGCAGCAGCAGGATCGCGCTGGCGACGGCGCTCGGCCCCGCCAGCAAGACAAGATCCCCCCAGACGGGCTGGGAGGTCGCGATAACCGTGCCAATGATCGACACCAACAGTAAAAGCGCAGGAACAATCACGCGTCAGCGCCGCCAAAACCGCGCTGGACTTGCTGGTCCATTATACTGGCCGGAACATCTCTTTGTCGGCGCTATAGCATTCCAGCCCGCCTTCGCCGATGTTGTGCCACAGGCCGTGCAATGTCAGTTCGCCCGCTTTGACTTGCTCGGCCACAAAGGGGAACGTCATCAGGTTCTCAAGCGACGTCATTACAGCGTGCTTCTCAAGCTGGCGTGCCTGCTCTTTCGGGTCTTCGATATCCGCGACAACTTCGTATTTCGGGCGCAGGATATCCATCCAACGTCCGACAAAGCTGTCTTTGGCGTCCAGTTCCGGCGCATTGCCCTGACACATGTCTAGACATCCTTGAACACCGCCACAGCTGGAATGGCCAAGCACGATTACATGCGCGACTTTCAACGCCTGAACCGCATATTCGACCGCCGCGGAGGTCCCGTGCTGCTGCCCATCGGGCTGATAAGGTGGCACCAAGTTGGCGATATTACGGTGAATAAAAAATTCACCCTGATCTGCGCCAAAGATTGACGTCACATGAACTCGGCTGTCGCAGCATGAAATGATCATCGCGCGGGGATGCTGCCCATCGCTGGCCAACCGTCGGTACCACGACTCGTTTTCAGCGTAACTGGTTGCTTTCCAACCGTGATAGCGCTGAACCAGGTAATTCGGGAGCGGTTTCGCCATATCCATCTGTGTCTCGCCTTTACTTAATTTTAGCCGAAATACCCTGAATTCGCATCGTATTCGAGCGAAAACGCACGCGGCCGTTAACGAATTGAACATCATTTGGCCAACATAGTGCCGATGCGCTGTGGGGGCGTTATGATGAGGTGACACGAATGTATGTATTGCAAATGCGGCCAGTCGAACAAGTCCGCGTAGATCAGGAACGTCTGGGTATTTTATATGATCAACTGGGCGAAACAGGGGCCGAGGATGTCGTTTGCCGCGCCATGGAGGAATTGGCCCTGCGCATGTCCCACTGCAATCGCCTATACCAGGCATCCAACTGGCCCGAACTGCGTAAAAACTGCCGATCCCTGATCGCGATTGCCGAACAGGTCGGTCTGGAAAAACTGGCGCATGTCGCGGGGAATGTGATCTGCGCGATCGACCAGACCAGCCCGGTCGCCATTGGCGCGACGTTGACGCGGCTGATCCGCATCGGCGACCGGTCGCTGACTGCAATCTGGGACACGCATGACTTCCCCCTTTGACGGGCTTGCAGCGGCACAGGATACGTCTAGGCTGCGCGCGAATACCACGCACGAAAGGCCTTGCCCCATGTCCGCTCTCTTCGCCGACCCCACCGCCTCTGCGATTCCGCTTCATCTGATCGGATGCAACGCCCTATCCGGCTGGCTCGACAGCCAACCCGCCGCAGTGCGTAAATGGGTCGAGGTGCAGGGGTTCACCGGTGCGTTGGGACAGGCCTTGACGCTGCCGGGCGATGATGGATCGCTGCGCATGGCACTGGCGGGGTATGGCACAGCCAACGGCCGCAAACGGGGTCGTTTTCATCTTGCAGGGGCTGCGGCCAAGCTGCCCAAGGGTAACTATGTCCTACACGCCGACCTGTCCGCCGCTGACTTGGCCGTTGAAACGCTGGGTTGGTTGCTCGCCTCGTACCGGTTCGACCGATACGCCACGCAATCGCCGATGGCCGCACGCGTTGTCGCGCCGGACGGAGTTGATGCCGATCACATCCGCGCCCTCGCCGAAGGGGAGATGCTGACCCGCGATCTGATCAATACGCCTGCCTCTGATATGGGGCCGCCCGATCTGGAAAACGCCGCGCGCAAACTGGCCGAGCGGCACGGGGCGAAAATCTCGGTCATCACCGGCGACGATCTGCTGACCCAGAACCTTCCGCTGATCCACGCCGTGGGCCGCGCTGCCGACCGCGCACCCCGCCTGCTTGATATGACCTGGGGCACCAGCGGCAAGAAGCTGACGCTGGTGGGCAAAGGCGTCTGCTTTGATACCGGCGGGCTGAACCTGAAACCGGGCGCGTCGATGGGGCTGATGAAAAAGGACATGGGCGGTGCGGCAGCGGTGCTGGGGCTGGCGCATATGATCATGGCCACAGGGATGGACGTGCAGCTACGCGTGCTGATCCCCGCGGTTGAAAATTCGGTCTCCGGCAATGCCTTCCGCCCGCAGGATATCCTGACATCGCGCAAGGGCCTCACGGTCGAAATCAACAATACCGATGCCGAAGGGCGGTTGGTGCTGGCCGATGCGCTGGCACTAGCGGATGAGGACAAACCCGACCAGATCATCTCTATGGCGACATTGACCGGTGCCGCGCGGGTCGCCGTGGGCCCTGATCTTGCGCCTTATTTCAGCGATGATCCCGATTTCATCGCCGCACTTGAAGCTGCCGCGGCCGCGCAGGCGGACCCGGTCTGGCGCATGCCGTTCCACGCGCC
The DNA here is from genome assembly GCF_021736025.1 of Sulfitobacter sp. M22. NCBI lineage: Bacteria > Pseudomonadati > Pseudomonadota > Alphaproteobacteria > Rhodobacterales > Roseobacteraceae > Sulfitobacter > Sulfitobacter sp. M22. Next base: position 2,674,155 of record NZ_WMEC01000001.1, on the reverse strand, counting down.
CTACGAACCGTTGATCGAACCCGGCATCGCCGATCTGGATAACGCCCCCTCGGGCGGGTTCGCGGGTTGCATTACCGCGGCCCTTTTCTTGCGCCGTTTTGTCACCGGCAGCCCCTACGCGCATTTCGACATCTACGGCTGGCAACCCGCCGCAGCGCCCGCCCGCGCCAAAGGCGGCGTCGGACAGGCAACCCGTGCGCTACATGCCAGCCTTGGGACGTTCCTATCCAAATGACCGACCGTCGTCTGCATCCCGACCCCGAGCGGATCACCCAGAAAACGCCGGCGCAAATCATCGTGCCGGTCACCGATCTTGACCGCAGCCCGACCGGCCCCCGCGACCGGCAGGCGCTCTACGGTGAGGCGCTGACCGTGCTGGATCGCGCCGATGGCAGCGCCTATGTGCAACTGACCAAGGATAGCCACTGCGGCTACGTTAACGAAACTGCCATCGGCCCTGTGACCACACCAACCCATGTCGTGACCGCACCGGCCACCCACGCCTATACCTACGCCGACCTGAAATCACCCGATGTCAGTGCGCTCAGCTTTGGCAGCCGTGTTGCCGTGACCCAGACTGAAGGCCGGTTTGCGCAAACCGCGCTTGGCTATATCCCGACCCAACATCTTGCGCCGCTGCCGCACCACTTTAGCGATCCCGCCGCCGTGGCCGAGATGTTTTTGGGCACGCCCTATCTGTGGGGGGGGAACAGCCGCTGGGGGATCGATTGCTCGGGCCTTGTGCAGGCCGCATTCCTTGCCTGTGGCATTCCTTGCCCGGGCGACAGTGACCAGCAGCAGTCCCGCTTTGCCGACCCCGTGCCCGATTCAAGCCATACCCCCCGCGATATCCGACGCAATGATCTGCTGTTCTGGAAAGGCCATGTCGCACTGGTGCTTGACCCCACCACGATGATCCACGCAAACGCGCATCACATGGCCGTCACACGCGAACCCGTTCAGGACGCGTTGACACGTATCGCCAAAACCGACGGCCCGCTGACCGGGCACAAACGCCTAAGCCCTTCCAAATGGCCTTAAATCCATCCCCGGTTACCGCGCACGCAATCGGTTAGGTGTCTACCGCACGGATCATCTTGCGCTCGAGCACCCGCAGCACCGAGGCAAGGTCCTGACCGCGCCGCAGCACTTGCCCGTTGGCACCAATGACTGCGTACATCCCCTGTTTCATCCGCAACTTGGGGCGTTTCTCGATGCGGTACAGTGGTATCTCGGCGGTCCTGCGAAAGATTGAAAACACCGCGACTTCGCGCAGCGAAGAGATGCCATAGTCGCGCCATTCACCCGCCGCAACCATTCGGCCGTAAAGCGACAGGATCGGGCCAAGTTCGGTCCGGTGAAAGGAAACCTGCTCGGGTGCGCGTTCGTTCTGCGGGTGTGAGGGATGGATATGCACTGTCATGCTTTGACAGTTGCGCCCTTCGACGCTCAAATCAAGAGAGCCGCCGATCAATTCTCTTGAAAGCGTTACATTATCTGTGCAAGCATCAACATTGTGAAACATAAAGGCCCGCCATGACCCCGCAACTCCGTGCTGAAAAATCCGCTGCCGCCATGTGGACCATTGATACGGCCAGCCAATCCTTGGGCATGCGGATCGACCATATCAGCCCCGGAGAGGCAGACCTGTCGATGGAGATCACCCCGGTGATGCTCAACGGCCACGGCATCGCACACGGCGGGTATATCTTTACCCTCGCGGACAGCGCATTTGCCTTTGCCTGCAACAGCTACAACCAGCTTGCCGTGGCCCAACAGAACCAGATTTCCTACCTCGCCCCTGGCAAATCGGGTGAACGACTGCTGGCGACAGCGCGGGAACAATCAAAAACCGGGCGCTCCGGCGTTTATGACGTGACAGTCACGGGGGAGGACGGGCGCACCATCGCCTTGTTCCGTGGCCTGTCACGCACCATCAAAGGCCATCATTTCGAGGAGGAAATGACCCCATGAAAGACCTCACGCCCGCCCGGTCATCGCTCGACCCGATCGAGCTTGCCAGCCGCGATGAAATCAGCGCCCTACAGCTGGAGCGGCTGAAAAAATCACTGCACCACGCTTATGCGAACGTCCCCCTTTACCGCCAAAGCTTTGACACAGCGGGCGTACACCCCGACGACCTGCACAGCCTGTCGGATCTTGCAAAGTTCCCCTTCACCGTCAAAACCGACCTGCGCGATAATTACCCTTTTGGCATGTTCGCCGTGCCCCGCGACCAGCTGGCGCGCATTCATGCGTCATCAGGCACGACGGGCCAACCAACAGTCGTGGGATATACGAAAAACGACCTCGCCAATTGGGGAACTGTCATGGGGCGGTCCCTGCGTGCTGCGGGGCTCAAACCCGGCGACATGCTGCACAATGCCTATGGCTACGGGCTGTTTACGGGCGGGCTGGGGGTACATCTGGGGGCTGATACCCTCGGACTTAGCACGGTACCGATCTCGGGCGGGATGACCCCGCGGCAGGTGCGCCTGATCGAAGATTTCAAGCCCGACGGCATCACGGTGACGCCTTCTTACGCGCTGTCGATCCTCGACGAATACGCGCGTCAAGGCATCGACCCGCGCCACTCCTCGCTACAGGTGGGTATCTTCGGGGCCGAACCCTGGACCAACGCCATGCGGGTCGAGATCGAACAGGCGTTTGATATGCACGCCGTTGATATCTATGGTCTGTCCGAGATCATGGGCCCCGGCGTGTCCTGCGAATGCGTCGAGACCAAGGACGGGCTGCACATCTGGGAGGATCATTTCTATCCCGAGGTGATCAACCCTGAAACAGGCCAGCCCGTTGCCGATGGCGAAAAGGGCGAACTGGTCTTTACGTCGCTCACTAAAGAGGCGTTTCCAATCATCCGCTACCGCACCCGCGACCTGACCCGCCTGCTCGCCGGCACCGCGCGCAGCATGCGCCGGATGGAAAAAGTCACCGGCCGTAGCGACGATATGATCATCCTGCGCGGCGTTAATGTGTTCCCCACGCAGATCGAGGAAGCCCTGATGGCGACACCCGGCCTCGCCCCGCATTTCCAGATCGAGCTGAGCAAACCGGACCGGATGGATCAGATGCGCGTGCTGTGCGAATGCGCCGACGCCACCGTTGGCGGCCTCGCCCGTGAGGCTGCAGCGCAACAGCTGGCCGCGCAGATCAAAGAGACTGTGGGCATCAGCGTGCAAATCGACGTGGGCGATGTGAACAGCATCACCCGTTCCGAAGGCAAAGCCGTGCGCATCATCGACAACCGCCCCAAAGGCTAGCCCCAGCAACACACCTGTAAGCCCATCGACCGCGTATCTCACCACGCGGTCGATTTATACCTCTGAGATTGCGGGGACGCTGCCGAATAGCCCGCCACGCTCCGCCCTTAGAACCGACGCCCCCACTCCAGGCCGATGTATTTGCATCACAGCACTGTTGCCCCGTTGCACGAAGCACACGCAGCCGCTACCAATTCTACATGTTGGCGATCTTTCTCAAAACACTGCCCTTTTTCGCGCTGATCGGTCTGGGCTATTGGGCCGGGCGCACGCGGTTCTTCACCGCAGAAGCCACGGCCTATTTGACCAAGTTCGTCTTCTATTTTGCGCTCTCTGCCATGCTGTTCCGCTTTTCTGCCAATCTGTCCCTGGCAGAGGTCTGGGACACACGGCTCGTCGCGGCCTATCTGTGGGGAACAGCGTTCGTTTACGGCACCGCCACGTTGGTCGGATTTTGGCGCGGGCTTGACGTTCCCAGCACCGCAATGGAGGCGCAATGCGCCGTCATCGGCAACACCGGCTTTCTTGGCGTCCCCATGCTCACGCTGTTGCTCGGGGCAGAGGCGATCGGCCCCGTGGTACTGGCACTGGCGGTAGATCTGATCGTCTTTTCCAGCCTCATCGTCATCCTGATCACCGGGTCGCGCGACGGCCAACTTAGCTTGCGCGCCTTGCGCACCATTGGTTTGGGGCTGGTGAAAAACCCGATGATCGTCGCGATGACGTTAGGCTTTATCTGGTCCGGCTTGCGCATCCCCATTCCGGCCCCGATGAATGACTTTCTGGCGATCCTAGGTGGTGCGGCAACCCCGGGTGCCTTGTTCGCAATCGGCGCCTCGCTGGCCACAAAATCTGCCGAAAAACTGCACATTGCCGGATGGCTGTCTTTTTGCAAGCTGGCGCTCCACCCCGCGTTTGTCGCCCTTGCTGCACTGTGGCTGTTCCATGTGGACCCGTATAAGGCAGGTGTGATCATCGCGACCGCCGCGCTGCCCGTTGCGGGCAATGTCTATATGCTCGCTCAACACTACAACGTGGGGCCGCAACGTGTCTCTGCTGCGATCCTGGTGTCAACGCTGTTCAGCATTCTCAGCGTCAGTCTCGTGATCGCATGGGTGACGGGCCTGTAGCCTTCACCCTTTTCGCAAATACTTGCCGTGCAGCGTCCCGCCCTTGCCGCCCGCGTCGATGCCCGCTAGCCATATATCAACCAGACACAGGAGACGCCCAATGAAAACGATTTCCGAGAATACCAGCTTCAGAGGCACCCAAGGCGTCTATTCTCACCGCTCCGCGGCCTGTAGCTGTGATATGACCTTTGCCCTGTTCCTCCCCGAAGAGGCCAAGCAGGGGCCGGTACCACTGATGTGGTTCCTGTCGGGACTGACCTGCACCCATGAAAACGCGATGACCAAGGCAGGGGCACAGGCATGGGCCGCTGAACACGGGATCGCAGTCGTCTTTCCCGATACATCGCCGCGCGGGGATGATGTGGCCGATGATGACGCCTATGATCTGGGCAAAGGCGCGGGCTTTTATGTGAATGCCACACAAGACCCGTGGAAGCCGCATTTCCAAATGTGGGACTATATCGCCGACGAACTGCCTGCGCTGCTTGGCGAAAATTTCGCGCTGGATATGGACCGTCAGGCGATCTGCGGGCACTCGATGGGCGGGCACGGGGCGCTGACGTTGGCGATGAACTTGCCGGGACGGTTTACCTCGGTCTCTGCCTTTGCACCGATCGCCCACCCCACCAGCAGCGATTGGGGTCGCAAACAGCTGGCCGCATACCTTGGCAATGACGAAGCCACATGGGCCAAACATGACGCAACGCTTTTGATGGCGGACGGCGGTTTCGACGGCCAGATCCTCATTGATCAGGGCACGGATGATCAGTTCCTTGATCTGCTCAAGCCCGAAGCATTGGCCGAGGCGATAGCGAAGGCACGCCAGAACGCCACACTGCGGATGCAGCCGGGGTATGATCACAGCTATTTCTTCATCTCGACGTTCATGGAAGACCACATCGCGTTCCATGCCGACGCCCTGTATGCGCGATAGGCCGGGACGATGACCGCGCTTTATATCGACGCTGATGCCTGCCCCGTCAAAGCAGAGGCCGAACGCGTGGCCACCCGTCATAAGGTGCGGATGTATGTGGTGTCCAACGGCGGGCTGCGTCCCTCGCAGAACCCGCTGGTCGAAACAGTGATTGTCCCCGATGGCCCCGACATCGCCGACATCTGGATCGCAGACCGCTGCGGCCCTGGCGATGTGGTGGTCACGGACGATATCCCCCTAGCGGCGCGCTGCGTCGAAGCGGGCGCACGGGTGCTGAAACACAACGGCGAAGCGCTGACCTCGGCCAATATCGGCAACGTGCTGGCAACCCGCGATCTGATGACCGACCTGCGCGCCGCCGACCCGTTCCGTCAGGGCGGCGGCAAAGGGTTTACAAAGACAGACCGCTCCCGTTTTCTAGAAGCGCTAGAGCGCGAACTTCGCGCGGCACAACGGTAGGGCTCGGGGCAGCAAGACCCCTTCGGACCCGGCAAAAGGAAGAGCACATGAAACCAGCAGCAGTCGTCTTTGACATTGGAAATGTGCTGATCGAATGGCAGCCCGAACGGTTCTACGATTCCGTCATCGGAGAGGACCGCCGCCGCGCCATGTTCGCCGAAGTCGACCTGCACGGCATGAACGACCGCGTCGACAGCGGGCAGCATTTCACCGATACGATCTATGCCGCCGCCGAGGCAAACCCCGCCTGGCGCACTGAAATCCGCATGTGGCACGACCGCTGGATCGAGATGGCAGCGCCCGTGATCCCCCGCTCATTGCGGCTGAAAGAAGCGCTGCAGGCCAAGGGCGTACCGGTGTTTTCGCTGACCAACTTCGGCATCCAGTCCTATGATCTTGCGGCGCAGCACTATCCTTTCTTGCGGGCGTTCGACCGCGATTTCATTTCGGGCCATATGGGCATGATCAAGCCGGACCCTGCGATCTATGCCGCACTTGAAGATACCTCAGGCCTGTCCGGCGACGCGCTTTTGTTCACCGACGACCGCATCGATAATATCAACGCCGCCAACGCCCGCGGCTGGCAAACCCACCACTTTACCGGACCGGACGGGTGGGCCGACAGGCTGGTCACCGCAGGGCTACTGACCGAGGAAGAAGCCGCATGACCCAGTTCGATATTATCCCCTTTGACCAAGGCGAGGCGCGGCTGGACTGGATCGGCCTGACCGATGCGCTGGCCGCCGGCCACAAACTACCGCGCGCCGAGATTGCGGATACGTTTTTGTACCGTGGCAAGGATACGCTGCTGAACCGCGCCGCCTGGATCGACGGGCTGGGGCTGGCCGTGAAATCCGCCACCATCTTTCCCGACAACCCCGCCAAAGGGGCACCGATGGTGAACGGTGGCGTGTCGCTTTATGCTGATGATCACGGTGCGCTCGAGGCGCTGATCGATTTTCACCTTGTTACCAAATGGAAAACCGCCGGTGACAGTCTGCTGGCGGCCCGCAAGCTTGCCCGCCCTGACAGCCGCAAAATCCTGATTGTCGGCGCAGGCACCCAAGGGCGCGGACTGCATGCCGCTTATAGCGCGGTCTTTCCTGATGCCGAGTTTACCGTGTGGAACCGCTCTGCCCCGAATGCGCAAGCGATGGCCCGCGATATCAAGGGTCTGAAAATCGCCGACAACCTTGAGGCCGCCGTGCGCCACGCGGACATCATCACCAGCGCCACCATGTCGACCGAACCGCTGATCAAGGGCGCGTGGCTGCAAGCCGGCCAGCACCTTGACCTGATCGGAGCCTATCGCCCCGACATGCGCGAGGTCGACGACGCGGCGCTGACCAAAACCAGACTATTCGTCGACAGTCTCGACACCACGGTCGATCACATCGGAGAGCTGAAAATCCCCATCGCCCAAGGGGTGCTTTCTGCCAATGACATCGTTGCGGATTATTATGATATGGGATCTTTTACCCGCCAGTCAGACGACGAGATCACCCTGTTCAAAAACGGCGGGGGCGCGCATCTTGACCTGATGACCAGCCGCTACATCCTTGACCGGTGGCGCGCGCGTAGATGATCTGGTTTCTCCTCCTTGGTATGCTGGTGGTTGCGATCCCGCTTGTGATTGAACGCAACCGCGCCGAGATGGAAGACGCGGACCGGGGCAGCGCTTCTGGCCAGTTTGCAGAACTGCCTGACGGCGTGACCCACTATGAATGGCTCGGCCCCGCCCAAGGGCCTGTTGCTGTCTGTGTGCACGGGCTGACCACACCCAGCATCGCCTGGCGCGCAGTTGCCCGGGGGTTGGCATCGATGGGCTATCGCACGCTGACCTATGATCTTTACGGGCGGGGATATTCAGACCGCCCGTCCGGACCGCAGGACCGACAGTTCTTTATCAAACAACTCCAAGACCTGCTGGAAGACCAAGACGTGACCGGTAGTTTTACCCTGTTGGGCTATTCCATGGGGGGCTCTATCGCGACCTGTTTTGCCGCGGCCTTCCCCGACCGGGTAGAACGGCTGATCTTGCTGGCACCGGCAGGCATGGGGCTGGCGCAGAACAAACTGGTAGATTTCATGGCCAAAACGCCGGTTATTGGCGATTGGCTGATGCTGGCGCTTTTCCCACCCACATTCCGCCGCGGCATCAAGGCCGAACGCGACACTCCCGTGCAGGTGCCCCATATCCACGACCATCAGGCAGAGCAGCTGGACTATAAGCATTATGTTCCAGCGGTGCTGGCCAGCCGCCGCGGTATTCTGGCTGATGTGCTACGCGACGAACACCGCGCGATCCAGTCGTTCGACATCCCTGTACTGGCGGTGTGGGGCGACGAGGATCAGGTGATCCCCGCCTCAGCCATTGGCAGCCTCGCCGAGTGGAACCGCACCGCCGAACACGAGGTGATCGCGGGCGCGGGCCATGGCTTGCCCTATACCCACGGGCCCCAGATTGTCGCGGCGATCAAGGCGCATATCAGCGCAACGCCCTAAGTAGTCACCAGTCCGGGCAACCGGCGTTCGCGGATCGGCAGATGGATCAGTGCGCTAAATGCGCCGACGGCCACGCCGATCCACCACACGGCCGTGTAATCGCCATAAACATCATACATCCGCCCGCCCAGCCAAACGCCTAAAAAGCTGCCCAATTGGTGGCTGAAGAACACAATTCCGTACAACGTGCCCATATAGCGCAGCCCATAGATATGCGCGACCAAACCACTGGTCAGCGGCACCGTCGCCAGCCACAACGCCCCCATGCCGACAGAGAACAGAATGACCGATACCGGCGTGATCGGCAGCATAATGAACAGCGCTGCGATCACGGTACGCCCCGTATAAATCGCCGCTAAAAGGTATTTCTTAGAATACCGCTTACCTGCCCACCCCGCCAGCAAGGTACCGGCGATGTTGGCCAGACCAATCAGCGAAATCGCAACCGCGCCGAGCGCCGAAGTCGTTGTGATCCCGATATTATGCAGCACGCCACCGGCAAGGATCGGACCGCAAAGCTCTGTCACGAAGGCGGGGAAATGCGCGGTGATAAAAGCCAGCTGATACCCGCAGGAGAAAAAGCCGATAAAAATGAAGGTAAATGTTGGATCCCGCAGCGCTTTGCCCAAGATTTGTGACAGGCTTTCTTCCAGCTCGGCCTTGCTTGCCATGGCAGGCGTGCGCATCAACGGCAGCGTCAGCAGCATCGCCATGATCGCACCGGCAAAAACGAGAAATGTGGCCTGCCAGCTGAGGAAACCCAGCAGCCATTCAGCCACCGGTGCCCCAAAGACCTGACCCGCGCTGCCCGCAGCGGTGGCGATGGCCAGCGACATCGACCTGTTTTCGGCGGTAGAGGCGCGGCCAACCACAGCCAGAATAACGCCAAATCCCGTCCCCGCGATCCCGAAGCCGACCAGCCACGCATAGGTTTGATGCTCAATGGGGGACACGGAATTGGCCGAAAGAACCAGCCCCACGGCATAGATCAAAGACCCGATTATGATGGCGCGACGGTCACCGATTTTTTCTGCCATCGCGCCGAAGATCGGTTGCCCGATGCCCCACGCGAGGTTCTGGATTGCGATGGCTAACGAAAACTCTGACCGGAGCCAGCCGAACTCTTCTGCGATCGGAATTTGAAACACACCAAAGGATGCGCGCACGGCGAAGCTGACCATGATGATCAAACACCCGACGATCAACACTGGTGTAAAGATTGATGCGTTCTTTTCCACGACGCCCCCCGAAGCTGTTGTCGCCACCGTAGCTTTGAAACCGAGAGGGTCAATTTCAATTGTACGGTCAGGTCGGCCTTCAGTGCTTCTTTTCAAAGTAGGTGGCACGTTGTAAGTCGGGGATATGACCGATTTACGTTCCATTTACGAAGACCGAATTGCCGATGGCAGCCTGTCGCCAGATGCAGCACAAGAAGCTGTTTTGCCAGAGCTGGACCGCATCCGAAGTGCGTTGATGGCCCCGCAGAAAAAAGGGTTTTTCAAACGCGCACCAGAACCACCGCAGGGCCTATACCTTTGGGGGGGTGTGGGGCGCGGCAAGTCGATGCTCATGGATATGTTCGCAGCGAATATGGGCGATGTGCCGACGCGGCGCGTGCATTTTCATGCGTTCATGCAGGAAATTCACAGTGCGATGCACGAGGCTCGGAAAACCGGTGTGGATGATGCTATTGCACCTGTCGCGGCAGAGGTCGCGGCAAATGTGAAACTGCTGGCGTTTGACGAGATGCAGATCAGCGACATTACCGATGCGATGATTGTCGGACGCCTGTTCGAGGCGCTTTTCGCCGCGGGCGTGGTCGTGGTGACGACCTCGAACCGAATACCGGATGATCTGTACAAAGACGGGCTGAACCGTCAGATTTTCCTGCCCTTCATCGAATTGATCAAAGAGAAGATGAAGGTGATTGAGCTTGCCAGTCCGCGGGACTACCGACAGGACCGGCTGGCTGGTACGAAATCCTATTTCACCCCCGTCAATCCTGAAAGCCGTGCGGCGATGGATGCTGTCTGGACCGATCTGGCCGGCGGACCGGGGGAGGGGCTGGTCTTGCGGGTTAAAGGTCGCGATGTGGTGGTCCCTGAGTTTCGCAATGGGGTCGCCCGCGCCAAGTTTCACGCGCTGTGTGGTCGGCCCTTGGGTGCGGCGGATTACTTGACATTGGCAGAGGCCGCGCGCGTGTTAATGCTGGACGACATCCCCAGCCTTGGCAGATCGAACTTCAACGAGGCAAAGCGTTTCGTGACCCTGATTGACGCGCTTTATGAAGCCAAGGTTCGGTTGATCTGTTCTGCATCTGCTGAACCCGAGATGTTGTATCTAGAGGGCGAAGGCACCTTTGAGTTTGAGCGTACAGCATCCCGTCTGCGCGAAATGCAGGCCGAAGGCTGGGGCGCTTAATTGCGCTGCTGCCCCCCTGAGGTCACCCAGCTACTTGATGGGTCAAACGCCGCCAGACGCACTGGTGCAGCCTGACTGTGATAGAATGCGACCGACCGGTTGATCCGCTGGCCTTCCTGCGATGTGGCTTGTTGATCGCTGGCCGCCCCACGAGCTGCAAGTGCTTTGCGTTCCGCAATAACAACCGAGGTGAGAAAACCAGCAGTATTGAATGCACCTGACGTGGTTGTCAGCGCCATCGGAACATTGAAATCGCCCTTGGCTGCCGCGCTATTTAATAGGGTGTCGATATAGCTGTCCGACCGTTCTGTACTGATTGCCCAGATCAAATAGGATTCAAGCACTTGTCCCTGTCGTGTGTCGTCAAAAGACTGCACGATCGCGCTTACCGCATGGGCGACGTCGAACGAAGCATCCTTGTGCATCTTGTTCAGCAGCGTTGCGGGCGACAGCGGCACAAAGGCGGGCCCACCGACAGACGGGCGTGACACCCCCCCGTTGATATAGCCCTGCACAACATTCGCGCGATCCGCCGAACGCCAGTGGTCGACGATAAACGTCACTCCTATAAAGATCGCTATCAGTTGTAGATGTCCGAATGCGATCCTGCGCAGAGCAGGGAAATTCTGATATGGTTTGGTCATTGCATTGGCCCCCCAAAGGCAAAAAGTTACCCTCGGAACCTAGAACGCAAATCCCCTATAAATCGTAAATATTGCCAATTCTATTAGTTAAAACGCTATCCGTTTTCCCGTAAAATAGCTCCGGCGAGATACAGCGATCCACAGATCAACACCCTCGCATGGGGCACATTCGCGACGATAGTTGCCAGTGCTTCGGCCACCCCTGGCGCTTCGTATGCGGACAATCCGGCCTCGGCTGCGGCCTGCGCGGTTTCATCTGCGGGCAGGGTCGCCGCCTCTCCCGGAATGGATACCGCAAACAGCCTTTCTGCATGCCCGGCCAACGGACGCAGATAGCCGCCGATGTCCTTTGTATTCAACATGCCACAAATGAGATACGTCGGACGCGCGGGAAGTGCGTCCAGGACAGCCGCGATCGCATCGCCCGCAGCCGGATTATGCCCCCCGTCCAGCCATAATTCAGCCTGGGGTGCGCTGTCGACCAATGGCCCTTCGCGCAGCCGCTGCATCCGTGCAGGCCACGCGGCACGGGTGACGGCTGCCTCGCAGGCCTCGGCCGAGACACCCAACTGCCTTAGCGCTGCCAAAGCCGCACCCGCATTAGAAATCTGGTGTGCGCCCAATAGGTTAGGTTTGGGCAGGTCAAGCAGCCCCGCGTCATCCTGATAGACCATACGACCGGCCTCTTGCCCGACATGCCACTGCTGGCCGTAGGCGAGGATTGGGGCATGGTTACGGGCGGCTTGTGCTTCTATTACCTCGAGGGCCGCGTCTTGTTGAGGGCCGACAACGCAAGGGACGCGCCGCTTGATGATGCCAGCTTTTTCGCCTGCGATCTCGGGCAGGGTCGTGCCCAGAAACTGCTGGTGATCGATGGACACCGGCGTGATCACTGTCAACGCAGGTTGGTCCACAACATTCGTCGCATCCAGACGCCCGCCCAGGCCCACCTCGAGCAAGGTATACTCCGCCGGAGTACGGGCAAAAGCCAGCAGCGCGGCGCAGGTTGTAATCTCGAAATATGTAATGCTTTCGCCATTGTTCGCGGCATAGCATTCATCCAGCAATTCAGTCAGCGCGGCTTCGGAAATCAGCTCTCCGGCAAGGCGAATGCGTTCGTGAAAACGCGCGAGATGCGGTGACGTATACGCATGCACGCGATGGCCATCGGCCTCGAGCCCGGCGCGGATCATCGCTTGGGTAGAGCCCTTGCCGTTGGTCCCGGCGATGTGGATGACGGGCGGCAGATCATTCTGTGGGTTACCCAAAGCATCAAGCAACCGCCACATGCGATCTAGCGTCAGATCGATGATCTTGGGATGCAGCGCCATCATGTGCGCCAGCACTGCATCCGATGTCTTCTGCGTCATTTCGCCTTAGCGTCCAAAGCCGTACTCTTGGGCGTCGCAGCAACAGCTGTGCTGTCGGCCTCAGGTGCGGGGGTCAACGCATGGGATAGATCGCCGCCCTCGGTGGGTGCCGGCAGATCACCCCGTACCGCAGGAGGCAGCTTCATCAGCATGCGCGTGATATCGATCAGCTCGTCGCGCATCTTTGTGCGCGGCGTCACGCGGTCCAGCATACCGTGGTCCAGAAGATATTCGGCGCGCTGGAACCCTTCGGGCAGCTTTTCGCGGATGGTCTGTTCGATGACCCGAGGTCCGGCAAAGCAGATCAGCGCATTAGGTTCGGCAATCTGCACGTCGCCCAACATCGCATAGCTCGCAGTGACGCCGCCCGTGGTGGGGTGCGTCAGCACAACAATATAGGGCAGTCCGGCTTCTTTCAGCATTTGCACAGCGATGGTGGTGCGGGGCATCTGCATCAGGCTCAGGATGCCTTCTTGCATGCGCGCGCCACCTGCGGCGGAGAAGAGCACCAGCGGGCATTTCAGCTTTACCGCCTTTTCGGCCGCGGCGATGATGGCGTTCCCGACATACATGCCCATCGACCCGGCCATAAACGAGAAATCTTGCCCCGCCGCAACGATTTGCGTGCGGCCGATTTCACCGGTGGCGACCAGCATGGCCTCGGCTTCGCCCGTCTGCTTTTGGGCGGCCTTCAGGCGGTCAGGGTATTTCTTTTGATCGCGAAAGTGCAAAGGGTCCGGCGTTGGCGCGGGGACTTTTACCTCGGTAAAAATGCCGCCGTCGAACAACGCTTTGAACCGTTCGCGCGGGGTAATCGCCATGTGGTGACCACAGCTGGTGCAGACGTTCAGGTTGTCCGACACCTCGCGGTGGAACAGCATGGTGCCGCATTCTTCGCATTTCGTCCACAGATTGTCCGGGGTCTCGCGGCGCGAGAAGATCGAATTGATCCGGGGACGGACGTAGTTGTTGATCCAGTTCATGGTGAACCTTTGCTTCCAGTTTCGCTTTCCAGATAAGCTGACGCGATGTAAATTGCAATCAACGCCGGATCGCCAGTCGCGCGGCAAGCCAGCTGACCATCATCAGCGCGAAATCGACAGGCAGCCAAGCGCGCAAGGCCTCGGTGTCGTTCATTCCAAAGGGGGTCAGATACAGCGCCAGCCCCGACAGATCATCAGGCATAGAGGTGATCACGATCGCTGCGACGTTATTGCAAAAATGCACAGCAATGGCTGGCCCCAGCGACCCTGCCCGCGCGGTCAGATCGGCCATCAACATCCCGAAGACACCGGCCCAAAGCGCAATGACCAGCGCATTTTCGCCGGCTTGATCGGGCAGATAGTGGCCAAGCGCGAAGATCACTGCCGGCAATACCATCCACACCAGCGGAGAGCTGAACCGCGCCGCAAGCTGCTGTTGTACATATCCGCGAAAGACGATCTCTTCGGCGCTGACCTGTACCAGCACCCCCAACAGAGAAAATGGGAGCAGCAGCAGCCATGTGCCAAGCGCGAGGTTGGGCACATAGGGCGCCCCAAGGTCCCACGGTGGCAGTAGATACGTGACCACCCCCAGCAGCACCAGTATCTTGAGTACGGCCCAGAATTGCGGTGCCACCAGATGTGCCGGCCCCATCAGGCCCCGCACGGGACGTTTGTGGATCAGGCGCGCCACCACTGCCACGCCGACAATCATCAGGCCGAAACTGCCAAGCAGCAAAAGCATCGCCATAGGCGTTTGGCCCGTGAGCAAGCTATCATAGAAGCCATCCGCACGCGGGCCCATCAGTTTGAAAAGCGTCGTGAACATCAGGTTGTTCAGCAGCAGATAGATCGCGGTTGCCGCCAGAAATCCGACGATCAGACGCCACGGTGCTGCCGAAGGGATCGCAGGCGCGATAAAGGCTTTGTGGGCAGCGTATCGGGTCACGCGGGGTCGTCTCCTACGGGCGGGGGCAAGGCTTCGTCTTCGCGCGGGATATCCACCCGTGCCGCACGAAGCAAGTCGGCGGCGTTGGTCAGATGGCCCGACACGGTCCGCAGGAGGCTCAGCAGGATGAAACGGTCGTTTTCGACCACCGACCGGAACTGATCTGCGCCGATCCGCAAAAACCGGCTGTCTTCAAGCGCGACAAAATCCATCTGCCGCGGCTCGTTGACGATGACGGCAAGGTCGCCGATCAACCGGCCCTTTTCGACGGTCGATACGTGATGCGCCAAGCCTTCTGGGTCACGCCAAGTGAGTTCTCCCTTGCCCGCCAGACATAGATATACCGCATCCGGGCGCTGATCCTGCGCAAAGATCACCTCTCCTTTGTCGACAGAGAACCACTGCGCGGCAAAAGCCAGCAGCCTTTGATTGCGCGAGTCGAGGTTTCCGAACAATTCGTTGCGCGCGATGATCCGAAGTTTGCGCCGTAAATCATCGGAAATACTGTCATCCTGGTTCGGCGTATCAACCTGTGCCAGACCATCAACGCGCCCGCCGCGTATTTTGATGTAGACGTCAAAATCATCGGGATTGGCGAATGTGGTGTTCATGAAAATCTGGGTCGTTTCGGGCAGCAGTTCACCTATCTTGTTGCGCAAACGCGAAAGACCTTCGGCATCATGACCCGCAAGGGACTGGTTCAGGATCAAGATATCGGGGCGCTTCATCGCTGCGCGGCTGAACCCTGCCCGTTCTTGAAACATCGTCGATATGTTCGACCCGCCGATACTGACCGGCAGATCAAAGACGTTCAGCGCCACATCCTGTTGCAGACCGTGCTTCTTGAACACATCCGACACCACATCAAGGATAAGATCAGCCTGCAGACCCGCCACAGCAGATATCCGGCCGTACAGCGCGTTTTCAAGCACAGTCAGGCGCGGCAAATATTGGTCGGACGCAATTGGTACGAACAGGTCGCGTGCCCGTTCGCGCATCGCGGCCCCCTGATTTTTACGGATCCTGAGGATTTCATCCTTGAAGGTTTCGGGAAATGCAGGGCCGATCTGTTCGGCGGTAAAGGCGAACGGCACGGTCAGCAGCAGCGAAAATTCATCCTCACTGAGCGCTTCGTCCCCTTTGGCGCGGCGGCGCAGCGCGATATCGACCAGTTGATCGTACAGCTCTTCTTCGATGCCAAGGGCTGTGAACAACGGGTGGTCTGTGCCATCGCGGCCAAAGGTTTGGTGCAGCGTTTCCACCAGCGTCTGGGAAATCGCGATCCCCTGCTCGGCAAGCCCCTGTTCAATGATCATCGCCAGAAAGCTGCGTTCTAACGCGAGACCGGCTTGTGAAATGCTACGGATCGGCGCGGCGAACATCAGGTTGCCCCCAAGCGCCAACGCCGGGTTGAACCGGTCGGGGTCAAAGCGATGCACCACTTTATCAAGCCCCTGTTCCTTGAGCCGGTCGTGCACCTCGTCACGCAAGGCCACGACACGCGCCGCGAGTTCAGGGTGTTGCTCCGGATTCATCCGATCGACGGCCATGGCGCGGAACATCACGTCTTGGGTGCCCACGGCGTTGACCAGTTGATACCACCAATCATAAATATCGGTGCGGGTGTTCAAATCGGCCAGCCCCGGATCCAGCCAATCGGCTTTGGTGCTGTCCAGACTGTTGCCCGATCGCTGCGTTTCTATCGCCGCTCGGTCGGTCATTTTCGGGTCCCATAGCACGGTCTTTGGGCTCGACCTGAGCGACATCAGCAGGTTATCCCCGACCGTGCCCTGAAACAGATAGGGGTTCGAGTGGGCATAGCCGATGCGTGCGGCCAACACCGCCTGATGCAGCTCTGCCAGATTGTGCCCTGCCATGGTGATCCGACCTCGGGTCGGTAACGCTTCCCGGGTCAGAAGCTCTGCCAAGGCGGTGCGTTCGGTCTGGTTAGGCATCTCGATTGCCACCCGTGCGCCCTTGGGAATCTCGAGGTTGAGATCATCCAGGATCGTATTGCCATCCGGCGTGCGCAGGGACACGTGTTCAAGCACGATAGCTCCGCGCAGGTGGGGGATTTCGGCGGGCTCGCCCTCGAACAGGCTTGCGTCAATCTCTCCGCGGGGCGCAAACCGTTCAACAACCACATCCCACCGCAGCGACATATCCTGCGTTTGGTTGTAGTAGGTTAGCAGCTCTTTCCACGGGCTCGACAAATCCTTGTAGGCAGCCAGCGCCGCGACCAGCGCGCCGACGGTGATCTGTCCCTTGATCGCAAGATACCCCCCGACAGCATAGAAAAAGAACGGTGTCAGCTGGGTGATGAAGTTATTCAGAAACTTCATAAAGAATTTCTTTTGGTAGATCTGAAAGCGGACCTCGAACAAGTACCCCAGCCGGTCAGTGAACAGTGCCAAACGGTAGCGCCAGCCGCCATTGGTGCGCAGGTCCGTGATGCCGGCCGCGGTTTCGCCAATCTCTGACGACAGGTGGCGCACCTCTCTGATGCGGTCTTTGTTCAGCAGGTTGATCTGCCGTTGCAGCATGGGGATCAGATAGGCCTGCAACGGGATCAGCGCGACGCCTGCCAGTCCGAACCACGGGGATTGCAAAAAGAGGAACAGCAGAATGATCAACATCTGCCCCGCCTGAAATACGGGTTGGGCAACGGCATCGCCCATCAACCCGCCCATCGGCTCCGCCTCCGAGGTGACCATCGACACCAGTTCGCCTTGGCTGGTATTTTCGTAATAGCTGCGTGGAAACCGCATCATGCGGGCGATCAGCTGATACCGGAACCGCCGCAAAAGCCGTTCAGCCAGAACGCCCTTCATCGTGTTCAGACGCATCTTCATCAGACCGTGGATCAGCACCGCAAACAGATAGGCAAAACACAGCAGCATCAGGAATTGCACCTGACTGAACGACATTCCGAAGGCGTCGATCACATCCGTCTCGGCCCCGATAGCGTCGTTGATGATACGCTTGGGCAGTTCGAGCGTGATATAGAGGAAAGGGAAGGTAATCAGCGTCAGGACAAGCAAAACCAATTGTTCCCGACGGGAGTATTTCCAAATAAAGGAAAAAATCGACTGCTCCATGCAGGGTCGCTTTCGCTAGGGGGCGGCACAGAGCCAAGGTTCGGCTAAACACCTACGCGCAGAGCCCCCGCTGTTCAACTGGTGGCTTGAGCCTTGCAGCGGCAGGTCTGGGTGGCTATTCCGGTGTAAACGTCCACTCAGGGAGGCCTGCCACATGTCCACCAACACCCGCTTTGATAAATCCAGACTGCCAAGCCGGCACGTGACCGAAGGACCAGAGCGCGCGCCGCACCGGTCCTATTACTACGCAATGGGCATGACCGAAGAAGAGATTCACCAGCCTCTGGTGGGCGTGGCAACCTGCTGGAACGAAGCGGCCCCGTGTAACATCGCGTTGAACCGTCAGGCCCAAGCGGTCAAGATCGGCGTTAAGGCGCAGCAAGGCACGCCGCGTGAATTCACCACCATCACCGTGACCGACGGCATCGCCATGGGCCACGAAGGCATGCGGTCGTCGCTTGCATCACGCGAAGCGATTGCCGACACGGTAGAGCTGACCATGCGCGGTCACTGCTACGATGCGATTGTCGGTCTTGCGGGCTGCGACAAATCGCTGCCTGGCATGATGATGGCGATGCTGCGGCTGAACGTGCCGTCCGTGTTCCTCTACGGTGGGTCGATCCTGCCGGGCAAAGTACCGGAAGGGGCCGATGTGCCTGCCGATTTCGCCAGTCGTGATCTGACCGTGCAAGACGTGTTCGAGGCTGTGGGCAACTACCAGAACGGCAGCATGTCGCAAGCCGCGCTCGAGATTTTGGAACGCGTGGCCTGCCCGACGGCCGGTGCTTGTGGTGGCCAGTTCACCGCCAACACCATGGCCTGCGTATCCGAGGCAATCGGTCTGGCGCTGTTGAACTCCTCTGGCATGCCCGCGCCCTATGAATCCCGCGACGCCTATGCGGCCGCCTCGGGCGAAGCGGTGATGCACCTGATCGAAAAGAACATTCGTGCGCGCGACATCTGCACCCGCGAAGCGTTTGAAAACGCGGCACGGATCGTGGCCTGCACGGGCGGGTCGACGAATGCCGGCCTGCACCTGCCAGCCATGGCCGCCGAGGCGGGCATCTCGTTTGACCTCAGCGATGTGTGCGAAATCTTCCGTGACACGCCTTATTTCGTCGACATGAAACCCGGCGGGTCGCATGTGGCGAAAGACCTGTATGACGCGGGCGGTGTGCCTGTCGTGATGAAAGAACTGCGCAAGGCCGGTCTGCTGCACGCCGACTGTCTGACAGCTTCGGGCCGGCCTATCGGCGAGGAGCTGGACATGATCGAACGCGAAGCCGACGGCAAAGTCATCCACGCCATCGAAACGCCGATCAGCAAAACCGGTGGCGTCGTTGGCCTGAAAGGCAATCTGGCCCCCGAAGGGGCGATCGTGAAAATCGCGGGCATGTCCGAAGAGGACATCGTGTTTACCGGTCCGGCGCTGATCTTTGAATGTGAGCAAGACGCATTCGAAGCCGTGCAAAACCGCGCCTACAGCGAAGGCGACGTGTTCGTGATCCGCAACGAAGGCCCCGCCGGTGGCCCCGGCATGCGCGAAATGCTGGCGACAACAGCGGCACTTTCCGGTCAGGGCATGGGCAAAAAGGTCGCGCTGATCACTGACGGCCGTTTCTCTGGTGCGACACGCGGTTTCTGCGTCGGTCACGTTGGTCCCGAAGCCGCACATGGCGGCCCGATTGCCCTGCTCAAGGCGGGCGACATGATCACGTTGAACGCGATCACCGGCTCTATCTCGGTCGATATCTCGGACGATGAAATGGCAGAGCGTAAAGCCGCTTGGCCCGGTGCGCGCAAGACCAACTACCAAAGCGGCGCACTGTGGAAATACGCGCAGCTTGTGGGCCCAACCTATCTGGGTGCGGTCACGCATCCCGGCGCAAAGGCGGAAACCCATGACTACATGGACCTGTAAAGGTCCGCTCGCGGCCCTTGGGCTGGTGCTTCTGACCGCCTGCGAGGGCGGTCAGGGGTTTGGCGCGTCTTCGGGTGCTGCCAAGCCACCGCTGTCGCGTGCAAAAATGGCCGGCGGGGTCGTATTGGTCGCCCCCGACGGTTTCTGCATCGACCAGACCAGCCTTGAACCCCGCTTTGCCGTGGTTGCACGCTGTGACGGGTTAGGGGCACCTGCCTCTGCGGGAGCTGCACCGCGCGGGTTGATCACGGTCAGCCTGACCCCGTCCAAATCCGGCCTCTTGCCAAGCGCACAGCAGATCGCGGCAGAAACCGCGCTGCAAAACGTGAGCAATGTGGAAAAGGGCGAAAATCACGTCACTTTCCGCGCTCAAGGCCGTATTCCTGTTGGCGGTCTTTCCCCGAACCAATGGCGCGGCGTGGCACGGATGGGCACACAGACCGCCGGCATCGCGGTCTACGGTCCGGAACGCGGCGATATCGCAAGCGCCTCAGGGCGCGGGGTGTTGTCTCAGTTGATCACCCGTAGCATGAAGGCAAGCGCACCCGCGCAAACCACTGTCGCCAAGCGCAATTAACACGCCAATTACACCCCGCCCATTTCATTTGTGCCCCCAAGCCGCAGCCGGTAGGGTACAACCAACAACCCAATCCTTAATCGGGGCAACAGGCACCATGCGCAAACTTGGGAAAAAGCTGATCGACAGCGCCATGATCGCGCGGTTCACCCGCCGCTGGTCAGCCAAGGCAGACCGTGCCCCCCACACCGACATCTCGGTGCTGCGCAAGCAAGCGGGTCACGCGCGCGCGTTGCGCCGACATCTCGACAAGCTGATCTATACCGCCGAAGACCGACTTGCCCTGCCCCGCATCGGCTCTGACACGTTCTCTCGGCCCCATAACACTGACTGGTCTTGGCGTCCGCAGCTGTGGCGCGCACCTTTGGCGCAGTCTGGTCTGTCGTCCGTTCAGCCCAAAGCGACCATGGGCGATGAGGTCACGATCTTTCACGACTGCATCCTGTCAGAATTGGGCATCCGGCAAATCCGCAACCTCGAAGAGACCCATCTGGCACCCTATGGGCTGAGGCTGGAGGTCTATCGGTTTGACGGGTCGTTCCTGTCGCTGGTTCTGGATTTGCCGGATGACTGCGTCGAGGGGCTTAAGCGGACCCATGTCCTGCGTGTAGATGCTGTGATCGAGATGGAAAAACCCATCGAGATCTTCGCCCGTCTCAATATCCGCCACGGCCCCAATACCGAACAAATGGTTCAGGAGCTGCCGCTAGACAAAACCGAGATCACCGCAGAGTTCGACCTCGCGTATTCCAACCTGAACGAAAAACGCGTGGAGAAAGCCTGGATCGACCTAATTTTTGAAGGCCCCGAGATGAACCAGATCATGCTGCGTGACCTGACCTTTTCGCGCCGCCCGCGTGCCCAGCTATAGGAACCCCGCATGAGCAACCTGACCCTCACCAAGACCCATATGATCGATGGCACGTGGCAAGGGATCGTCACCGGCGCGGGCGACGCCCAACCCGATCTTGCAGTCACCCACGCAGATGCCGACGTAGCGGGCATAAAGCTGGTACATAACGCGGGGTCTGACCATTGGGTGCTCAGCATCCCCGTTCCCGCTGCAGCAATTGCCGACGGCATCCACACCCTGCTGGTCGCAGATCGGACATCGGGCACAACACTGGCCAGCATCACCCTGATCGGGGACGAGGTGACGGGCCCGAACCTGCGTGCCGAGGTGGATTTGCTGCGTGCAGAGCTGGATATGCTTAAACGGGCCTTCCGGCGGCATTGCGTCGAAACCAGCTGACGGGCGCTGTGTGCGCCAACCCTATGATGGGGCTCGGGATGCCGCCACCACAGAGCGATTTGAAAAAATCAGATAGAACCAAAAAGCCGGCCCGCATGACTGCGGACCGGCCTTTTGCATAGCTTCTGAGTGAGATGTTTACTTTTTCGGGCCGAGTGCGGACAGGCCTTTGAGGATGTCGATGGCATAGGCCAACTGGTAATCCTCTTCGCGCAAGGACGCAGCTTTTTCGGCCTTGGCACGGTCTTCCATGATTTGGTCGACCTGATCGTCGGTCAGGCTGTCGTTGTTGAGGCTGCCGCGCAGGTCTGCTTCGGAACGCAGGGGGCGTGCTGCTGTATCCTCGTCTTCGGGGTCCGCAGGTTTGGTCGGAGGCTGTGCGACGATGATGTCAGGGGACACCCCGAGCGCCTGGATAGAGCGGCCCGACGGCGTGTAGTACCGCGCCGTGGTCAGGCGCATCGCCCCTTCACCGCGCAGCGGCATGATCGTTTGCACCGACCCTTTACC
Organism: Sulfitobacter sp. M22; assembly: GCF_021736025.1. Taxonomy (NCBI): domain Bacteria; kingdom Pseudomonadati; phylum Pseudomonadota; class Alphaproteobacteria; order Rhodobacterales; family Roseobacteraceae; genus Sulfitobacter; species Sulfitobacter sp. M22. The sequence continues at coordinate 2,652,121 of NZ_WMEC01000001.1, read as the reverse complement.
AAAGCTTTTTGTGCCCACCACAATCGCGCGTCGGTGGTCTTGCAAGGCACCGGCAACGATCTCGGAAGCCGAGGCAGAGCCGCCGTTGATCAGCACGACAATCGGCTTACCCTCGGCCAGATCGCCGGGGGTCGCGTTAGTGCGATCGCCATCCGCCGCATCACGGCCACGGGTGCTGACGATCTCGCCTTCTTCAAGGAAAGCATCTGACACAGCGATGGCCTGATTCAGCAACCCACCGGGGTTGTTGCGCAGATCAACGACAAAGCCGCTGACATTCTCGATGCCGCCGGCGGCCTCGACCTGCTCGTCCAGACCTTCTTTCAGCTTGGGGTAGGTCTGTTCGTTGAACGTCGTGACACGCAAAACAACAGCGTTGCCCTCGGTACGCGCCCGCACCGCAGTCAGCTGGATTGTATCGCGCACCAGCGACACGTCAAACGGCTCTGTCTCGCCTTCGCGCACTACGGTGATCGCGATTTCGGACCCGACAGGTCCGCGCATCAGCTCAACGGCGTCATCCAGCGTCAGCCCCAGCAGGCTTTCGCCGTCCACATGGGTGATGAAATCGCCCGCTTCGATTCCTGCCTCAGAGGCAGGCGTGCCGTCGATGGGGGAAACAACTTTGACGAAACCCTCTTCCTGCGTCACCTCGATGCCAAGTCCGCCGAATTCTCCGCGCGTCTGGTCGCGCATCTTCAACGCGTCTTTCGGCGACAGGTAGCTGGAGTGTGGATCAAGCGAGGTAAGCATGCCGTTGATCGCGGCCTCTACCAGCTCTTCGGTGTCGACCTCTTCGACGTATTGCGCGCGGATGCGTTCAAAGATGTCGCCGAACAGATCAAGCTGTTCATAAACGTTGCTGTTCTTTTCAGTTTCCTGTGCCAGCAAGGGGCCCGCAATCTGCGTCGTGGCAATTACCCCTGCCAGCGTACCGCCCACGGCAGCCATCACGAACTTCTTCATCGTTTATCCATCCTTATCAGTTCGGAACCAGTCTGACGGGTCCTGCGGAACATTGTTCTCTCTTACTTCTATATAGAGCGTTTCTGAACGCTCTATGCCAGCCCCATCACCATTTGGTGAGAGCGCCTGTTGATTTACCCCGGTCGGGCCGCCCATCAGACCGATAGGCGTTGCCGCCGCGATCACCTGTCCTGCCTCGCCATAGACCACATCCAGCCCCGCCAGCACAAACAACGCGCCGGCCCGCGGTTCAAGAATGACCACGTTGCCAAGGTCCAAAAGGGCGCCGGTGTAGCGGATTGTTGCCGCTGTTGGCGATGTCACGATGGCACGCGGGCGTGTGGCAAGGATAATACCGGGGCGTGTCACCCCTGCGGCATCGGTTTCATTGGCGCGGCGCAGGATCACGCCTTGCACCGGCATGGCGAGCTCGCCCTTCTGCCCTTCGAAATCAGCCGGCCCATCCGGGATTGGCTCAGAGGTCATTTCCGAAAGGCCGCTGGCAAACCCCGACAGTGTTTCCGAGGAGGAAATCAGGATCGCGGTGCGGACCGGGTCTTCGCTAAAGCGTTTGGGCAAGTCGGTTCGGTTGGCCATAGCCTGATTCAATTCAGTACGGGCCCGCTGGATTTCGGTCAGCCCGTCCTGCAGGCGCTGTGCCGCATCGGTTTGAAGGGTGCGCAGCGTCTGGACGTCTTGCAAATCCTGCCGCAACACATCGGCGCGGGTGTTCAGCGCGGGTGTCAGCTCTGCCAATAACATGCCCGCGCGCGCCGTGCCTACAGGCCCTTCGGGGTGCAGGAACAACGTGGGCGACGGGTTGCCGCCAATGCTTTGGAGCACCCCCAGCAACTGCGCGACCTCGCCATCGCGGGCCTGTAGTTTCTTGCTCAGCTGGGCTTCGTTGATCGCCGCCTGACGCAGCCCCTCGCGCATGGCACCAAGACCCGTTTCAAACGCCTGAATGGTCTGGGTGAGTGCCTGAACACGGTCCCGCGCCCCATCCGCTGCATCCAACTGGGCAGAAGCCGCCTCAAGATCGGCCATCGCACGACGTGCCTGCTCAGCCGCCTCTGTCTGCGCAAACACGCTGACGGGCCAGAACATCAGAGCAAGGGCACAAAGGCGGATCATTCGAGCAAGGACTTTCCCGTCATCTCTACCGGCTGGTCCAGTCCCATCAGCTGCAAGACCGTGGGGGCCAGATCGGCCAACCGACCTGTGCGCAGACTGGCCCCTTCGGGCCCGCCCACTACCGCAACCGGCACGGGGTTCAATGTATGTGCCGTGTGCGCCCCGCCGGTTTCGGGGTCAATCATCGTCTCGCAATTGCCATGGTCCGCGGTGACGATCATCGCACCGCCGACGTCCTCTAGCGCCTCAAGCACACGGCCAAGGCCCGTATCCACCGCTTCGCAGGCGGCAATGGCGGCATCCAGATCGCCGGTGTGCCCCACCATGTCGGGGTTCGCGTAATTCACCACGATCAAGTCATAACGGTCCTTGATCGCCTGCACGAAATGGTCGGTCACCTCGCCGCATGACATCTCGGGCTGCAAATCATAGGTCGCCACATTCGGCGACTTTGGCATAAAGCGGTCTTCGCCTATCGTCGGGGTTTCCGCGCCGCCGTTCAGGAAGAACGTCACATGGGGGTATTTCTCTGTCTCGGCCAGACGGAACTGGCGCAGGCCATGCTGCGCAACCCATGCGCCAAGCGTGTTCACGATCTCGGGCTTGGGATACATGGTGGTCATGAACGCCATATGCGCATCGGAATATTCCGCCATGCCCATGACCGCAGACCACGCTGGCCGCGCTCCCGTGTCGAACGCATCAAAATCAGGAGCTGCAAGCGCCGACATGATTTCGCGCGCGCGATCGGCGCGGAAATTCAGGCAAAACACCCCGTCCCCATCTTGCACACCCTCATAGCCATGCAACACCGTGGGCGTAATAAATTCGTCGTTCTCTTCCAACCCGTAGGCATCCGTCACCGCAGCGGACGCGGTCGGCGCGGCACGGCCCTTGCCCAGCACGATCGCCTCATAGGCTTTGGCCACGCGGTCCCAGCGGTTGTCGCGGTCCATCGCAAAGTAGCGCCCCAACACTGTCGCGATGGACGCCCCGTCGGGCAAGGCGGCTTGCAACGTCTCGAAATAGCCCAGTGCCGACCGTGGAGCCACATCGCGCCCGTCCGTCAAAGCGTGGATCACCACCGGAACACCGTGATCGCAAATCGCGTGCACCGCGACGATCATATGCGTGAGATGCCCGTGCACGCCGCCGTCAGACACCAGCCCCATCAGATGGGCCGTACCGCCAGTCTTTTTCAGCGTCGCAATAAAATCGATCAAAGGCTGATGCTTCGCAAACGCCCCCTCTTCGATAGCCAAATCGATCTGACCGAGATCCATCGCCACCACCCGACCGGCCCCGATATTGGTATGCCCCACTTCGGAGTTCCCCATCTGCCCCTGTGGCAACCCGACGTCAGGGCCAAAGGTAGTCAGCGTGGCCGAGGGACAGCTTTGCATGATCCGGTCGAAATGCGGTGTTTTGGCCAGCAGCGGTGCGTTCCCTTTGGGATCATCGCACAGGCCCCACCCATCCAGAATGCATAATACGACAGGTTTTGGGGTGTTCATCCTAAGACCGCTCCGAAGATTTTCAGTGGTTTTCCGTCTTTTAGCGGCTCTGAGACGGATGGTGAACCTAATTCATTGCAGATTACAAACTTGTAAGCTGGCGCTGGCCAAATCACGCGGCGCACCCTTGCCCTGCCGGCGCGGTTTGGTCATAAGATGGGCGCATCAAAGCCAAGGACGACAGCATGACATTCCAAGCACCGGAAACCCGCATTGTGACCACCTGGCGCGTCGCCTGTGACGGCAGCGAGGGAGCCTTGGGGCACCCGCGCGTCTGGCTGCAAATCCCGCAAGACAAAGGCTGGGTCGAATGTGGGTACTGCGACTGCAAGTTCATCCACGCCGAGTTTGAGGGCAAAGTCTGACCAAAGCGTTACGATGGCTGGGCGCACTTGCGCTTTTGCCAGTGTGTTTTGTGAGTGCTGCCCTTATCGGTGCCGTCTGGGCGCCCGGCGTAGCCCAAGACCGTGCGATGCCCTCGCGCGACGTGCTTTTGATCCACGGACCGATCCATTACGATCTGCTGATCCCGCTCGATGACATTTCGCGGCCGCGTTTTGCATCTCTCGAGGCGCGTGGCGTGCCGCTATCGCACCCTGATGCGCGCTGGCTGGTGATCGGCTGGGGCGCGCGCAAGTTTTATACGCAAACCCCGACCTATCGCGAGCTGAAGCCCGGCAATGTCTGGCGCGGTGTTATCGGCGATGACGCAGTCTTGCGGATTGACGTGATCGGCCCAATAAACCAGCAGATAAAACGCCGGAGCGTCGCCATGACCGAACGGCAGTATCGCACGCTGGTAGATAATGTCTGGTCCGAGTTTACACTCGGGCCCGATGGCCTGCCCGAACGCGTGGGGGTCACAGGGTATACCACCACAGACGGATTCTTTGCGGCCGAGGGGCGTTTTAGCATCCTGCGCACCTGTAATGTCTGGATCGGCGACCAGCTGCGTGCGGCGGGCTTGCGTTTTGGGCGTTGGACGCCGCTGCCTCTTTCGGTCAGCCTGTCCTATCAACTTTACCAAAGCGATCGCCGCTGACGTGGGACGCTCCGCGGGGAGTTTAAGTGGCAAAATGAAGCCGGTCCCTATCAATTGGCCGCTGGAGAGTTTGGCTGCTTCGTGACAAAAGAAGGCTTGTCTGAAAGAGGAGCACCGACATGTCCGGCACATTTGGCAAGGGTCACCATCTGCATCTGATCGACGGGTCGGCGTTTATTTTTCGCGCCTACCACGCGCTGCCGCCGTTGACGCGCAAATCGGACGGGCTGCCGATCGGAGCCGTGGCCGGTTTTTGCAACATGTTGCAGCGCTATGTCGAAGGCAACACCGGGCCCGATGCGCCAACCCATGTGGCCGTGATCTTCGACAAGGGCAGCCACACCTTCCGCAATGACATGTACGACAAGTACAAGGCCAACCGTGAGGCCATGCCCGAAGACCTGCGTCCGCAGATCCCCCTGACCCGCACCGCCACCGAAGCCTTCAACATCGCGTGCAAGGAGAAGCAAGGCTATGAGGCGGATGATATCATCGCGACGCTCGCCGTGCAGGCCCGTGCCGCGGGTGGGCGCTGCACCATCATTAGTTCGGACAAGGATTTGATGCAGTTGGTCGGCGGCGGCGTCGAAATGCTGGATGCGATGAAGAACAAAAGCATCGACCGTGATGGCGTGTTCGAGAAATTCGGCGTGTTCCCCGACCGTGTGGTTGATGTGCAAGCCCTGGCCGGGGATTCCGTCGATAACGTGCCTGGCGCACCCGGAATCGGGATCAAGACCGCCGCGCTGCTGATCAACGAATATGGCGATCTTGATACGTTGCTTGAACGCGCGGGCGAGATCAAACAGCCCAAACGCCGGCAGACCTTGATCGACCACGCAGATCAAATCCGCCTGTCCCGCGATCTGGTTCAGCTGGACGAGAATACGCCGCTGGACTTTACGCTGGACGACCTCGAGGTACGCGACCCCGACGCCGAGCAGCTGCTCGGTTTCCTTGCCGAGATGGAGTTTCGCACACTGTCAAAACGCGTGGCCGAGGTGTTGGGCAAAGAGGCCCCCACCATCGCGGACGCACCGGTCCCGGCCGATGCCCCCGCCGCGGCGGACGTGCCCTTTGACGCAGACCTGTATGAACACGTCAGCGACACAGAGGCCCTGCAGGCCTGGATCGAGCGGATTTACGAATTCGGCTATGTCGCCGTCGATACAGAGACCACGGGGCTGGACGATATGGTCGCGCAGCTGGTCGGCGTTTCGCTTTGCGTCGAACCCGGCAAAGCCTGCTACATCCCGCTCATCCACAAGGCGCGTGGCAGCGATGATCTGTTTGGCTCTGACGATTTGGCCGAGGGGCAGATCCCGCTTGAAGAGGCGCTGCGCCTGTTGACCCCGATGTTGCAGGATCCCGCGATCCTGAAAATCGGGCAAAACATGAAATACGACAGCAAGATATTTGGGCAACTCGGCATCAATGTCGCCCCGATCGACGATACGATGCTGCTGTCTTATGCGATGCACGCCGGGCTGCACGGGCACGGGATGGACACGCTGTCAGAACGGTACCTGTCGCACACACCGATCCCGATCAAACCTTTGTTGGGCTCAGGTAAATCCGCGATCACCTTTGATAAGGTCCCGCTGGCCGATGCGGTGAAATATGCTGCCGAGGATGCGGATATTACTCTACGTTTGTGGCAGCTGTTCAAGCCGCAGCTGCACCGCGTCGAGGTGACGAAGGTGTATGAAACACTTGAGCGTCCCTTGGTGCCTGTGTTGGCCGCGATGGAACGGTCTGGCGTCAAGGTGGACCGCGATACGCTGAGCCGGATGTCGAATGCCTTTGCGCAGAAGATGGCAGGGCTTGAGGATGAAATCTATCAACTCGCCGGTCGCAAATTCAATGTCGGATCGCCCAAGCAGCTTGGTGAGATCCTGTTTGACGAGATGGCGCTGGAAGGCGGCAAAAAGGGCAAGACGGGGGCCTATGCCACCGGTGCCGACGTGCTTGAGGACCTCGCGACAGAGCATGACTTGCCCGCACGTGTGCTGGACTGGCGGCAGCTGTCGAAGCTGAAATCGACCTACACCGACGCGCTTCAGGACCACATCAACCCTGACACCGGACGCGTACACACCTCATACTCCATCGCGGGGGCATCGACGGGCCGGCTGGCGTCGACCGATCCGAACCTGCAAAACATCCCGATCCGATCCGAAGAAGGCCGCCGCATCCGCGAGGCCTTTGTTGCCGAGCCGGGTAAAGTGCTGGTCGCGCTGGACTATTCCCAGATCGAGCTTCGGATTCTGGCGCATATTGCCAACATCCCTGAGCTCAAGCAGGCCTTTCAGGACGGCATCGACATTCACGCCTTGACCGCATCAGAAATGTTCGGCGTTCCGCTCGATGAAATGACATCGGACGTGCGCCGTCAGGCCAAAGCGATCAACTTTGGCGTGATCTATGGCATCTCGGGCTTTGGCCTGGCGCGCAACCTGCGCATTCCGCGGGCCGAGGCACAGGGCTTCATTGACCGTTATTTCGAACGTTTCCCCGGCATCCGCACCTATATGAACGACACCAAAGCGTTTGCGAAAGAGCATGGCTTTGTGCAGACCCTGTTCGGACGCAAAATCCACACGCCAGAGATCAGCGCCAAAGGCCCCCGCGCGGGGTTCGCCCAACGGGCCGCTATTAACGCGCCGATCCAGGGGACAGCCGCAGACGTGATCCGCCGCGCGATGATCCGCATGCCCGACGCGATCAAGGGCCTGCCCGCCACGATGCTGCTGCAGGTGCACGATGAACTGCTGTTCGAGGTGGAAAAAGGGGCCGAAGATGCTCTGATCGACGCCGCGCGTCATGTGATGGAAAACGCAGCCGATCCGGTGGTCAAACTGGACGTAAAGCTGACGGTGGACGCAGGGATAGGGTCAAACTGGGCGGAGGCGCATTAAGCGCCTTTGCCGTTTGTCTAGGTGAGCGCTATCCAGTGAGGGCTGCCTTTGCTCCGCGAGACCTGTTTCGCACCGGGCCCAATCTTGGCATTCAGTGTCGCGCGTCGCAGCGGGGCGCTTTTCGCGCACCGAAATCAGTCAGGCAGTTCGCCCGACGGGATGATGCCAAAGAAGCTGCCGCCGGACCATACGCCGAACCAGCCCTCGTGGTGCTGACCCAGTTCGACCAGCCGGTAAAAGCTTTTGCGGTCGATCAGCGCCTCTAGGTTGCGGCGGATACGGACGTAGGGTGCCGGCTCTCCGGTTTCGGGGGCACGCTCGATACGGATCGGCAGATCGGGGCCAGCAACCGCGATATCCCCAAGGTTGGTCTGGAACGTGAGCGTCTGATCGGTGCCGCTGCCTTCGGCCTCGAAATCGATGGCGACAAAGGGGGCATCTTCGACCTTGATGCCGACCTTTTCAACCGGCGTCACAAGGAAATAGTCGTCGTCTTCACGGATCAGAATCGATGCGAACAGCTTTACCAGCCCCATGCGGCCAATCGGAGTGCCTTGATAGAACCAGGTGCCGTCGCGTTTGATCTCCATGTCCAGATCGCCGCAAAACGGGGGGTTCCACTTCTCTACCGGCGGCAATCCGCGTGTTTTGGCGGCGGAAACAGACGCGGCAAGGCTTTCTGCTGTTGGGGTCACGGTTTTTTGTCCACTCATTGCTTTTGCCATTTCCTGTTCACACGATACACTTACATCTAACTGATATAACCCCAAGGACGCAAAAGTCATGACCCAAGCCCGCGATATGGTAGCAGAAATCGAGACGCTTGGCGAAAAGCTGGCCGAGGCCAAGGCGTCGATCAACCGGCGCTTTATCGGACAGGAGTGGGTCGTTGATCTGACACTGACGGCGCTGCTGTGTGGCGGGCACGGGTTGCTGATCGGTCTGCCAGGACTGGGCAAGACGCGGTTGGTCGAAACGCTCAGCACAGTGATGGGGTTGGATGGCAATCGGGTCCAGTTCACGCCCGATCTGATGCCTGCCGATATTCTGGGGTCAGAGGTGCTGGACACCGCCGCCGACGGCACCCGCGCATTCCGTTTTGTCGAAGGCCCGATTTTTTGCCAACTGCTGATGGCGGACGAGATCAACCGCGCCTCGCCGCGCACTCAATCCGCGTTGTTGCAGGCGATGCAGGAAAAAACTGTGACCGTCGCTGGACAGGACCGCGCCTTGGGGCATCCGTTTCACGTGCTCGCCACCCAGAATCCGATTGAACAAGAGGGCACCTACCCGCTGCCCGAGGCCCAGCTTGATCGTTTCCTCGTGCAGATCGACGTCGCCTATCCCGACCGCGATACAGAACGCGATATCCTAATGGCGACCACGGGCGATACCGATGCGCAGGCCACGGCTGTGTTTACCACGTCAGAGCTGCTGGCCGCGCAAACGCTGCTGCGGCAGATGCCGGTCGGTGAATCCGTGGTCGAGCTGATCCTTGATCTGGTCCGCGCCTTCCGCCCTGACGGTCCCGACGCCAGCCGACACGTGCGCGATACCGTGGCGTGGGGCCCCGGCCCCCGTGCTGCGCAGGCGTTGATGTTGACCGTGCGGGCGCGCGCCTTGCTACAAGGGCGGTTGGCCCCCTCGGCCGAAGATGTGATTGATATGGCCCGCCCCGTTTTGATGCACCGAATGGCACTGAACTTTGCCGCGCGCGCACGGGGTGACAGCCTGAACACGTTGATCGACGCAACCACGGCCAGCCTGATCGGGAAAAAGGCCGCGGCGTGAACAGCCCCGACACCCTTCGCATCCAATCCGAGGAGCAAGCAGCCCGTTTGCCCGCGCTGCTGGCCCGTGCAGAGCATCTGGCCGGCGCGGTTCTGCTGGGCGCGCATGGACGTCGTCGCGCAGGGGTGGGGGATGACTTCTGGCAATACCGGCCGGCACAGGTCGGCGACAGCCGGCGCAGCATTGACCACCGGCGTTCGGCGATGGGGGACCATGAATTTGTGCGCGAACGCGAATGGCAGATCGCGCAGTCGGTCATGCTTTGGGTCGATCAGGGGGCCTCGATGCGCTTTGCCTCGACCGCCGCGCTGGATCAGAAAGCTGACCGCGCACGGCTGCTGGGACTGGCGCTGGCGGTTTTGCTGCAACGGGGCGGTGAACGCGTCGGCCTGACCGGCAGCGCCCTGCCTCCACGGTCGGGCAGGCCCCAGATTTTGCGACTTGCCGAAGCGCTGTGTCAGGACGACGCCGCGGATTATGCGCCGCCCGAGCACCGTGCCATGATCCCCCAAGCGCGGGCTGTATTTATCTCTGACTTCATGGGCGATCTTGCGGGAGTCGCCACAGCCCTGACCAAGGCCGCCGACCGCGGCGTGCGGGGCGTGTTGCTCCATGTGCTTGACCCCTCGGAAGAGGCCTTCCCGTTTACCGGCCGCACCATCTTTGAAAGCGTCGGCGGCACCTTGCGTCATGAAACGTTGAAGGCGAACGACCTGAAACACCGCTATCTTGAACGGCTCGCCGAACGTAAGGCAGAGCTGCAGCAACTTTGCGCCCTGACCGGCTGGCAGTACGGGCTGCACCACACTGACAGCACGGCGCAATCGGCACTGCTGTGGCTGTATGGTGCGCTGGATACGCGCAGCGGGGGGGCGGCATGACCGTGTTCGGGGGTATCGGTTTTACCGCGCCTTGGATGCTGCTTGCGCTTCTGGCGCTGCCGATCCTGTGGCTGATCTTGCGGGCTGTGCCACCTGCGCCGATCCGCCGCCGTTTTCCCGGCGTGGCGCTTTTACTCGGCCTCAGCGATGCCGAAAGCGTGTCGGACCGCACGCCGTGGTGGCTGCTGTTTTTGCGCATGCTTGCCGTGGCGGCGCTGATTATCGGGCTGGCTGGACCTATCCTGAACCCGCAAGAGGAACAGACCCAAGGCACCGGCCCGCTGCTGATCGTACTTGACGGGTCGTGGGCGGGTGCTACCCGTTGGCCGCAACAAACCGAAGCGCTCGAGGCGCAGCTGACCCGTGCGGCGCGCGCCGGACGCACCGTTGGCTTCCTGACCCTCACCCGACCAGAGGCACCCGCCTTTCAGTCTGCCGACGCAGGGCGCAGCCGGCTGGCCGGGTTCAAGCCCGCACCATGGCAACCCGCCCCCACCGATATCGACCGCGCGATTGAGATTACCAACACACTGGGCGGGTTCGATACGGTTTGGTTCAGTGACGGGCTCGCCTATGACGGGCGCGATGCGATGCTTGAGGCGTTACAGAATCAGGGCAGCGTAGAGGTGTACCAGACCGGCGCCGATGTGCTGGCGATGGCGCCCGCAACCTATGAGGACGGGGCGATCACCCTTACCGTCAAACGCGCCCTGCCCACTGCCGAACGTGCCGTGACAATCAATGCACAGGGCCGCGATCCGGCGGGGAATATGCGCACCCTCGCCAGTGTGCCCGCCACATTCGAAGCGGGATCGACGCAGGCCACCGCCGCCCTGTCGCTCCCCGCTGAACTGCGCGCCCGGATCACCCGGTTTGACATTGCAGGCCAACGCTCGGCCGGGGCGACAACGCTTGTGGACGATGCGTTGCGGCGGCGCGAGGTCGGGCTGATTGCCGGGCGCGAGAACCGCGAGGGGCTAGAGCTGCTGTCGCCGCTACATTATATCGAACAAGCCTTGGCCCCCGCCGCCGATCTGATTGACGGCGCGCTTGGCGATGTGCTGCCCGCCAACCCCGATGTGATCGTGCTGGCCGATATCGCGACCCTGTCCGAGGCAGAACAGGCACCGCTGCTCGACTGGATCGAAGCGGGCGGGATGTTGGTCCGTTTTGCTGGGCCACGCATTGCCGCCAGCGATATCAGCCGCGACACCGAAGACCCGCTGATGCCCGTGCGCCTGCGGTCTGGCGGCCGAAGCGTTGGCGGCGCGATGAGCTGGGGAGCCCCTAAAACACTCGATGCTTTCCGCGAAACCTCTCCGTTTTTCGGATTGGAAATACCGGAGGATGTGACTGTATCCGCGCAGGTCGTCGCACAGCCCGATCCCACCCTGTCGGACCGCGTGATCGCGGCGCTCAGCGATGGCACGCCGCTCGTCACACGCAAGCAACTGGGTCAGGGGCAGATCATCTTGTTTCACGTAACCGCTACAGCCGAATGGTCAACGCTGCCGCTGTCGGGGCTATTTGTGCAGATGATGGAACGGTTAGCGATTTCTTCATCTTCAGCCGGTATCGAGGCCTCGGAGCTGCAAGGGACGACGTGGACACCCCTGCGGGTAATGGACGGGTTCGGCACGTTGTCCGACGCGGGCACGCTGCCGGGTGTGGATGGCGCTGATCTGGCGGATGCCCCTGCGGGGCCGAATTTGCAGCCGGGGGTCTATGCCTCTGGCGACAGGCGTATTGCGCGCAACGTGGTGGTGGCTGATACCACGCTTGGGCCTGCAACGTGGCCTGCGGACGTGCCAGTGCGCGGGCTTGATGTCGTGGATGAACGGCCGCTTGCCGGATGGCTGTTGTCGCTGTCGATTCTGCTGTTGCTGGCCGATGTTGTCGCGTCGCTGTCCCTGTCTGGGCGGCTTCTGAAACACAGCAATGCCGCAGGTCTGATCCTTGCCGCGCTGATCTATGGGCCGACGCAGGCTGATGCGCAGGCAGACGACAGCTTTGCCCTCAACGCCACGGCAGAGATGACGCTGGCCTATGTAGTCACCGGCAACGCGTCGGTCGACGAGATGTCAGATGCCGGATTGCGTGGGCTGTCGGATACGCTCTATTTCCGCACGTCGGTTGAACCCGCCAATCCCATCGGCGTCAATCTCGAACGGGACGAGCTTGCGTTCTTCCCCATGCTTTATTGGCCCATCACGCCAGAGCAGCCCCGCCCTTCGGATGCGGCCTATACCAAGCTGAACACCTATTTGCGGTCCGGCGGGATGATCCTGTTTGACACGCGTGATGCGAATATCGCGGGATTCGGAGCCGCCAGCCCCAATGGCCGCAAGCTGCAAGACCTCGCCGCCCCGCTGGACATCCCGCCGCTAGAGCCCCTGCCTGCGGATCACGTTCTGACCCGCACTTTCTATTTGCTGCAGGATTTTCCTGGTCGGCACAGCGGGCGCGATCTGTGGGTAGAGGCATCGCCCCCCGATGCAGAGCAGGTAGAAGGAATGCCATTTCGCAATCTCAACGATGGCGTCAGCCCGGTTGTGATTGGCGGCAACGATTGGGCCGCGGCTTGGGCCGTGTCGCCGAACGGTGCCCCGATGGTACCCATCGGGCGCGGCTTTGCGGGGGAACGTCAACGCGAATTGGCATATCGGTTTGGCGTCAATCTGGTCATGCATGTGCTGACCGGTAACTATAAATCCGATCAGGTCCATGTGCCTGCGCTGCTGGACAGGTTGGGCCAATGACGTCGAGCATTATATTCGATCCGCTCATCCCTTTGCCAGTGTTGGCGCTGGTTGCGGCACTGGCGCTGGCCGCCGTGGCCTTGGCAGTGCTGCGCGGGTTGCAGGGTTGGGCGCTACGCGGGGCGGCGATGGTCGTTATTCTTGCGGCCCTCGCCGGCCCCTCCGTCCAACAAGAAGATCGTGCGCCGCTCACGGATATTGTCGTGATGCTGGAAGACGCAAGCGCCAGTCAGAAACTCGCGGATCGCCCCGCACAAACCAGCACTGCCGCAGATACGCTGGCCGCCCAGATCGCGACCCGCGACAACACCGAACTGCGCCGCGTGACCGTGCCGGACGGCGAAGGGGACAGCGGTACGCAGCTGATGACTGCGCTATCAGAGGTGCTGGCTGAAGAACCGCGCGCCCGTATCGCTGGGATTCTGACACTGAGCGACGGACGTATCCATGACGCTGATCTACCTGTGGATCTGCCCGCGCCGATGCACCTGCTGATGACCGGAAAGCAAAGCGATTGGGATCGCCGCCTGTCCGTACGCAACGCCCCGGCCTTTGCCATCATCGGCGAACCGGTAATCCTGACCCTGCGCATCGACGACCTTGGTGCCGCCCCGCAAAAAGATGCGCTGGCACCGCTTGAAATTTCGGTCGATGGGGAGCCGCCGCAAACCTTCCGCGTGCCGGTAGGCCAAGACCTCGAATTGCCCGTGACCCTGCCCCACAGCGGTCGCAATGTGATCCGGTTCTCGCTGCCCGAGGCCGCAGGAGAGCTGACCGACCGCAACAATTCTGCGTTGATCCAGATAAATGGCGTACGGGACCGGCTGCGCGTTCTGCTGGTCAGCGGCGAACCGCATCAGGGCGGGCGCACATGGCGCAACCTACTGAAATCCGACAGTTCTGTCGATCTGGTGCACTTTACGATCCTGCGTCCGCCCGAAAAACAGGATGGCGTGCCGGTGGACGAACTGTCCCTGATCGCCTTTCCCACCCGCGAATTGTTCATGGAAAAGATCGAGGATTTCGATCTGATTATCTTTGACCGCTATAAACGACGCGGCATCCTACCGTCGCTGTATCTGGAAAACGTCGCGAATTATGTGCGCGGCGGCGGGGCCGTACTGGTCGCAGCCGGCGCGGATTTCGCCAGTGCCGACAGCATCTATCGGTCCCCATTGGGAGACGTGCTGCCCGCCACGCCTACCGCGCGGGTGATCGAACAGCCGTACCGCCCTTTGGTCTCTGAACTGGGCCACCGCCATCCGGTCACCAGCGGCTTGCCCGAACAGGACACATGGGGCCGCTGGCTGCGGCAGATCGACGTGACGGACCCCTTGGGAGATGTCGTGATGACGGGCGAAGGCGACCGACCGCTGTTGATCCTGAACCGGGTCGAAGAAGGGCGCGTTGCGCTGATGACATCGGATCATGCGTGGCTTTGGAACCGCGGCTATGAAGGCGGCGGGCCGCAGCTTGAACTGCTGCGGCGTCTGGCCCACTGGATGATGAAAGAACCAGAGCTGGAAGAAGAGGCGCTGACCGCAAACGCCGATGGCCAGACCATGCGCATCACCCGCCGTACCCTTGGCGATGAAATTCCTCCTGTCACCATCACCAATCCCAATGGCAGCACCGCGCAGCTTGCACTGTCACCCACATCTCCCGGCGTATTCGAAGGCGTGTACGATGGGCCCGAGATTGGGCTATATCGGCTTGAAAATGGTGACCAAAGTGCCGTGATCGGCTTGGGCCCTGCCGCCCCGAAAGAGTTTGTCGAAACGATCGCGAGCGATGAAACCCTGACCCCCGTACTGGCCCCCGCACGCGGCGGCGTCGCGCGGATCGAAGAGGGTCTGCCCCGTATCCGCGACGTACGTGTCGGTCGCCCCGCTGCGGGTCGTGGATGGATTGGGCTCACACCTCGGAATGCCTATGAAACGCGGGACGTGCGCCAGATGCCGATCCTTCCGGCGTGGCTTGTTCTTTTGCTTGGCAGTGCGCTGATCCTTGCGGCATGGCTGCGCGAAGGACAACGTTAACCACGAAACCGCGCATATTGCGTGTAAAACGCTGAACCGGTTAAGCAGTTATTCACCTGCAATGCTTCATTCTCCTGTGCAGACAAGGAGGATTCGGAGCGTTGGATGAAAACGTCAGATAGGCTTGTGCAAGAACGCCGCCGCCGTGAACAGGCGGAAGCAAGGCTTGAAAGAAAGCAGGCGGAGCTTTGTGCCGCCCAAAGAAAACTTGATCAGCACGCCCAACGCGTCAGTGAAGAAATCTCCGAAACACGGGCGGAGGTCGAAAATATTCGATATAAAAACCAACGCGTCATGTCCGATCTTTGCGCAGCGCGGGAACAGGTTGAACTGACAGAGCGACGCCTGTGGCATTCGATTGAAACCATCCACGACGGCTTTGCCTTTTTTAATAAGCACAGCGAAATGATTATGGCGAACCGATCCTATCTCGCGGTGTTTGACGGTGTCGACGTTATCCGGCCCGGCGTCAGCTATTCGACCATCCTGCGCATCCTCACCGAAGAGGGGATCATTAACATCGGTCGAAACACGCCTGAGGAATGGCGCGCCAAGATGCTTCTGCGGTCACAGCAAAGAGCACCGGAACCGATCATCGTAAAGCTCTGGAACGGCGCTTACATCAAAATCGTCGATCAACGCGGCAAAGGTGGTGACACCGTTTCACTCGCCCGCGATATCACCGACAGCGTCGCGCATCAGCGGCAGTTGGTCGACGCCCGTGCCACTGCTGAGTCTGCCAACAGTGCGAAATCCTTGTTTCTAGCCAAGATGAGCCATGAAATCCGCACTCCGATGAACGGGATCGTCGGAATGACAGATGTGCTTGGCGACACCATGCTGACGCAGGACCAGCGGTTGTATGTCGACACAATTAAAACCTCTGGCGAAGCACTATTGGTGATTATCAACGACGTGTTGGATTTTTCCCGGATCGAAGCAGACCAGCTCAGCATCCACCCCGCCCCCTTTGATCTAGAACACGTTTTCCAAGAGGTATTGCTGCTGCTGCAACCGCTGGCAGTTCAGAAGGGACTGGACCTCGCTTTGGATTTTGACCTCTTCCTGCCACGAAAATTGATCGGGGATGCCGGGCGCATTCGACAGGTGCTGACAAATCTCGTGGGAAATGCGGTGAAGTTTACGCGAAACGGGCATATTCTTATTCGGGCCACGGGTCTGCCGGACCGTGACTCTGACAACGTGCTGATAAAAGTCTCTATCGAGGATACAGGCATCGGAATCCCCCCTGATATCATCGGTCATATCATGGGTGAATTCACCCAGGCCAGCAGCGAGCCGAGCCCGACTGCAGAAGGGGCCGGTCTGGGGTTGGCGATCTGCCAACGGTTGGTGCAGTTAATGAACGGCGAGATATGGGTCACGTCCAAGCCGGAGGTGGGGTCCTGCTTCGGGTTCGAGCTTCCCCTAAAAGTGCAAGTGGACGCGGCGACGCCGACCCTGATGCCGCCTGCGTTTCTCCGACACATTCTGATCGTCGAAACGGAAACGATCTGCCGGTCCATTCTTCAGCGCAACCTGGAACATATTGGGGTACGGGTCACCACATGCACCACCGGCGCAGGCGGATTGGCAGCCTTGGATGCCAGTGTGGATCTGGTTCTTGTTGATCAAATCTTGCCCGATATGGACGGGCTTGAATTCGTGCGCGCCGTTCAGGCGCGTCTCTCCGCGACAGAGGTGATTTTATACAGCGAAACTCCAGATTCAGTCCGGGAAAATGCGGGCGGCGTGCGTTTGCGCCGGATTATGAAAAATCCGATCAACATCACCGATCTGCTGGCGGAGCTATCGAAAGCCTCACCCTCGACGACCGGCACCCGCCCGATGCGGGTTCTGGCCGCGGAAGATAATAAAACCAACCGGCTCGTGCTGCGCAAGATGCTTCAACGGCTAAACATTGATTTACAGCTCGCCGTCGATGGAGAGGATGCAGTTAACCTGTTTCAATCCTTCCAGCCTGACCTAGTTTTCATGGATATATCCATGCCGAAAATGAACGGAAAAGAGGCCGCCTCAGCCATTCGCGCGTTAGAGAATGGGGCGTGCGACAGCTGTCCTATTGTCGCCCTGACCGCTCATGTCATTCAGGACGAGAAGGACAATATCCTAGCCGCCGGTCTGGATCATTTCCTTACGAAACCGTTACGCAAGGCGGAGATCGTGGCACTATTGGAACGGTACTGCCCCCCCTCGGCCTTCCCACTGGAGGGTCAGTTGGTGGGATAGGGACGCACAAAAATGGGTTTTTCCGGCGTGGACATATCTGGTTGCCACGCATACCCGCCGATATCAAAATCCTTGATCGCATCCGCGTCGGAAAGCCGGTTCTGTACAATGAACCGCGCCATCGCGCCGCGCGCTTTCTTGGCGTAGAAGCTGACAATTTTTGGACCTTTGCCGTCAGATTTATCTTCCATGAACTGTGGCGTCACGACAGCGGGGGCCAGCGCCTTCAGGTCGACCGCGCCAAAATATTCCTGACTGGCGCAGTTCACCAGAAACCTGCTGTTGGTCCGCTCTGCCTGCTGGTTCAACGCATCGGACAAACGCGCGCCCCAGTAATCGTACAGCGATTTACCCTGCGGCGTCTTCAACCGGCTGCCCATTTCAAGCCGGTAGGCCTGAATTGCATCCAAGGGGCGCAGTACGCCATAAAGCCCCGACAGTATTCGCAGATGATCCTGCGCATAGCTCACTTCATCGGGGTCCAAACTGGTCGCCTCGAGCCCTTGGTAGGTGTCGCCGGCAAAGGCAAATGCGGCGGGGCGCACAGTATCAGGGGTAGGGTTTTCTTCGAACGAGGCGAACCGATCGCTATTCAGCTGGGCCAGTTTTTCGCTCAGGTGCATCAATGATTGCAGATCACCAACGCTCAGCGCGCGGGCCACCTTGACCAAAGCCACGGCATCATCGTGCAAATCGGGCGTCGTCATCTTGACGGTGCGGGGGGTCCAGTCCATTTTTTTGGCAGGAGATATGACGGTCAGCATAGGTCTTCCTTATTTGGTCGCGGCAAGAGCTAGCCCGCTTGCTGCAGGACGTCCAGAAATGCGGGGCCAAACCTTTCAGTTCGCTTCTCGCCCAGAATACGCGCTATTGCATCGAGGTTCGGCGCGTGAAGTTGCGCCACTTTCGCCAGTAACGACGTCGAGCAGCTCAGGGGTTTTTCGCCGCCGTTCGCGCCCCGTGACAGCGTGGTTTGGACTTCTTGCAGCTGATCAAAGACGGACCCCGCGGCCCGCCCTGCCAGCTTGCGGCGCGACGGGTGCATTTCGGCCGCAGCGCCGTTGATTACCTCTAGAAACGCACCGCCGAAGTTCTCGAGCTTTTTCGCCCCAACACCGCCGATACGCGCCATCGCGTCCAATGTCGCTGGCCGTTTCTCGGCCATCTCGATCAGCGTGCGGTCATTGAAAATGATGTATGCGGGCACTTTCGCGGCCTCTGCGAGCCCCCGACGTTTCGCCTTGAGCGCCGACAGCAGTGGCGCATCTTCGTCGCTGACCATTGCTTTGACCGCAGGGCGGCGCTGCGCTGCGGCGGCACGAATACTGTCGCGGCGCAGAGAAATAGACGCCTCGCCGCGTAGAATGGGCAGCGCGGCATCGGTCATCCGCAACGCACCGTGGCGCGCCGCGTCAGGGCGCACGAGATCGTGGCCCATCATTTGTCTGAACACGGCCTGCCATTCGCGTTTGTCATATTCCTTGCCCACCCCATAGGTCGGCAAATCGCTATGCCCGCGCTCGCGGATTTTGTCCGTTTCATTGCCAAGCAGAATGTCGATCAAATGACCGGCGCCGAACCATTCCTCGGTGCGCAGCATCGCCGACAGCGCCTTGCGGACCGCCGTGGTGCCGTCGAACACGTCCACAGGAGAGTCGCAGAGGTCACAATTTTCGCAAGTCACGTCGCTTTCGTCGAAATATTTCAGCAGGTTCAGGCGACGACATTCCAGCGCTTCCGCAAGCCCCAATAGGGCGTTCAATCGGGCATGATCCGCAGCGCGCCGTTCGGGTGGGGCCAGCCCTTCGTCAATCTGACTGCGCCGCAAACGGATGTCATCGGGACCAAACAGCGTAAGCGTTTCAGCCGGGGCACCGTCGCGACCCGCGCGACCAATCTCTTGATAGTAAGCTTCAATGGATTTGGGCAGATCGGCATGGGCGACCCACCGAATGTCCGGTTTGTCGATCCCCATGCCAAAGGCCACGGTCGCCACGACGATCAGCCCGTCCTCTTGTTGAAAGCGGCGTTCTGCCGTGCGGCGGTCGTCTGCTTCCATCCCGCCGTGATAATGCAAAGACAGATGCCCGTCGTCGCGCAGCGCCTTGGCAAGCCCTTCGGTTTTTGCACGAGTGCCGCAATAGACGATGCCCGACTGCCCTTTACGCGCGCTGGCAAAGTTCAAAATCTGCGCGCGCGGTCCATTCTTGGCAGCAAAGGCCAGGTGGATATTAGGGCGGTCAAATCCGCGCAGGAAAGCGCGTGGCGGGGTGCCGTCAAAAAGCTTCTGGATGATCTCGGCTTGGGTTTCGGCATCCGCCGTCGCGGTAAAGGCGGCCAGCGGCACATCCAGCGTACGTCGCAATTCACCAATGCGCAGATAGTCGGGACGAAAATCATGGCCCCACTGGCTGACGCAATGCGCCTCGTCCACAGCGATCAATGACACGCCGACACGCTTTAACATGCCGGTGACTGACCCCGCGGCGAGCCGTTCGGGTGCCATATACAACAGCTTGAGCGTCCCCGCTTCGAGCCCTTCCCACACCGCATCGGTTTCTTCGGGCGTGTTACCCGAGGTCAGCGCCCCGGCCCCAACGCCAAGCTCTTGCAAGGCGCGTACCTGATCACGCATCAACGCAATGAGCGGAGATATAACGACTGTCACCCCATCCCGCAGCAACGCAGGCATCTGGAAACACAGGGATTTACCACCGCCGGTCGGCATAATCGCCAGTGTATTTTCACCGGCGGTCACCGCCTCTACGATCTCTTGCTGACCGGGACGGAAGCCATCGAACCCAAAGACATCACGAAGTAGCGTGGCAGCGCCTGACATGAAAAACCCAACCGTATCTAACCTGCAGCATGCAGAATCTCATAGTCGCGGGCAGGGGACAATCCCTGCCCGTGCGTCCGGCAGGGCCAAGACCCCAGCAGATGCCCGATTAGTAGAACATTGCAGCGTTGTTGATCAGCAGAATCCGTAGAACAGCGACCGCGATCAGCACAACCAACGGCGCAAGGTCAAGCCCGCCCATCTGGGGCAGAATGCTACGAACGCGACCGTAGACGGGCTCCAGCAAGCGATTGAGCCCATCCCAAACTTGCGCCACCAAAGGTTGACGAAGGTTTAAAACCTGAAAATTAATCAGCCAACTCATGATGACATGCGCGATAATGATGAACCAAACGATGTTCAGCAAGAGCATCAAGATCTGAAACAGGGATGTCATAGGGGGGGCCTTTCATTGCACAGCGCGAACGTAGGTGCGCCCGCGTCAAAGAACAAGAGCGGCATGGCCTTGGCCCCTTCGCCCTTGTCGAATTCGCATTATTTTACGCTTGCATCGCGTTGATGACGACAGAGAAATCCAGACTATCGACTTTCAGCATCGACCAATCGGCGAAATGCCGGGTTTCGATCTGTTTTTCATCGAGGATTTTAAAGCCGCTGTGCCGCGCGTCATTGCGGATATTTTCGATCAGCCGATGTACGTCAGCTTCTTCGCCTTCCAGCACCTGACAGAAGTTGCGCCCGTTATATGCCAAGGCCCCCGTGACGCTGTGCTTTTCGTTTTCACGCACCGCGATGGTAAATATTTCTGCGACATCGGCTTTGGAAACGGATGGAACTGCGGTGCTGAAATAGAGAAGCCGGATCATCGCCATATAGGGTCTCCTAAAAATATCTTAACGGGGCATTGTTCTTGATCTTCTTTAATCAAAAGGCTTTTGAAAAGCGACCCTGTTCGAATGTCATAGGACATATCAAAACGCCCTTCCCGCTACGCGGGAGAGCCATTCGCAGACTTGCGTCGCGCCCTGTTGCTGCACTACCGTCGCTTGAAACAGGAGAGAGCAGTCATGGCAGCCACATCAGCGCGAAAGAAGATCTGGGGCTGGTACTTCTTTGACTGGGCCAGCCAGCCCTACAACACGCTCCTTTTGACGTTCATTTTCGGCCCCTATTTCGCCCAAACGGCGACGGCAAATCTGGTCGAGGGTGGTATGGCGCTCGAGGCCGCCAAGGCGCAGGCGCAAGCCTATTGGGGGTATGGCCTGACGGCTGCGGGCATCCTTATTGCGATCCTGGCACCCACGCTTGGGGCGGTTGCGGATTCAACGGGCAAGCGGATGCCGTGGATATGGCTATTTTCTGCACTGTATGTCGTGGGATCTGGCGCGCTTTGGTGGACGGCACCGCAGGATTTCTCAGTTATTTGGGCGTTGTTCTTTTTCGGTATCGGCTTGATCGGGATGGAGTTCGCGACAATATTTACCAACTCTTACCTGCCCGAGCTGCACCCTGACCCCGGCGAACGCGGGCGGCTGTCGGGGTCGGGCTGGGCGTTTGGCTATGTCGGCGGTGTTCTGGCGCTGATCGTGATGATCGCGCTTTTTCAGGCGGGTAGCACGGGGCGCACGATGGCAGGGCTAAGCCCGCTGTTCGGGCTTGATCCGGCGACCAAGGCTGACACCCGCATTGTCGGCCCGTTAACAGCGATCTGGTACGCCGTTTTCATGATCCCTTTCTTTTTATATGTGCGCGATACACCCGTCAAAGATGCCGCGCGCTACCGGGTGGGCAAAGGGTTGGCGGATCTTTGGGTCACGCTCAAGAACCTGCCGCGCCATCCTTCGCTTCTGGCCTATCTGGGGTCATCGATGTTTTATCGCGATGCCCTTAACGGAATGTACACGTTCGGTGGGATATATGCGCTTGGTGTCTTGAACTGGAGCATTATTGATATCGGGGTCTTTGGGATACTCGCGGCGATTTCCGGCGCGGTGTTCTCTTGGGTCGGGGGGCGTGTGGATCGCGCGATTGGGCCGATGCCCGTTATCGTGACCTGCTGTCTGATCCTAATCGCCACGGCTGTGCTGATTATCTCGCTGACCCCTAGCTCGATTATGGGAGTCGCGCTGGCCGAAGGGTCTGCTGTGCCCGACATCGCCTTCTACATCGCCGGTGCGCTGATCGGGGCAGCGGGGGGGGCGTTGCAGGCCTCGTCGCGCAATATGTTGACCCGTCAGGGCAACCCCGATCGCATGACCGAGGCATTTGGCCTATACGCATTGTCGGGCAAAGCTACATCGTTTTTGGCACCGGCTTTGATCGCTGTCGCCAGCGACCTGTCGGGCAACCAGCGGATCGGGATCGCCCCCGTTGTGGGGCTGTTCATCATCGGTCTGGTTCTGTTAATCTGGGTAAAACCCAACGGAGATTTCGCCAAATGATCCTGTCCCGATTCCTCACTTGTACCGTGCTGGCCCTTGCCCTGGCGGCCTGCGGCGGGTCTTCGTCCAAGCCGAATGCAGAGGCATCCAAAGTCCTGCCAACCATCGGATCGTCGGGTGGTGCGCGCAGCAACATTCAAGCAAAGAAGCTTTTCGGCGCGAAATCCGATGGCTCTCGGCAGTCTTCCGCCGCCTACGGCAGCTATGCCAAGGGCTGCGTCGCAGGGGGACAGCAGCTGGCCGAAACCGGGCCAACCTGGCAAGCAATGCGCCTGTCGCGCAACCGCAACTGGGGCCACCCAGAGATGATCGATTACATCAAACAGCTTAGTGCAAAGGCAGCGCAGCAACCCGGTTGGGAAGGAATCTATGTCGGCGATATCAGCCAGCCGCGTGGCGGGCCGATGCTGACCGGGCACGCCAGTCACCAGATGGGTTTGGACGCGGATATTTGGATGCTCCCCCCTAATTCGCTGTCGCTTAGCCGGTCGCAGCGCGAAAACATTTCGTCCATCTCGATGCGCCGGGCCAGCGGTGCCTATGTGAACAGCAGCTGGACGCCGCAGCACCATCAGGTGCTCAAGGCCGCCGCATCCGATCCGCGTGTTGCGCGTATCTTTGTGTTCCCCGGTGCCAAGGTGCAGATGTGCGCCGATGAAAAGGGGGACCGGAGCTGGCTGCGCAAAATTCGCCCTTGGTACGGGCACCACTATCACTTCCACGTCCGGCTGAGCTGCCCGAAAGGCGCAACTGGTTGCGTTAACCAGGATCCGCCCCCCGCAGGCGACGGCTGCGCGGATGCACGTCAATGGCAGGCGAATATCCTGAACCCGCCCGCGCCGACCCCTAACGCGCCAAAGACCAAGGCAAAACCAAAGCGTGAACTGTTGCTCGCGGATCTGCCTGCGCAGTGCCAATCTGTGCTGGATTCGAACTAAACTTGCTACAGATCCTCTTTGCCCTTGGCTTTGCATCCGCTGCGCTTGCAGCGGGCGCAAATGGCCCGATCGTGCATCACACGCAGCTGGATTGGGATAACGACGCCCCCTGGTTCGGCGGTCTGTCGGGTGTCGAAATGCGCGCGGACGGCAAACAAATGACTGTAATCAGCGACCGCGGGCGTATCATGGTGGCCGACCTGGCGCGGGATGCGCTTGGCACGTTGACGGGCTTAGAGGTGATACATTCGGTTGCCCTGCGTGATCAAAAAGGTGCGGTAATGGACAAACCCCATGCTGATGCCGAAGGGCTGGCGATTGCGCCCGATGGTAGCATCTTTATCAGCTACGAGGGGCAGCACCGTATCGCGCGCACAAATCTAGCCGATGGTACGACCGAGCAAATAATTGCCCCGCCCCAAGGTGCATTGCTAAGGGAGAATGCTGGCTTCGAGGCACTGGCAGTGGATGCCGAAGGGTCGCTGTACGCACTGCCGGAGGATACGCGCAGCAATCAAATACCGCTGTATAAGTATCAAAACGACGCGTGGAGCATTGCCGCCTACCTTGAAAAAGACAGCCCGTTCGTGCCTGTCGGTGCCGATTTCGACGATGAAGGTCGGCTATATTTACTTGAGCGAACGGTTACCCCGCTGGGGTTTCGCACCCGATTGCGGCGGATCGAACTGGCGGGCGACCAGACCTCCGCCGTGACCTTGTTGCAAACCTTGCCTGCACGGTATGACAACCTCGAGGCGCTGACCGTTTGGCGCGATGGTGTCGGGCGTACGCGTGTGACGATGATTTCAGACGATAATTTCCTATCAGTGCAGCAAACCCAGGTTATCGAGCTGACGATCACACAATAGCTTGCGCGAATGGCATGCGATCCCTACAACGCATGACTGTCTGCGATCCTCCCAGGCCAAGTCGCCGCACCCTTGCATAAAACGGTTTCAAATATGACACGCACCTATCTTCCCGGCATTCTTGCTATGGCCGCCATTGTTGTGGCCTCTAATATCCTTGTTCAATTCCTGTTTGGCCAATGGCTGACATGGGGCGCGTTCACCTATCCGCTGGCGTTTCTGGTCACCGATGTGATGAACCGCGTTTACGGAAAAGACGCTGCGCGGCGGGTGGTGCTGGTTGGCTTTGTCGTTGGTCTCGCTTGCTCTTTGATCGGGACGCAGATCATGGGCGAATTCGGGCCACTGGTGACCTTGCGCATCGCGATCGGGTCCGGGGTGGCGTTTCTTGTGGCGCAATTGGTCGATGTGGCGATCTTCTCTGCGCTGCGTGATGGCAAATGGTGGCGCGCACCTTTGGCCAGCACTTTGGTCAGCAGCTCGCTTGATACGCTGCTGTTTTTCTCGATCTCATTTTCCGGCGTTCTGTCATTCCTACACCCCGCGACCGACGTCTCTTGGGCCTCGGAAATGCTGCCTTTGCTGGGCAGTGGCCCGGTGGCACCTCTGTGGGTGTCGCTGGCAGTTGCGGATTGGTCTGTGAAGCTGGGCATCGCGCTGATCGCGCTGATCCCGTTCCGCATTATCACCGCCCAATTGCTGCCCCGCAGCTAAAGGCCGCAACTTCCGAACTCCGACTGGCCTAAAAAACATTTTGTGTTTTCGATTTACTGTGCCAGTCTTCAAGTGAGTTCAACAAATGTAAAGGAGGTGATCCAGTGTCAAGAACGGTATTGGAGCGAGGTGTCGGAACAGCTTGGGAGGTATCCCGTTAGGGCAGCCCCTGGCGGTTGAAACAGCCTAGGTGGATCGCTGATCTAACCGATCCCACCTCCGTAAACCATTCGATTGGGCCGCTCCGCACCGGGGCGGCCCTTTTCGCATGCGGGTGCGGGTATTTCCCTCGGGTGCAGGCGATGCGATAGTTGCCACGAAGGAGAGCGTGATGCTGCGGATCAACGACGACATTTCCATTCAGGACTGGGAGCTATCAGAAAGCTTTATGCGGGCCTCGGGGCCGGGTGGCCAGAATGTGAACAAAGTATCCAGCGCGGTGGAGCTTCGGTTCGAGGCCGCGATCTCCCCGTCCATACCGACGCCTGTTAAGAACCGTTTACGGCGATTGGCAGGCAGGCGTTGGACAACCGAAGGCGCGTTGGTGCTGCAATGCGACGAAACCCGCAGTCAGGTGCGCAACCGCGAAATTATTCGGGAACGGCTAAAGGACCTGATTACCGCTGCGCTGAAACCGCCAAAGAGGCGTATTGCGACACGGCCCACGCTGGGATCGAAAAAGCGCCGGTTAAAGGCAAAAAAGACCCGAGGCGAGGTTAAATCGCTGCGCGGACGGGTTGATCCGCCAGAATAACGTTGTCTGCCCACCGCTCCAGTCGTTCCATCAACTTTTAAACAGATATGCCATTTCGCCGGTTCTTGCCGGTATCAACCCTGTGTCGGCAGATCGCCGCCACAGGGCAGATCAGCCATTGGAACGGATCAGCTTTGGCCCGTGTTCCCCTGACAGACATACAAGCAATGTCGTTAGTAAATCTAAGGAGAACTCAGATGAAACTTACAACAACAACACTTATCGCGACCCTGATGGCCACTGGCGTTTCTACTGCGGCGATGGCTCAAACTTCCGTAGACGGTGCGGTAGGCGGCGCTGCTGATGTAAGCTCGGGTGTTAATGCAGATGTTGGTGCATCAGGTTCACTATCCACTGGTTCCACCATGAACGATGCTAAAGATACTGTCGCCAAGACCGGTAAAACGGCAAAAGAAAATTATGGTCAGTTGATCCAGGAACTGCGCGCTGGTGCAGAGACCGACACGCAAACCAAAGCCGAAATTGACGCGTTTGATACCGATGCCAAACTGGATGTCGTGACCGTGTCAGAACTGAAGGCATCCAAGCAAGGCACCACCACCGCCCTCGACGAAGCGCTGGATGCACAGGCCGAGGCTGTTGACGATATGCGCGCCTCTGTCGCTGCCAACACTGACCTGAGCGCAGACCTAGAAGCCGAAGGTTTTGCGTCCGAAGACGTTGTCGCCGTGCGCGGTAATGGCATGGGTGGGCTCACGCTGATCGTTGACGACCGGAGCTAACCCGAGCGACGATATGCCCCGCATCCTGCGGGAGACATAAGGAAGAGGGGCCGGTGGGAAACCACCGGCCCCTTTCGCGTGTGGATCAGACGATGACTTTTTGCGCGGTCTGATCACCGACGCCAAAGACACGTTTGTAGCGGTCGATCTCTGATTGCGGACCCATGGCCTTGTTCGGGTTGTCCGACAGTTTGACCGTAGGGTTCCCGTTCGCCTCGACCGCTTTGCATACCAGAGAGAACGGGGCGAGCGCGTCATCCGGCACAAGCCCGCGAAAATCATTGGTCAGCAAGGTGCCCCAGCCAAACGAGGCTTTGACCTTGCCCTCAAACTGGCGGTGCAGTTCCTTGATCTTGGCAACATCCAGACCATCGCTGAAAATCACACGCTTTTCGCTGGGGTCTTCGCCACGGGACTTCCACCAATCAATCGCCGTTTGCGCCGCGACCGCCGGATCGCCGCTATCCACACGGATGCCTGTCCAACCCGCGAGCCAGTCAGGGGCGTTGTCCAAGAACCCTTTGGTGCCATAGGTGTCGGGCAGAATGATGCGCAGATTGCCTTCGTGTTCCTCGTGCCAGTCTTGCAGAACATCATAGGGCGCTTGGGCCAGCGCGGCATCGTCCTTTGCCAATGCGGCATAGACCATCGGCAGCTCATGCGCGTTCGTGCCGATCGCTTCGACCTCGCGGCTCATGGCGATTTTGCAGTTCGATGTGCCGGTGAAGGCACTGCCCAAGCCTTCTTGCATGGCCTGCACGCACCAGTCTTGCCACAGGAATGAATGACGGCGACGGGTGCCGAAATCAGCGATCGACAGGTTGGGTATATCCCGCAAAGCTTCGATCTTTTCCCAGACACGGGTCATGCCGCGCGCATAGAGCACCTGCAGCTCGAACCGGCCCATGCGATCCAGCACGGCGCGGCTGCGCAGTTCCATCAATACCGCGAGGGCGGGAATTTCCCATAGCATCACCTCGGGCCACGACCCTTCGAATGTCAGCTCGTACTGGTCGCCCTTGCGTTCAAGGTGGTAGGGCGGCAGGCGCAACCCTTCGAACCATTCCATGAAATCGGGGCGGAACATCTGGCGTTTGCCGTAAAAGGTATTGCCCCGCAGCCATGTGCTTTCACCGCGGCTAAGCGAAAGGGACCGGATGTGATCCAGCTGTTCGCGCAGCTCGCCTTCGTCGATCAAATCGGCCAGCGGGATGTGTTTGGACCGGTTGATCAGGCTAAAGGTGACCTGCGTTTCCGGCTTGTTGCGGAAAACCGACTGACACATCAATAGCTTATAGAAATCCGTATCGATCAGGGACCGCACAATCGGGTCGATCTTCCACTTGTGGTTCCAGACGCGGCTTGCAATGTCGACCATGGTTAAAGCTCCCTTAGGCGGTGTGTTTGTGGCCCATCCATCTTGGACGGGCAAGGGAATTGCCGCTGACACAGTGCAAAACCTGTGGTAATCCACCGACTTAACCCCCGAAAGGAGCACTGCTAGATGCTGGACTGGCCCAATCTCTTGCGAGAGTTGATCACACTGTTTGTCGTGATCGACCCTATTGGCAGCCTTCCGGTCTTTCTTTTCGCTACAGCAAATGTCCCGCAACGCCTGCACAAAAGCTTTGCCCTGCGGGCCGTGTTGGTGGCCGGTTTGGTCTTGCTTGGATTCCTCGTGGGCGGGCAATATCTGCTGGAGAACCTTGGACTGCGGCTGGGGTCGTTTCAGGTCGCGGGCGGGATTATCCTTTTCCTGTTCGCGCTGAGCATGATTTTCGGAGACCCGAAACCCACGCAGGAAATCGAAGCCGCAGAGCGGGATCATCTTGCGGGTGCCGTATTTCCGCTGGCCATGCCCTCTATCGCATCACCGGGTGCAATGCTGGCGATCGTCATTCTGACGGACAATCACACCAACCAGATATCCGACCAGCTGGTGACAGCCGGATTGCTGCTGGTGGTGTTGCTGTTCACCCTTGTATTGCTGTTGCTGGCCGGTCGTATTGGCCATCTGATGGGCACGACAGGTGCCAGCGTGATCAGCCGCGTCATGGGGATCATTCTGGCGACCGTCGCTGTCGATGCGACGCTAGGCGGGCTGGATGCGCTGGACATCCTGAACATCGCCCCCGTCGAGGATGCCCCTCTTAGCGCAGAGTAACCCCCGCCGCCATCATCGCATCCTGCGCGGCAGCCAGCGATCCGTCCAGATCAATAGCACGGCACAGATCCAGCCGGACCTCGACGTCAAAGCCTAGTTTGGCCGCGTCCACAGCCGAAAACTGCACGCAGAAATCAAGCGCCAAGCCCACCATCGTCAACTGGGTAATGCCGCGTGTGCGCAGGTATCCCTCTAATCCGGTGGGCGTCTTTTGGTCATTCTCGAAGAAGGCGGAATAGCTGTCGATAGCGGGGTTGTACCCTTTGCGAATGATCATATCCGCGCGGGTTTGGTCCAGCTTGGGGTGAAACGCAGCACCAGCGCAGCCCTGAATACAGTGGTCGGGCCAAAGCACCTGCGGGCCGTAGGGCATCTGCGTCACGTCAAACGGAGCCTGCCCCGCGTGCGACGACGCGAACGAGGAATGCCCCGCGGGATGCCAGTCCTGTGTCAAAACCACAGCATCCGCCTGCTGCATCAGCGCGTTGATACCGCCTATGATCGCGTCGCCATCCGACACAGCAAGCGCCCCGCCGGGGCAGAAATCATTTTGCACATCAATCACGATCACGGCGTGGGTCATATCAGGTTCCTCATGGGCCAACTTGCGCTAACGAACATAGCACGGTGCAGGTGGCACGGCACCCCCTTGCCTGAACCGACACATGGGCGTATCTCAGCGCGCATGTATACCATTGCCGCCCTTTATCACTTCAGCCGCTTTGACGCGCCTGACGCCCTGCGCCCGCCGCTGATTGCCCTTTGTGCTCAGCATGAGGTCAAAGGCACGTTGCTTGTCGCCGCCGAAGGCATCAATGGCACGATTGCCGGCCCACGTGCGGGCATCGACGCGGTGATTGCGCATATCCGTGCCCTACCCGGTTGCGCCGATCTGGAGTGGAAGGAAAGCACCGCCACCGAGCCCCCTTTCGGTAAGATGAAGGTCCGCCTGAAACGCGAGATCGTGACGATGGGGCAACCCGACGTCGATCCGCTTGCTAAGGTCGGGCACTATGTCAATCCTGCCGAGTGGAACGATCTGATCGGGCGGGACGATGTTGCGGTGATCGATACCCGCAACGACTATGAGGTCGCGATCGGAACGTTCAACGGGGCCATCGACCCCGAGACCCAAAGCTTTGGCGAATTCCCTGCCTGGTGGGAGGCGAACAAAGACCGGTTTCACAACAAGAAAATCGCGATGTTCTGCACCGGCGGCATCCGCTGCGAGAAATCAACCAACTACCTGATCGGTCAGGGTGTCGAGGACGTGTTCCACCTCAAGGGCGGGATCCTCAAATACCTTGAAGACGTCCCGCAAGAACAAAGCAGCTGGCAGGGCGATTGCTTTGTGTTCGATAACCGCGTCAGCGTTGGCCACGGGCTGAAAGAAGGGCCGCATATGCTGTGCCACGGCTGCCGCCGCCCGATCCTGCCCGAGGACACAACCAAAGCGGGGTACGAGGCAGGCGTCAGTTGTCTGCACTGCGTCGATCAAACCTCTGACGCCGATAAGGCGCGGTTCCGTGAACGCCAACGCCAGATGAGCCTCGCTAAGTCACGCGGCGAAACCCACCGTAGCTGATCGCGCGCGGCCCGCTCTTTTCCAAGCACGGGCCTGTGATGTTGGGTTAAACGCCGAACCCATCGCGCCCGATGGAAACATAGGCCGTAAACCCGGCGCGTTTCGCGTCTTTGGGACTGTAGATATTGCGCAAGTCCGCCAATACCGGCGTCGCCATCCGTTTGGCCATACGCGTAAGGTCCAGTGCGCGAAACTCGTTCCATTCGGTCAGAATAACCAATGCATCGGCGTTTTGCGCGGCCTTATAGGCGTCATCCATCCAAGACACGCCCGGCAACAAAGCCTCGCCCTCGCGTTTACCCTGCGGATCAACCACACGCACCTTGGCACCATTGCCGACCAGCGATGGCACGATGGTCAAGCTCGGGGAATCCCGCATATCGTCCGTGTTCGGTTTGAACGTCACCCCCAAAACAGCGATTGTCTTGCCGTTCACCGAGCCGCCACAAATATCGACGACCTTGTCGATCATCCGGCGTTTGACCTCGTCGTTTACCTTGATCACGGTCTCTGTCAGCTGCATGGGGACGGAATGATCCTGACCCATCCGCGCCAAAGCCTGCGTGTCTTTCGGGAAACAGCTGCCACCATAGCCAGGCCCCGCATGCAGAAACTTGGACCCGATCCGGTTGTCGAGCCCCATGCCCTTTGACACCATTTTCACGTCAGCGCCTGTACGCTCACAGAGCGCGGCGATTTCGTTAATAAAGGTAATCTTGGTCGCCAGAAATGCATTGGCGGCATATTTGATCATCTCGGCGCTTTCGAGATCGGTAGACATGATCGAAAACTCGCGCAGCGAGAGCGGGCGGTAGATGTCCTTCATCACCTGTTCGGCGCGTTCATTCTGCGTGCCTACAACCACGCGGTCGGGCCGCATGAAATCATCGATCGCGGCCCCTTCGCGCAAGAATTCGGGGTTGGACGCGACATCGAACTCTGCCTTCGGGTTGGCTTTGGACACAACCTGTTTGACCTGGCGGTTGGTGCCCACAGGGACGGTCGATTTGGTGACGATCACGGCGTAACCGGTAAGCTCGGCTGCGATTTCTTCAGCGGCCGCCATGACATAGGTCAGATCGGCATGACCGTCCCCGCGGCGCGTCGGTGTGCCGACGGCGATAAACACAGCATCCGCGCCATCCACAGCTTTTTTCAGGTCGCCGGTGAAAGACAATCGCCCTGCGGCGACATTCTTGGCCATCAGATCATCAAGGCCGGGCTCATAGATTGGGACGATGCCCTGTTCCAGCTTTTCAATCTTGGCCGGATCTTTATCGACGCAAATCACGTCGTGACCGAAATCAGAAAAACAAACACCCGAAACCAAGCCGACATAGCCGGTGCCAATCATCGCAATCTTCATAAAAATATATCCTAAATCTATTAGACAGTCAGCAAGCCACGCCAGCCGGTGCACCCACATCTAGTAGTCTGAAAGCGCAAAACCAAGATAGGCCAATGGCATCAGCATTCTGCGCATCCGCCCCAGTTCGAACTTTCGCAACGGGTTTTGCATGATCTGTGGGTAGGGCCGGTCGATGGGTTTGTCCATAACCAGATCCGCAATCAATCCGCCAGAATAGCTCCCCATGGCCACACCATTCCCATGATAACAAAGACTTGCATACAAGCCTCCGGGGTCGGGCAGCTTCCCGACAAAGGGCGTTTGGGCGCGCGAAAGGCATACCATGCCGGACCAATGATGGGGCGTTTCCACATGTTTCCAAGCCGGAAAAAACTTTTCGAAATCACGCCGCACCCGTGCGACGGCGCGCGCCTCGGCGCTTTTGCCAGTCAAAAGGCCACCGCGCATCCCGAACAACATCCTACGATCCGGCATGAGCCGGAAATAATGTAGCAAATTGCGCGTATCCGAAGCCATGAAATCTGTCGTCCACCCCGCCTCTTCCAGCTCAGTCTCGCTCAGGGGGCGTGTCACAAGAACAGTCGATTGCGCGGGCATATATCGCGCCGTTAGACTTGGCACCACATTTTCAGATGAATAGCCATTCGTCGCGATAATGACTTTTTCCGCCGTCAGTCGACCTTGCGGCGTCTGGATTTCATGCCCCTTGGTCGATTGCCGTATCTTGATCGCCGCGGTATCATGATAGATCACCGCGCCAGCCTTTTCCGCCGCGGCAGCAAGCCCGGTCGCGTATTTCCGCGGGTTTAGCGCAAAGCCGGCCGGGATATGCAATGCCCCATGAAACGGGCCGGACAGCCCGTTCGAGGCAAAATCCTTCCTCTCGATCAGCCGCGCGGACAGCCCGTAGTTTTCGCGCACCGCGTCGACACGCGCGGCGAAACCATCCATATCTTTGGGCCGGTGGGCCAATTCGATCTCGCCATCAGAGTGGCGGTCCACGTCGATATTATGGCGACTGATCAGGTCGTCGACGAAATTAATTGCCGCAAGCTCCGCTGCGCGAAAGTTCAGCCGATCTTCCCGCCCCGCAAGCTTGTCGAGCGCCACATCATCAAGCCGCCCCCCACCGAGACAACAAAAGCCACCGTTGCGACCCGATGCCCCCCAGCCGACGTATCTATGTTCCAGTACGACAACCGAATACCCCGCCTCTGCCAAGCGCAGCGCCGCAGAAAGGCCCGTAAACCCACCACCCACGACTGCAACATCGCACGAAACGTCACCGTTCAAGGCTAGGCGATCCACAATATCGCTGGTTTGATCCCACCAACAGTTCTTCCTCGGCTCATCTGTATAGGCGAAACCGTTAAATATTCGTTTCATGGGGTCATCATTTCACGTCACCGCCCGCTCAGCCGCCCGAACATCTCGTTGGGCTTTGACCGCTTTGCGTTTAGAAATCAGGGAAGCGGCGATAACCCCGAAGGTCACGATACCAATCATAATGGTCGAGAGCGCGTTGATCTCGGGCGAAACTCCAAGACGCACAGCGCTCCAGATCTTGATCGGTAGAGTTGTCGAGGACGGGCCGGTGGTAAACGAAGCGATCACTAGGTCATCCAGCGACAGGGTGAAGGCCAGAAGCCACCCTGAAATAACCGCCGGCGCAATGATTGGCAGGGTCACCAAACGGAAAGCATCAAAGGGCGAGCATCCGAGATCCAGCGCAGCTTCCTCCAGCGACCGGTCGAACGTCACCAACCGCGAGGAAACGACAACAGACACATAGCACATCGAAAAGGTCGTATGTGCCAGTACAATCGTCAGCGTTCCCCTGTCCAATCCGATCCCGATAAAGAGCAGAAGCAGGGATAGCCCAGTAATTACCTCTGGCATGACAAGCGGCGCGTAAATCATACCCGAGAACAGCGTGCGCCCTGCAAACCGCCCCCCCCGCACCAGGATATAGGCCGCCATCGTCCCCAACACGGTCGCTAGCGTCGAAGACACAACCGCAACCTTAAGCGTTACCAATGCAGCATTCAGGAACGCATCGTTCTGCAGCAACTCTCCATACCATTTTGTTGAAAAACCCGCCCACACGGTGACAAGCTTTGAGCTGTTGAAACTGTAGATGACCAGCAAGACCATCGGGAGATAAAGAAACGCATACCCCAAGG
The DNA here is from genome assembly GCF_021736025.1 of Sulfitobacter sp. M22. Lineage (NCBI taxonomy): Bacteria > Pseudomonadati > Pseudomonadota > Alphaproteobacteria > Rhodobacterales > Roseobacteraceae > Sulfitobacter > Sulfitobacter sp. M22. The sequence continues at coordinate 2,618,267 of NZ_WMEC01000001.1, read as the reverse complement.
TGAGCGACGTAATATTGAACCAGCTCGCGCGTCTCATGACTCCACCTCGGCCTGACGTTGCTGATTGCGCTGAAACAGGACAATCGGAACAATCAGGATCAAAAGCAGGATTACCGCAACCGCACTCGCCACGGGCCAATCGCGATTGTTAAAAAACTCCTCAAACAGGACCTTACCAATCATAAGCGTCCCCGATCCCCCTAGCAGGGACGGGATCACAAATTCGCCCAGCGCGGGGATAAACACAAGGAAGCACCCCGCAATAATCCCGTTGCGTGACAAGGGTATAGTAACCAACCAAAACGCCTTTAGCCGTGAACACCCCAAATCTTCGGCGGCCTCGATCAGGGATTCGTCTAGCCGATCCAGTGCGGCATAGATCGGTAGAATCATAAATGGCAGATACGTGTAAACAATTCCTATATAAACAGCGGTGGTCGTGTTCATGATCGTCAAAGGCGCATCAATGATACCCAGCCAAAGAAGGAATTGGTTCAGCAGCCCCTCATTGCTCAGAATGCCAACCCACGCGTAGACGCGGATTAGAAAGCTTGTCCAAAACGGCAAAATTACCAGCATCATCAAGGTTGGACGCCACTCTTCAGGCGCGCGCGCCATGCCGTAGGCCATTGGGTAGCCAACTAAGACAGCTAAAATCGTAGATATTAACGCAATCTTCAAACTGCTCAGGTAAGCCCTCCAGTACAGATCGTCTGAAGCGAGAAAAATAAAGTTTTCCAGGTCAAATGCCTTAAACATCGCCGAGATTCCGTCTTTTGCAGTCGGAGAATAAGGAGGAATAGACAACGCCAAATCAGAAAGCGAAATTTTGAAGACAATAATGAAGGGGATCAAAAACAGGGCAAGCAGCCACGCATAGGGCACTGCAATAAGGATGAAGCGGCGTATATTCATCGCTCTAACAGGACGCCGGCGGTGGCGCTCCAGGAAATCCAGACGCTGTCTTCCCACGTAATCGTGCGGCGTGACAACCGTCGCGTATTCGCTGTCTGGGCCTTGATCACTTGCCCTCCGCCAAGTTGAACGTGGTAGGTGCTGAGGTTGCCGAGATATGCGATGTCAAGAACGGTGCCCTGAACAGCGTTTTTCATCTCCGTTGGCTTATCGACTGAAATGGCGATCTTCTCCGGCCTGATTGCGAGATGGGCTGGCTGGCTTTCACTGAAAGTGCGATCTGATGCTGCAAGCAACGGGGCTTCGTTGGCCACCCAATCAAGATGGTACATCTCGTCACCGGCGGCCTTCACAGTGCCGGAAATGATGTTCACATCACCAATAAAGTCGGCAACATAAACGGAATTAGGTGCTTCATATATCCTGTCGGGCGTTGCCACCTGGATGATCTGCCCCTCATCCATCACCGCCACGCGGCTGGCAACAGTCATTGCTTCTTCTTGGTCGTGGGTGACGATAACGAAAGTTGTGCCCGTGCTTTCTTGAATATCCATTAGTTCAAACTGGGTATCCTGTCGCAACTTCTTGTCCAACGCGCCAAGAGGTTCATCTAACAATAAAAGCTTCGGCGCTTTGGCAAGGGCACGCGCAAGGGCAACACGTTGCCGCTGCCCACCAGATATCTGATGGGGCTTGCGTTTGGCAAATTTGGTGAGGCGCGTTAGTTTAAGCATCTCTTCCACGCGCACGGCGATGTCCGCTTTGGTCATATCGCCGCGCTTCAAACCAAAGGCGATATTTTCCCAGATCGATAGGTGGGGGAACAGGGCGTAAGACTGAAACATCATGTTCACGGCCCGCTTGTTCGGCGGAACGCCCGCAATATTTTTGCCGGCTAATTCAATTTTTCCCGCACTTGGGTTTTCGAACCCTGCGAGCATACGCATCATTGTCGTTTTGCCACAGCCGGATGGACCAAGAAGCGCAAAGAATTCGCTTTCGTAGATACTAAGCGAAAGGTTATCGATCGCGACAAAATCACCGAAACGTTTGGTCACATCATCAAATCGGATAAGCGGCTTTTCGTTCGGGTCATCCCATGGGGCGAAAACGGGTTGGCTCACTTTGGTCTATCCTTTGCACAGCGATTTACCCCTTTGGCGAAAGGGGGGATGGATCAGGTCAAAACTCTAGGGTTCTGACCTGAAACAGATTTTAGATACCAGATTTTATTTTGGTCCACATACGCGTGATGACACGCTGCAGTTTGGGTGGATATGAAGAGATGGTATACAGGTTTTCCAAGGTGGCTTCGTCAGGATAGATTGCAGTGTCCCCAAAGACATCTTCGGCCAAGAACTCTTGGCTCGCCTTGTTGCCATTTGCATAATAAACATAGTTTGATGCGGCGGCCATGTTCTCGGGGTCCATGATGAAGTTCAAGAACTTATGCGCCCCATCCGGGTTAGGCGCATCAGCCGGAATAGCCATATTGTCGAACCACATCAACGCGCCTTCCTTCGGTGCGTAATAGGCAATTTCCACACCATTGTCCGCTTCGGCTGCACGATCACGTGATTGAAGGATGTCGCCTGACCAACCAAAGGCGACACAAATGTCCCCGTTGGCCAGTGCGTTGATGTATTCTGAACTATGGAATTTTTGTACATAGGGGGCGACCGCTGTCAAAATCGGCTCTGCCTTGGCGATCACGTCGGGGTCTTGTGATTGAGGTGCTTCGCCAACATACTTAAGCGCGGCCGGGATCATTTCTGTTGGTGCATCCAAGAAATGCACCCCACATTCAGCGAGCTTTTCCATGTTTTCGGGGTTAAAAACAAGCTCGAGTGAATCAACGGGCGCATCCTCACCCAAAACCTCTTTCACCTTGCCGACGTTTACACCCAGACCCGTCGTGCCCCACATGTAGTTCACAGCATACTGGTTGTCAGGGTCGTACTTTGAAACACGCTCTTCGATGACGTCCCACATGTTAACAATGTTAGGCAGCTTGTCTTTATCGAGTTTCTGAAAAACACCAGCCGATATCTGACGCTCTAGGAACGTGCCTGTCGGAACGACAACATCATAGCCAGAGCCACCGGCAAGCATTTTGGTTTCAAGCACTTCGTTGCTGTCAAAGACATCATAGATCAGTTCGATGCCGGTTTCTTTTTCAAATTTCTGCAACAAGGTTTCATCGATATAGTCGGACCAGTTATAGACCCGCACCTCTTCACCCATTGCGCTGGTGGCGATCAATGCCGTTGCTGCAATTCCGCTAAGCAAGCTGTATTTCATTGTCATCTCCCGTTGTGTAGGCTCGGTTGATCCGGACCTTTCGTCAATTTGATCAAGTTTTGCACCATGCGGCAAGATCATTTATAATTTTACGCAGATGCGGGCCGGGGTTTAAAATACGATCGAGTACAATTTAGGCGAATTTAATGAACGTAGACCCCGCAGACCTCGCGCCACAACAGTCCACGGACAGCCCAGCCAAAGTGCCGGCCCATCAGCACGTCTATGAACGTGTACGCAAGCTGATCTTGTTCGGCGATTTCGCCCCCGGTCAAGCCGTGACAATCCAGGGGCTTGCGGAGACGTTGGGTGCCGGCATGACCCCAATACGCGAAGCCCTGCGTCGATTGATCGCCGAGGGCGCTTTGGTGCATCAGGGCAACCGGCGCGTGTCGGTTCCAATACTGGACCTCGAAGGGATACAAGAGCTTGAATTTATGAGGAGAAAGCTTGAGCCAGAACTTGCGGAGCGCGCCACCGCTCGCATGTCAGAGACTGTTTTAGCCGACCTTACCCGTGTCGACGACCTGTTAAACAGCGCCATCAACCGCGGGGATATCGGCGACTATTTAACCCAGAACTACCGCTTTCACACCATTATCAACACTTGCGCCGACGCGCCCATTCTAGCCGCAACGGTCGATCGCTTGTGGCTAATGTTCGGGCCATCTTTGCGCGTGGTTTGCGGTCGGTTCGGCACCTCGAACCTGCCCGATAAACACGCTGACCTGCTCGCGGCCTTTCGTGATGGCGATGCAGAAAGGGCGGGGCTGGCAATGACCGAGGATGTTTTGCAGGGCATGTTACAGATTCAGGCATCACTTTGATTAAAAGCTGGCCAGCTTATCCCCACTTATCAGCACTGCTGCAGAGTGATTCGATTGACTCCGCACAATTTGATCATATCCTGAGGCTAATCTACTCCCATTCCCAGAGGCGCCCCTTATGACCCACATCACCAACCACATGCCCACCGCCGAGCTGCAAGCGCTTGACGCCGCGCACCACATGCACCCGTTTACCACGAATGACGAGCTTGCCGAAAAAGGTGCGCGGATCATCACGCGGGCCAAAGGCGTTTACCTCACCGACAGCGACGGGAACGAGATCCTTGATGGGATGGCCGGTCTTTGGTGCGTCAACATCGGGTATGGCCGTCAGGAAATGGCCGATGTCGCAGCGCGTCAAATGCTCGAGTTGAACTACTATAACACATTCTTCATGACCTCCCACGTGCCTGCCATCGCGCTGGCTAAAGAGATCGCAGCACTGGCCCCTGGCGATCTGAACCATGTGTTTTTTGCCGGATCAGGGTCCGAAGCGAACGATACAAACATTCGCATGGTCCGCACCTATTGGGACATGAAGGGAAAGCCCGAGAAATCCCACATTATCAGCCGTAAGAATGCCTATCACGGGTCGTCGATTGGATCCGGTTCGCTTGGCGGCATGAGCTATATGCACGCACAGGGCGGCATGCCTATCCCCGGCATTCACCACATCAACCAGCCGGACTGGTGGGTTGAAGGCGGGGACCTTACACCCGAGGCATTCGGGCTAGCGCGTGCGCAAGAGCTTGAAGCCAAAATCCTCGAACTAGGAGCCGATAAGGTTGCCGCCTTTATCGGCGAGCCTATTCAAGGTGCCGGCGGCGTCATTGTTCCGCCAAGCACATACTGGCCTGAAATCCAGCGGATTTGTGACAAATACAACGTATTGATCATCGCGGATGAGGTTATTTGTGGCTTTGGCCGCACCGGCAACTGGTTCGGGTCTGAAACCATGGGGATCAAGCCGCATATCATGACGATCGCCAAAGGCCTTAGCTCTGGCTACCAGCCGATTGGCGGGTCCATTGTCTGTGACGAGATCGCGCAAACCATCGGATCGGGTGAGTTTAACCACGGGTATACCTATTCAGGCCACCCTGTCTGCTCTGCCGTGGCGCTGGAAAACCTGCGGATCATGCAGGACGAAAAGATTCTGGATCACGTGAACAACGTCGCAGCGCCCGCGCTTCAAGAAGGTCTGGCCAAACTGGCAGAGCACCCTTTGGTGGGTACGGTAAACGTTGCCGGCCTGATGGCGTCGCTGCCGCTGTCCCCGCGCAAGGAAACCCGATCAAAGTTCGCAGGCGATGCCGGCACCGTCGGTTTTATGTGCCGGGAACGCTGCTTTGCGAATAACCTTGTAATGCGCCATGTCGGCGACCGGATGATCATCTCTCCGCCGCTGGTCATCACTCCCGAAGAGATCAAAATCTTTATGTCACGCGCCACGAAAGCGCTGGATGAAACCTATGCCGCGGTCAAGGAAGGCAACCTGTTGAAGGCTGCAGAAGACCATGCACATGACGCTGAATCGCCGCTTGGCTAAGCCGCAACTTACATCGGGTCGGGGCGGCAATTGTCGCCCCTCCCTTTGCACCTAGGGCTGCATAAACTTGTCCGTTTGCGACATCTGCACCGCCTGAATTGGCTGCAGAACCACCCGCTCCGAGGGTGCGAAGGGCCGCTTAACCTGCGCCAGTTATTAACGAATTCCCCTTAATTCAAGCCATCTGCATAGTAATTCGGCAGGTAAAAGAACTGTTTCTCGCCAAATAACCGCTAATCTTCCCGCAATTGACGCTTTCTGCCCAAAACTGTCGTTAATTGGTTGCAAACTAGAAACCACCCCGCTTTAACTTTCTGTCAACAAGGGCGCTTGAACGTCACAATAAACGGGGAGCCAACTTTGGCAGATACTTCAGCAACAAATGCGTTTGTAGAATTTGAACGCGTGCAGAAAAGCTATGACGGCGAAAATCTCGTCGTAAAAGATCTTAACCTGTCGATGCCGAAAGGCGAGTTTCTGACGATGCTTGGGCCATCGGGGTCCGGCAAGACCACTTGCCTGATGATGCTGGCCGGATTTGAAACCGCCACCCATGGCGACATCCGCCTTGACGGCAAATCGATCAACAACATCCCCCCGCACAAACGCGGCATTGGCATGGTGTTCCAGAACTACGCGCTTTTCCCGCATATGACCGTTGCCGAAAACCTCGCCTTCCCGCTTGAGGTTCGCAAAATAGGCAAGTCCGAGCGTGAAGAGAAAGTAAAGATCGCGCTGGACCGCGTTCAGATGGGTGATTTCGGTGGTCGCCGTCCGGCACAGCTTTCGGGCGGTCAGCAGCAACGTGTCGCCCTGGCGCGCGCCTTGGTATTCGAACCCGAACTCGTGTTGATGGACGAACCGCTGGGGGCCCTGGACAAACAGCTGCGCGAAACATTGCAGTTTGAAATCACGCATCTGGCGCATGAACTGGGCATCACCGTGGTCTACGTGACGCACGACCAGACCGAAGCGCTGACAATGTCCGACCGCGTGGCTGTGTTTGAAAACGGGCGCATCCAACAGTTGGCCCCACCGGATCTGCTGTACGAAGAGCCCGAAAACAGCTTTGTCGCGCAGTTCATCGGCGAGAATAACACCCTCGAAGGGGTCGTGACAGAGATCAAAGGCGGCACATGCCTTGTGCAACTGGACGGCGGCGGCCTGATCGAGGCAAAGCCGATCAACGTCACACGCGCCGGCGAACGCACCCGTGTCTCTATCCGCCCCGAGCGCGTCGAATTCAACAAGGACCGGATGCAGGAAGGGGCGCATACCCTGAAAGCCGAAGTGCTTGAATTCGTCTATATGGGCGACATTTTCCGCACCCGCCTGCGGGTTGCCGGGACCGACAACTTCATCATCAAGACACGAAACGCACCCGATCAGGTTCGTTTGAAGCCAGGCCAGCAGATCGAAATCGGTTGGCTGGCAGAGGATTGCCGCGCCCTCGACGCGTAAGCGTCAGGTCGCGGTCGGCCGTCCAACGATCGACGGCGTCGTACGAGGGTGTGGTTAAGCCCGATATCACATCCTCAAGACCCTAACGGGCATATAATGGGAGACTTACGAATGAAGTTTACGACAACGCTACTCGCATCCTCCGCGATCATTGGCGCTGGCACATTGGCATTCGCCGATGCGCATGCGGACATGGCCAAAGAGATGACGCTTGTTTCCTGGGGTGGCGCATACCAAGCCAGCCAGGACAAAGCATATCTGCAACCCTATCTGGAAATGCACCCTGAAATTTCTGCCGTTTGGGACGAAAGTTCCAACGAAGCTGTGGCCAAGCTGCGCGCGATGAACGAAGCCGGCAACGTGACCTGGGATCTGGTCGACGTGGTTGCCGCTGACGCCATCCGCCTGTGCGACGAAGGTCTGGCGATGGAAATCGACGCCGAGGAAATGCTGGCAGAAGCCCCCGACGGGACATCTGCCGAAGACGACTTTGGCGACCTGCTGGTCAGCGACTGCTTTATCCCGCAGATCGTTTATTCAACCACATTCGGCTACCGCACAGACATGGTTGGCGACACGCCTCCGACCAAAATCTGCGACGTTTTCGACACCGAAGCCTACCCAGGCAAGCGTGCGCTGGAAAAGCGTCCGATCAACAACATGGAATGGGCGCTGCTCTGTGACGGCGTTGCCAAAGACGAAGTCTATGACGTTCTGGCAACCCCCGAAGGTCAAGAGAAGGCTCTGGCCAAGCTCGACACCATCAAGGACGACGTAATCTGGTGGTCCGCCGGTGCCGACACGCCACAGCTGCTGGCCGACGGCGAAGTCGTCATGGGTTCCACCTACAACGGCCGTCTGTTCAGCGTCATCGAAGAACAGGACCAGCCCGTTGCAATGCTTTGGGACGCTCAGGTGTTCGACCTTGACGGTTGGATCATCCCTGCAGGCCTGCCTGACGACCGCCTGGCCCGCGTCAAAGACTTTGTGAAATTCGCGACAGACACACAGCGTCTGGCGGATCAATCGCAGTACATCAGCTACGGCCCTGCCCGTTTGTCCTCCGCCCCTATGGTTGGCAAGCACGCAGAACTGGGCATCGATATGGCACCACACATGCCAACCGATCCGGCCAACGCAAAGAACACGTTCCTGTACAACTACGAGTTCTGGGCTGACTACCGCGACGACATCGACGCGAAATTCCAAGCATGGTTGGCGCAATAAGCGCTTAGCCCGATCGGAGGAGGCCACGCTGGCCTCCTCCACCCCCCGGTATTCGTTATGCCATTTTCCGATTTTCCAGCGACCTAACCCCATGGGGCCGATATGAGCGACACAGCCGACGCGACGAACGACACATCTGAACAGACCGGCCCCGTGCTTGCGGCCGACGGCACGCCGCTAAAGCGCAGCCTGAACCGGGCACTGCGTCGTCAAAAGCTCAGCGCGCTTCTGCTGATCGCCCCCCTGCTGATCTTTATCCTAGTCACCTTTATCGCACCGATTGCCGATATGCTGTTCCGCTCTGTCGAGAACCAGATCGTGCAAGACACACTGCCCCGCACCACGCAAACCCTCGCGGAATGGGACAGTGAAAGCGGCGAAACGCCCGGTGCCCCCGTTTACAAAGCACTCTACGAAGACCTGTTTATCGCGCAAGAACGCAAGCTGCACACCCGCTTGGGCTCGCGGCTCAACTACGAACTGACGGGAGCGTCGTCCCTGTTTCGCAAGTCGGGCCGTGGCGTCGATGACATCGGCGAAGTGTATCAGGACCAATTCGAAGATCTGAATGATTTCTGGAAAAGGGGCGAAAACTGGAACGCCCTTCTTGGCTCCGACGCATGGTTGGCCGAGATTTCCGGCTGGAAGAAATCCACAGGCGATGTGCAGCCCCCATTCGAAATGCGCGAAGGCATGGCAGAGCTCCTCCCCGAGACCGCCGAATACTACGCGATTTACGCCGACTTCGTTCAAAACGATGACGAAGACAACCTGTATAAAGAAGACCCATGGGCGCTGATTTATTCCGCGTTCTATGACGATCTCACCGGCCCGACTGCGGCACTGATCGCAAGTTACACCGGCCCTGCCTCTGCTGAACTGATCGAAGCTGCTGCCGCTGCCCCTGCCTTTGATACTGTCGATTACAAAGCAGCTTTCAGCGAAATTGACAAAGACTGGGGCAAAACACCCATCTGGGGCACGATCCGCGCCTACAGCCCGGCGCTCACCAACGGGTATTTCCTGAATGCAGTCGACATGCAGAAGTCTCCGGACGGCCCTGAATTCCGCCCTGACAATGAACGCATCTATGGCACGCTGTTCCTGCGCACGCTCTTTATGTCGATCTGCATTACGGTCAGCTGCATCTTGCTAGGCTATCCGGTGGCCTGGATCCTCGCCAACCTGCCCGCCCGCACTGCCAACCTGCTGATGATCCTCGTGCTGCTGCCTTTCTGGACATCGCTTCTGGTGCGCACCTCTGCATGGAAAGTGATGCTGCAACAGCAAGGTGTCATTAACGATACGCTAGTCTGGCTTGGCATCGTGGCCGATGACAGCCGTCTGGCGTTGATCAATAACCAGACCGGCACGATCATCGCGATGACGCATATCCTGCTGCCGTTCATGATCCTGCCGCTCTATTCCGTGATGCAAACGGTACCACCTAGCTATCTGCGTGCGGCGAAGTCGCTGGGGGCAACCAACTGGACCGCCTTCTGGCGCGTGTACTTCCCGCAATCGGTGCCCGGCATCGGCGCGGGGTCGATCCTCGTGTTCATCCTGTCGATTGGCTACTATATCACGCCCGAAATCGTCGGCGGCACCACGGGAACATTCATCTCTAACCGGATTGCCTACCACATCTCAAGCTCGCTGAACTGGGGCCTCGCGGCCGCACTCGGGGCGATCTTGCTGGCCGTGGTGCTCGGGCTTTACTGGGCCTACGACAAGATCGTGGGCATCGATAACGTGAAATTGGGAGGCTGATATAATGGTCGCACTCACACCTATCTCCCGCAAACCCGTCGGTTTCTATGTACCGGTGGTCGCCGCCGCAGGTGCATTTGCCGGCCTGTTCGTCGGCACTGCGCAAGGCAGCGGTCTACTGGGTATCGTGATCGGCGCGCTCACGATGGGCGCGCTGGCGTTCATCCTGACACAACTGATCAAGAAGGAAACCATTGCCCGTTGGGGCTCTGTGATCCTACTCGCCGTCATCGGGTTTATCCTTGGCGGTGTCCCCATGCTGGTGCTCGGGGTCATCTTCGGCTGGTTCTTCGGCTGGTTCAGCTTCTGGCTTTACGAGGGACGCTACCGCGCCAAGGTCGCCCCCTATCTGACCCCCGGTCAGGTGCTTTGGCACTTTGCCTTCCGCATCATCTGTGGCGCGATCCTTGTCTTCCTGATCACACCGATCCTCGTGGTCATGCCACTCAGTTTCAACGCCGAAAACTTCTTTACCTTCACGCCTGAAATGCTGCGCTTTGATCCCGAAGGCTATTCGCTGCGCCACTACAAGGACTTCTTCAACAGCTCTGCATGGCAAGGTGCCGTCTGGAACTCGGTCAAGATCGCCCCCGCCGCGACATTGCTCTCGGTCAGCTTCGGGACGCTCGCCGCCATCGGCCTCAGCCAGCAGCACGTGCCGTTTCGCCGCGCGATCATGGCGATCCTGATTTCGCCGATGATCGTCCCGCTGATCATCTCGGCCGCTGGGATGTACTTCTTCTACAGCCGCGTTGGCCTGCAAGGAACCTATGTCGGTGTCGTGCTGGCACACGCGGCCTTGGGCATCCCGTTCGTCATCATCACCGTCACGGCGACGCTGGTGGGCTTTGATCGATCCCTGACCCGCGCGGCGGCGAACATGGGTGCCAATCCGGTCACGACCTTCTTTCGGGTACAAATGCCGCTAATCTTGCCGGGCGTCATTTCGGGCGGGCTGTTTGCCTTCATCACCTCGTTTGACGAAGTCGTCGTGGTCCTTTTTGTCGGCTCTGCCGGTCAGAAAACCCTGCCGTGGCAAATGTTCACCGGCCTGCGCGAACAGATCAGCCCCACGATCCTTGCCGTGGCAACAATCCTCGTGGTGATCTCGATCTGCCTGCTGACCGTGGTCGAACTGCTGCGCCGCCGTTCGGAACGCCTACGCGGCATGTCACCCGGCTAAGCCGCTTCCAAATGGTAAAAAATCCTCGCCGAAGGCATGAGCCGGACCCCAAGGTCCGGCTCATTTCTTTTGCGGCAGACTATTCGCCCGCGGCAGAACGTAAGGCTTCCAACAAACGCAGCGAGGCATAGCCGTCAGGCAACAGTTCCTGCGACAATTGGAACGCGCGCACCGCGCTGATTGTCAGCGGGCCGATCTTGGCATCGATCTTTACCGTATCGAATCCCTGTGCCGTAAGGCGTGTTTGCAGCTCGATCCGCTCGTCGTAGCTGAGCGCCCGATCCTGCACCGGCCAGCTGGCCTCGATCGGCCCGCCCCCGGCGATGCGGTCAGCCAAATGTCCGACCCCGATCACATACGCATCTGCCGAGTTATAGCGTTCGATCACCGCGAAATTGGTATATATCAGAAACGCCGCGCCCTCTGCGCCGCCGGGCAACAGCAAAGACGCAGGCCCGTGATCCTCCAGCACCCCTGTCACGGGGGCCACTCCGAGGGCTGTCCACTCCTCCGCGGTCTTCAGAATATCGCGGCCCGCCAACAGATAGTCGAACCCGTCGGGCAGTTGCACTTCAACGCCCCAAGGCTGGCCCGAGACCCAGCCGAAATGCTTGAGATACGCCGCGGTCGAGGCCAGCGCATCACGCGGATCGTCGCCCCAAATGTCACGCTTGCCGTCTGCGGTGAAATCTTCGGCATAAAGTTGGAAGGACGACGGCATAAACTGAGTATGCCCCATCGCCCCTGCCCAACTGCCCTGCATCTGCGACGGTGTGGTATCGCCTGCCTGCAAAATCCGCAGCGCGTCCAGCAGCTCGCCTTCGAAGAACGCCCGCCGCCGCCCGTCATAGGCCAGCGTCGCGAGCGAGGTCAGCACCGGATCGCTGCCCCTGAACGTGCCATAGGCGCTTTCCAGTCCCCAAATCGCGGTGATGATCTCTTTTTCAACGCCATAGCGTTTTTCAATCTGCGCCAGCGCATCTGCCTGTTCAGCGAGCGCCTTTTTACCGTTGGCAATCCGCAGGTCAGAGGTCGCGGTTTCCAGATAGTCCCAGATGGTTTTGGTGAATTCTGACTGGTTTCGATCACGGCGAATGACCTCTGTGTCATAACGCACTGTTTGCATCGCGCGGTCAAACACTGCGCCATCGATCCCTGCCGCCAACGCACGGGCGCGGAACGCGGTCAGCCAGTCTTGCAGCCCCGCGTCGCTTCCGGTCTCTTGCGCGGCGACAGCAGGGCGCGCCGCGCTGTCCGTCTGGGCCAACAGCCCTGTCACGGGGCCAACAGTCAATGTCACCCCGGTGGCCAATACAGCAATCGTTAGCAGTTTCATAAACAGACCCTTCCCAGCATCATGCCCAAAGCGTAGCGGCAAATGCAGGGGCCAGAAAGAATGATATGCCCGCTGTGCGTGTTATTGCCGGGTGCGTTTGACCTTGCGTTTGACCTTGTCGGACTTGCGCTTCGCTTTGACCGCTTTGCGCTTTGGATTGGTGCGCCCAGCAGAGCCACCGCGCCCGCGCTTGCCGCCTTTGCCGCCCTGTGAAATCGCGTCACCTTCAAGCGTCAGCAGCTCCAGCGCGATGCCACCTGTAACCGGCACGGCCTCGGACAGGCGCACCGTGACCCGTTGCCCGACAGAGATCATCATCCCTGTGTCCGACCCCATCAGCGTGCCTGCATCCTGATCGAAATGGAAATACTCGCGCCCCAGCGACCGCATGGGCAGCAGCCCGTCGGCACCGGTTTCGTCCAGCTTCACGAAGGCTCCGAACCGCGCGATGCCGCTGATCCGGCCCGAGAACTCATTGCCGACACGTTCAGACAGATAAGACGCCAGATACCGGTCGGTGGTGTCCCGCTCTGCCACCATAGACCGGCGTTCGGTGTCCGAGATATGCGCGCCGGTCTGTTCGATATCCTCGATATCAAGCTGGCTCAGCCCGTCGTTGCCCCAACCATGTGCAGTGATCAGCGCACGGTGCACGATCAAATCCGCATAGCGGCGGATCGGAGACGTGAAATGCGCATAGGACCGCAGCGCCAGACCAAAGTGTCCGATATGCGCAGGCCCGTAATAGGCCTGCGTCATCGACCGCAGGGTCGACAGGTTGATCAGCTCGGCATCATCGGTGCCCGCCGCGTCATTCAGCAGTTTGTTCAGATGGCGCGTGTGCAGCACCTGCCCTTTGGCCAACGTATAGCCCGCCGCCTGCGCCGTTTCGCGCAGGGCGTCCAGCTTGGCCGGCGAGGGTTCTTCGTGAATGCGATAAAGCAGCGGCGTTTTCTTCGCCAGCAGCGTCTCGGCCGCCGCGACATTGGCCAGCACCATGAACTCTTCGATCAGGCGGTGCGCATCCAGACGGTCTTTAAAGTTCACCGACTTTACGGTGCCGTCCGCGTCCAGTTCGATCCGCCGCTCAGGCAGGTTAAGGTCCAGCGGCTGGCGTTCGGCACGTGCAGCTTTCAGCGCAGCGTAGGCGGCATAGATCGGCTTCAGAACAGGCTCTTGCAACGGGCCCGTGCGGTCATTCGGATTGCCGTCTATCGCGTCTTGCACCTCTTCGTAGTGCAACGAAGCAGGCGACCGCATCAGCCCGCGATGGAACGTATGGCCGATCTTGTTACCCTCGGCATCCAACACCATACGCACCGCGATACAGGCACGCGGCACGCCTTCGTGCAGCGAACACAGGTCGCCCGACAGACGATCAGGCAGCATCGGCACAACGCGGTCGGGGAAGTAAGTCGAATTGCCCCGTTTGCGCGCCTCGCGGTCCAGCGCAGAGCCGGGGGTGACATAGGCGGCGACATCCGCGATTGCGACCCAGACGACATGGCCACCCTCATTCTTGGGGTCTTCGTCAGCATGGGCATAGCACGCGTCATCATGGTCGCGCGCGTCAGAGGGGTCGATGGTGATCAACGGCAAATCACGCAGATCCTCGCGCCCTTTCAGGCCCTCGGGTTTCGCCGCATCGGCTTGCGCCATCACATCGTCAGGGAAAGCGTCGGGGATACCGTGCTGGTGGATCGCGATCAGGGACACGGCCTTGGGGGCGGACGGATCGCCAAGGCGTTCAACGATACGCGCCCGCGGGGACCCCATGCGGGCCTTTGGCCCGGATTGTTCGGCCTCGACCAGTTCGCCGTCTTTGGCACCGTGGGTTGCGTCACCGGGCACCCACCATTCCTTGTCCGACCCTTTATCGATGGGCACAATGCGCCCGCCTTCGGTTGTCTTGCGGAAAATACCCAGCACCCGCTGCGGGTTCGCGCCGATGCGACGGATCAGCCGCGCCTCATAGTGAAAATCCTCGCCCTGAACCAAGGTCAGACGCGCGAGGATGCGGTCCCCTGCACCCAAGGCAGGGTCGGAGGCCCGCGGTATCACGAGCACGATCGGCTCTACGCCTTCGCCCTGCCATTCCATCGGTTTGGCAAACAGGTCGCCGTCCTTATCGGGGCCGGTAATCTGCAACACGGACACGGGCGGCAACCGGTCGGGATCTTGATAGCTGCGCTTGCGCTTTTCCAGATGGCCTTCGGCCTCAAGCTCTTTCAGCACGCGTTTCAGGTCAATCCGGACCGCTCCCTTGATGCCGAACGCCTTGGCGATGTCACGCTTGGCGGTCAGAGTGGGGTTTTCGGCGATCCATTCAAGGATCTCGGGCTTTGAAGGTATTTTGCTCATGCTTCACGAGGTAGCACGCGCACCCCGCTTCGTCATGGGCAAATCGTCGATTGTATCCACGTCCGTCAATGTCGCGACCCGTGCAATGCGGTGATCAGGCAGCGTGGCGACGGTATCGGCCAGGGCATGTTCCGTCGACCAGCGGACGTTTTCAAACAGGCGCGGCGGCACGGGGCGGGCGCGTTTCAGGCCGATCAGCCAATAGCCCCCATCCGGTGCAGGCCCGAACACCGCGTCATACGACCCGAGCGCGCGAAACGCATCAGCCACCCGCGCCGCGGTCACACCCGGAATATCGGCACCGATGACACAGACCGGCCCCGCGGGCGCGCTGCGCAGCATACGGCCCATACGGTCCCCCAGATCACCGCGCCCCTGCGGCCAGCGCGGCAGATGCGCGGGCCAAACGCGGCTGGACAGCCCTGCCCGATCCGGTGCGACCGCCAGCACCACTTGCCAGCGCGGATCTTGCACACGGCGGATCAACGCGCGGGTCTGATGCCGGAACCACCACGCGGCGGCGGTCATGCCCAGATCACGGCCAAGCCGCGTCTTGACCCGCCCCGGCAGCGGCTCTTTCACCATGATGACAAGCGTGCGGTTCAAAGCGACAGCACCATCTCGCGATGATCAATGCCGGCGTCATCAAAGACCGGCCCCTGCGCCACGAACCCCAGCTTTTCGTAGAACCCCAAAGCATGCAGCTGCGCGCCGAGCTTCACGAAGCGCACGGCAGACTCCTTGCGCGCCTCTTCGACGGCCGCACGGATCAGCGCCGCGCCAAGGCCGGTACCGCGATGGGATTTGATTACACACACCCGCCCGATCTTGGCTGTGTCTCCTTTGATATGCATCCGCGCCGACCCGATGGGGAGCTCTTCTTCAGTCGCAAGGAAATGGGTCGCATCGCCGTCGCGGTCGTCCAGCTCTTCCGCCTCAGATACGTTCTGTTCTTCGATAAAGACAATGCGCCGCAGCAGGTGGCAACTGGCAAGGTCTTCGGTCACGGCGATATGGGCGGTCATGCAAAATAGTCCTTCAGGATGCGGGTATAAATTGATTTCAGCTGGTGAATCTGCGCCACCTCGACGTTCTCGTCGACCTCATGCATGGATTGACCGACCAGCCCAAATTCGACCACAGGGCAGTGGTGCTTCATGAACCGCGCATCCGACGTCCCGCCAGAGGTAGACAGTTCAGGCGTCACCCCCGTCTCTGCCTGCACCGCCTTGGAGACCAGATCGGACAGATCACCGGGGGGCGTGATAAAGCTTTCGCCCGATATCTTGACCTTCAGTTCGATCTGCACGCCAAAGCTGTCGCGGATCGCGGCGGCCTGCTCTTCCAGCCATGTGGTCAGGCTGTCGCCCGAATGCATGTCGTTAAAGCGGATGTTCACCGTCGCGCGGGTTTCAGCGGGGATCACATTGGTCGCGGGATTACCGGTATCGACCGTGACGATCGCCAACGTAGACGGGTCGAAATGATCAGTCCCTTCGTCAAGGGTATGCGAGGCAAGCTGGTCCATCAGCCGCATCATCGCGGGCATCGGATTGTTGGCGCGGTGGGGATAGGCCGCGTGACCTTGTTTGCCGATCACGCGGAAATGCGCGTTCAGGGACCCGCGCCGCCCGATTTTAATCATCTCGCCCATCGAATTGGGACAGGTCGGCTCACCCACCAGACAAACGTCCATCCGCTCGCCCGCGTCTTTCATGTAATCCAGCAAGGCGCGGGTGCCGTCGATGCCTTCGGCTTCCTCGTCTCCGGTGATCGCCAGCACAATCGATCCGTCGGGGGGCGTGTCGCGGACAAAGTCGATGGCCGCCGCAGTAAAGGCGGCCACACCGGATTTCATATCGGTGGTGCCGCGCCCGTACATAATGCCGTCTTTGATCTCTGCGCCAAAGGGCGGCATCGTCCAGTCGGCCTCGTTCCCGATGGGCACGACATCGGTGTGACCGTTAAAGCCAAAGCTACGGGTGTTTCCCTGCTTGCCCCAACGCGCAAAAAGGTTCTTGATCCCGCCACGGTCGGCCCACGCACAGTCAAACCCCGCATCGGTCAATAGATCGTACAACACCTGTTGTGCCCCCCCATCTGCGGGGGTGACCGACGGGCAACGCACCAGTTTGGCGGTTAGGTCTACTGGGTCGATGCTGGTCATGTCAGGGCTCCTTCGGCATGTTTCGCAGTGTTGCCCTACATTTGTGAGGAAAACACGCGGAAGCCAAGGGGGCGAGGGTATGCCCTAGTCGAAAAACGGCGTCATTTGCGCAATGATGACCGAGTTTTCATCCAGCGCCCGCGCCATCAGCGCGCGTTCATCCTCGTCGATTTCGTGGCCTTCTTCTTCGCGCTCGGCAAGGGTGCCGTATCCGGTCACGTCCAGTGGGTTCGTGTCTGCCTGTTTGAGAATGGCAACCGTTTCGCGTACCGCTTCTGCCTCGTCGATACCAGACGCAAAGCACATCAACGCGGCACCGGTCGCCTTATCCGGCAAGCCGTCACCGTCCTTGCGCCCGATTTCGACCAACAAGGTATAAACCTGCTGGCGCGACGGTTTCTTGGGTTTCTTCTGGTCAGACATAAAAAGGGCCACCGCATTAAGATGCGGCAGCCCTACCTTGTTCTGCGTCGCCTGAAAAGGGTCAGCTACGTCCGCGTACCAAACGTGTTACCCAGATCAGCAGGCAGGCCCCGACGATCCCGACAACCAACTGACCGATCCAGCCGCCCAAGGTCGCGCCGACGATGGCAACCAGCAGGAAGTTAGCGACAAGCGCGCCAATGATCCCCAGAATAATGTTCATGATCAGCCCCATATCGGACTTCATGATTTTTTCTGCGATCCAACCGGCCAGACCACCGACGATAATTGCTGCGAACCAACCCAAACCTGTCATTTCAAATTCTCCATAAATCTTGTTTCAGAGAGTGAACTCACAGGTCTGTGAAAAGGTTCCCTCAGTCGCGCAAAAGCTCGTTGATCGAGGTTTTCGAGCGCGTTTTCTCGTCCACACGCTTGACGATGACGGCGCAATAGAGATGCACACCGTTCTTTGACGGCATGGACCCTGCCACAACGACCGACCCTGCAGGGACTTCGCCATAAAAGACTTCGCCGGTTTCGCGGTCCAGAATTTTGGTCGACTGCCCGATATAAACGCCCATCCCCAGAACAGAGCCTTCGCGCACGATGCAGCCTTCGACAACTTCGGAGCGCGCCCCGATAAAGCAGTTGTCTTCGATGATCGTTGGCCCGGCCTGCATGGGTTCAAGCACGCCACCAATGCCAACGCCACCCGACAGGTGAACGTTCTTGCCGATCTGCGCGCAGGACCCGACGGTCGCCCATGTGTCGACCATTGTGCCGCTGTCGACATAGGCACCGATGTTCACGAACGACGGCATCAGGACCACGCCCGGCGCGATAAAGGCCGACTTGCGCACGACGCAGTTTGGCACGGCGCGAAAGCCTGCCTCTTTCCAGTCGGCGTCATTCCAGCCTTTGAACTTGCTATCAACCTTGTCCCACCAGCCGCTGCCCTGCGGGCCGCCGTCGTGCTGTTCCATATCTTTGATGCGGAAGCCCAGCAAAACCGCCTTTTTGGCCCATTGGTTCACATGCCAATCGCCATTTTCCATTTTTTCGGCGACGCGCAGCTTGCCACTGTCAAGCGCGGCCAGCGTGTCTTCGATCGCGTCGCGTGTCTCGCCTGTGGTGGCCGATGTGATCGTATCACGGGCATCCCAAGCGGCTTCGATGGCAGTTTCAAGTTGGGCGTTCGACATGGGTGTAGCTCCGGCGAATGAGGGTCAAATGTTGCGACTGGCTATACAGTCGTCAGGCCCGTCGTGCAATGACGTCGGATGGCGTGGTCATTTGCGCCAAAGGCGGGCATGTTGCGATAAAGGGCGCAAACCGCTCGGATAGACCGGAGAGTATGATGACCGATTCAAAACGCCACCCCCTGCGGCAGGCCGGCGACGACCGCGCCACAGCACAGGATGTTCCCGACACGCCGCAGACGCGGGCCCCGGCCTACCGGCTGGCCTTTACCGATGATGATTTTATGTGCCGTCAGGAATTGCGCCCCGTCCGGCTGCAACTTGAACTGCTGAAGCCAGAGATGGCGTTGGATGCGCATGGCGTCAAATCCACCATCGTGCTGTTCGGCGGCGCGCGTATTCCGGCCCCCGCACACAAAGACAAGGCGCGTACAAAAACGCTGGCCGACCTGTCGCATTTCTATGATGAAGCCCGCGAATTCGCGCGGTTGATGACGCTGAAATCGATGGAGAGCGACGGTCAGGATAACGTCATTGTCACCGGCGGTGGCCCCGGCGTGATGGAGGCTGGCAACCGTGGTGCCGTCGACGCCGGCGGGCAATCTATCGGGCTGAACATCGTGCTCCCGTTTGAACAGGCGCCGAATGAATACGTCACACCCGAGCTGTGCTTTAACTTTCACTACTTCGCGATCCGCAAGATGCACTTCCTGATGCGTGCACGTGCGATCTGCGTATTCCCGGGCGGTTTCGGCACCCTGGACGAGATGTTTGAGACGCTGACCCTGATCCAGACGGGCCGCATGTCGCGGATACCGTTCCTGCTGTTCGGTCGTGCCTTCTGGGAAAAGATCATCAACTGGGATGCGCTGGCCGACGCGGGCACGATCTCTGATCAAGATCTGGACCTGTTCCAATTCGTCGAATCCGCCGACGAGGCGATGAAGCTGATCGAAAACTGGGATACAGCCCCCGCCCGAGAGGAAGTCCCCGGGCGTTCCAAATAAAAGTTCTGGTCAGATCACACGCACAGATCAGCCGGAAGCACACAGACCTCTACGTGATGCGGCAGCGTTTCCAAAACGGAACCGTGGTCCGTATCACGTACCCCATAGCCATAGCCGGCCAGACGATGTTTCCATTCGCGGTAGGACAAGGCGCTTTCGCGTTCGCGCGTGACAAGCGCCAGTACATCGGCAGTGATAAAGGCGTCGTTTTTAATAATGATAGTCATTGCAGTATCGCTCCTGATTGTGTTGTCGATGGAAACAATATTCTGGGCGATGATGACTTAATTTCTGCTTAAATGTGGCGCACCCAAGGTCATTTCACGGTGAGCGCGCCACAATCGACCGCTAAAAATACAAACAGCCGCCCCAGATCGGGACGGCTGCATCATGCTATTCGTTTGACGCTAAGGGGTTACATCCCTGCGTCTGCCTCGATCTGCTTGCGCGATTTGCGTTCACGCTCGGTCGCCGATTTCAACTGACCACACGCGGCCATGATGTCTTCGCCGCGTGGTTTACGCACAGGCGAGGCATAGCCGGCCTGATACACAATCTCGGAGAACGCGCGGATACGGTTGTTCGACGACCGCTTATACGGTGCGCCGGGCCATTCGTTGAACGGGATCAGGTTAATCTTGGCAGGGATACCGCGGATCAATTCAATCAGACGGTGCGCATCTGCGTCTGAATCGTTCACACCATCCAGCATGACATATTCAAACGTGATCCGTTCAGAATTGCTAACCTTGGGATAGGCCCGCAGCGCCTCTATCAGCTCTGCGATGTTCCAGCGTTTGTTGATCGGCACCAGCTTGTTACGCACCTCATCCGTGGTCGCGTGGAACGACACAGCTAACTGACAGCCGATTTCCTCGGCTGTGCGTGCGATCTCTGGCACTACACCCGAAGTCGATAGGGTGATCCGGCGGCGTGACAGCTGGATGCCCTCGGGGTCCATTGCGATCTTCATCGCGTCGCGCACGTTTTCAAAGTTATACAGCGGCTCGCCCATGCCCATCAGGACGATGTTGGACAACAACCGCGGTGCCTCTGAGATGGTCCCGGGCACGGGCCATTCACCCAGATCATCCCGCGCCACCATCACTTGCCCGATGATCTCGGCCGCAGTCAGGTTGCGCACAAGTTTCTGCGTACCGGTGTGGCAGAAGGAACACGTCAGGGTACACCCAACCTGCGAGCTGACACATAGCGTGCCGCGGCCTTCTTCGGGGATATACACCACCTCGACCTCATGACCGCCCGCGATGCGCACCAGATACTTGCGGGTGCCATCCTCTGACACCTGTTTGGTCACGACCTCGGGCACTTCGATCACAAACTTCTCGGCCAGCTCGGCGCGGAATGCTTTCGACAGATTGGTCATGTCGGCAAAGTCACGGGTGCCCCATTGATAGATCCACTGCCAGATCTGTCCGACGCGCATCTTCGCCTGCTTTTCAGGCGTACCTTCGGCAATCAGCGCAGCGCGCATGGCGTCACGGGTCAGCCCGACAAGGTTCATCGGCCCCTCCGCCTGCTTGCGCGGAATGGTCATGACATCTTGAGTGATCGGCGCGGTCGCAGACATGGGGATTCTCCGGTGTGCAGGGGTTTGAGCGCTCTATATAGGGATTTTTCCCTAAATCAAAAGGAAACGCCGCATTGCTGACGCAGCCTCAGTGCATAGCTGGGACCGTCAGGTGCCACTTACAGGCAGTGTAGGACCCAAGAAAAAGCCCCGCCAAGGGCAGGGCTTTGCATTCAGATCAGGCGGAAAACCTTAGCCGCCGCAGCGTTTGGCAGCATCGTCAACCGCGGCTGTGAACCCCAGCAACGAGAACGTGTCTTCGGTCTGGGTGCCACGGCCCGAACGGCCCGTCAGCTTGGCGTCAGAACCGCGCTTCATGGCGGCGATGATCTTGCTGTCATCCTCGGTGGTTGCAGGCCAGGCCCACTCGCCCTCGGTGAACAGTTCAAACGTGGTGCCGCCAATGTTCATGTTGACGGTCGACCCAGAAGCAAAGGGGTAGCCGCCGGTAAAGGCCACCTGACCCTTGGCACCCGCGCTTGGACGGTAGAAGACCATCAACAAAGTCTGGCCTCTGCTCACAGATACAACGCGGCCATCCCGTGAGTTCACGGATTCCTTCGGTGTGGACACGCCCCAACATTCGGTCGGGTTGTCTTCGACAAATACGCTCCAGTCCGTCTCTGCCGCTACGCGGTTCGTGCTTTGCGCTTGCGCGAATACGCTGCCTGCGCTCAGGCCCGCCAACGCCGCCGCTAAACCAATCGTCCTAAAGTTCATCATCTACCTGGGCCTCCAGCCGCCATTAACCTCAACATCACTACAATCCCCCAATGGCAGCCCTTCGGGAGGCGCTCTTGTCAAAGGAACTGTATTTCTTTCGTCAACAAGCATAATAACGTCAAACAGGCGACACACGAAACCCTGATTGGCAGGAATTCGCCAACGAAAAGGACAAATCATGGCCCAAGCAGCCCCCTTTGCCGAAATCTGGCGTGGTCCGTTTCTCGAAAGCGTGCATTCGGGTCATGCGGTGGTCTGTGAAAGTAGCGGTCAGATCCTGCACGCCTGGGGGGATCCCGACACGGTGATCCTGCCTCGGTCCTCTGCCAAAATGATTCAGGCGCTGCCTCTGGTCCAGTCTGGCGCTGCGGATGCCTATGGCCTTGGCCCGCAACATCTTGCCCTTGCGTGCGCATCGCATCAGGCAGCGGATCTGCATGTGGGCATAATCTCTGACTGGCTTGATACTTTGGGACTGGACGACAACGCCTTTCGCTGCGGAGCAGCCGAACCGGGCGACGTGGCAGCGCGCAATGCACTGGCCTGCGCAGACAAGCAGCCGTGCCAAATTCACCACGAATGCTCTGGCAAGCACGCGGGCTTCCTGTCGGTCAACACACATACGGGCGGCGGTGCCGATTACGAAAAGCCGGACCACCCCGTGCAGCGCGCCTGCCTTGAGGCATTTGAACGGGTGACCGGCACCACGTCTCCGGGCTTTGGCATCGACGGCTGCTCTGTCCCGAATTTTGCGACATCCCTACATGGCATGGCCCGTGCGATGGCGCATTTTGCCGCCGCGCCTGATGGTTCGGCCGAGGCGCGGTTGCATCAAGCCATGCGTTTGCATCCCGACCTTGTCGCTGGCGAAACCCGCGCCTGCACCAACCTGATGCGTGCGACGAACGGCAAAGTCGCGCTTAAGACCGGTGCCGAAGGCTTCTTTATCGCGATCCTGCCGGATCAGAAAATCGGCGTGGCACTCAAGGCCGCCTGCGGCACCAAACGCGCCGCAGAATGTGCGATTACATCGATCCTGATCAAACTGGGTGCGCTTGACCCGAACCACCCCGAGGCTCTGAAATACCGCAACGCCCCGATTGAAAACCGTCGCGGCATCATCACCGGCATGCTCAAGCCCGCAGCGGGATTTGCCTAAAGCCGCTTCCAAATGGTGCAAAATCCCGGGGTATGGGGCAGCGCCCCATGCACCTCTCGGAATTAGCTGACGAATTCGTGTTTGGCGTACCCCTGCACGTAGAGCAGCGCCGTCAGGTCGCCAAAGTTGATACGGACATCGCATTCGGCAGCGACCGCAGGCTTGGCGTGCAACGCCACCCCCATGCCGGCGCGGGCCAGCATACCCAGATCATTGGCCCCGTCGCCGACAGCGATCACATCGGCCTCGGTCAGCCCCAGCCGCGCGGTGATCTGTTCCAGCGCATCGACTTTGGCCTGCTTGCCAAGGATCGGCACCCCCACGTCGCCGGTCAGTACCCCGTCTGAGGCCAGCAATGTATTCGCGCGGTTCTCGTCAAACCCAAGCGCTTTTGCTACGGCCGCGGTAAACGCCGTGAACCCGCCCGACACAAGCGCCGCATAGGCACCATTCGCTTTCATCGTGGCAATCAGGGTCTTGCCGCCGGGCATATGAGTGATCCGCTCTGCCAAAACGCGCGTGATAACGGCTTCATCTAGACCCTTCAGCAGGATGACGCGTTCGCGCAGCGCCTCTTCGAAATCCAGCTCGCCGTTCATGGCGCGAGCGGTGATCTCTTTTACGCGGTCGCCCACACCAGCCTCATCGGCCAATTCGTCGATGCATTCTTGCTGGATCATAGTGCTGTCCATGTCTGCCAGCAGCATCTTCTTGCGCGCCCCTTCAGACGGGGTGATCACCAAATCAACGCCCATCCCCTGACATTCGGCCCAGACATCCCAACGATTGCCGGGCATCCGCTTCATGTCAAAGCGCGCGGCTTCGTCCGGCGCCAGCCAAACGGCATCCCCGCCCCCCCATGCATTTCGAACAGCATCGACCAAAGACGCCTCAAGCTGCGGGCGTTGAGGAGAGGTTAATAGGGTCACACTATGCATGGGGTAGGTCCGTTCGCGTCAATTCAATCTGGGGCGCATCTGCGCATTGTTTTACCGAGGTTTCCACCCCTGTTTCAGGGCTCCTGCGGGGGAAGGTTGGCCAAGAGGCCGTCCGCGCCGCAGCGCGGCTCACACCCCAGCTTCATGTTACAAAATACCGAGACTGAAAAATGTCAGGTAACATTTAAGTTGCGTCGAATCGCGACTATCCCTAGGCTCATCAACCAAGGGAGACTTTTATGGACGCTTTTATTTGTGACGCACAGCGCACACCCATCGGCCGCTTCGGCGGCGCATTGTCATCGGTCCGCGCCGATGATCTGGCAGCGGCACCGATTGCCGCACTGATGGCCCGCAATCCTGATCTGGATTGGTCCAAAATTGATGACGTGATCTTTGGCTGCGCCAATCAGGCCGGCGAAGACAACCGCAACGTGGCACGTATGGCAGCACTGCTGGCGGGTTTGCCGGTCGATGTGCCTGGTGCAACGATCAACCGCCTTTGTGCCTCCGGTATGGATGCCGTCGGTGCTGCTGCCCGCGCGATCAAGGCAGGCGACATGGATCTGGCGATCGCTGGCGGTGTCGAAAGCATGACCCGCGCGCCTTTCGTGATGCCCAAGGCGGAAACTGCATTTTCGCGCAACAACGCCGTCTATGACACCACCATCGGCTGGCGCTTTGTGAACCCTAAGATGAAGGCGCAATACGGCGTCGAATCCATGCCCGAAACCGGCGACAACGTGGCAACGGATTATGACATCAGCCGCGCCGACCAGGACGCTTTTGCCAAGCGCAGCCAGGACCGTTGGGAAGCAGCGGACAAGGCGGGCGTGTTTGCCGATGAAATCACCCCCGTATCGATCCCGCAGCGCAAGGGCGACCCGATTGTCTTTGACCGCGACGAACACCCGCGGCCCGGCACCACGATCGAAGCGCTGACCAAACTGCGCCCGATCAACGGCCCCGACCTGACCGTCACTGCGGGCAATGCCTCTGGCGTGAACGACGGCGCGGCGGCGATGCTGATGGCCTCCGAAGCGGCAGCGTCGCAGCACGGGCTGACCCCGATTGCGCGCGTCGTTGGGATCTCTGCCGCCGGTGTTGAACCGCGCGTCATGGGGATCGGCCCTGTTCCTGCCAGTCAGAAAGTTCTGGCCCGCGCCGGCCTGACCATCGACCAAATGGACGTGATTGAACTGAACGAAGCATTCGCTTCGCAAGGGATCGCCACATTGCGGGCTTTGGGTGTGGCCGATGACGCCCCCCATGTGAACGCCAACGGCGGCGCGATTGCCATCGGGCACCCGCTGGGGATGTCCGGCGCGCGTCTGGTCATGACCGCAGCCCTGCAATTGAAACGCACAGGCGGCCGCTATGCGCTGTGCACCATGTGTGTCGGCGTCGGCCAAGGCGTCGCCATCATCCTAGAACGCGCTTAACGCAATTATCCCCCTGAAAGGATCTGAACAATGTATGCACAGATGATCAAATCCACCGGCCAAGGTGTCAAATCTCTGGAAGAGATGGATCCGCAGGAACGCGCCTTTCAGGAACGGATAAATGCGGGCGGTAAGATCGAGCCGAAAGACTGGATGCCGGACGGGTATCGCAAGAACCTGATCCGGCAAATCGGCCAGCACGCGCATTCGGAAATCGTGGGCCAGTTGCCAGAAGGCAACTGGATCACCCGCGCCCCGACGCTGGAACGTAAGGCGATCCTGCTCGCCAAGGTGCAAGACGAGGCAGGCCACGGTCTGTATCTCTATTGTGCCGCCGAAACACTGGGGGTCAGCCGTGACCAGCTGACCCGCGACCTGCTGTCGGGCAAGATGAAATACAGCTCTATCTTCAATTATCCGACCCTAACATGGGCCGATATGGGGGCTGTCGGCTGGCTCGTGGATGGGGCCGCGATCATGAACCAGGTGCCCCTGCAACGCACATCCTACGGCCCCTATGCCCGCGCGATGGTGCGTATCTGCAAGGAGGAATCCTTTCACCAGCGCCAAGGCTACGACATCATGATGAAGATGGCGAAGGGCACAGACGCGCAGCGCAAGATGGCGCAGGACGCGTTAAACAGGTTCTGGGGACCTGCGTTGATGATGTTCGGCCCGTCGGACGAAAATTCCGTCCATTCGGCGCAATCGATGGCCTGGAAGATCAAGATGAACTCCAACGACGAACTGCGTCAGAAGTTCGTCGATGAATGTGTCCCGCAGGCCGAATATCTGGGCCTGACCGTCCCCGACCCCGACCTGAAGTGGAACGAGGAGCGCGGGCATTATGACTTTACCCAGCCCGATTGGGACGAATTCTTTGACGTGCTCAAGGGCAACGGTCCCTGCAATACCGAACGGCTCGCGGCGCGCAACAAAGCGTGGGACGACGGCGCATGGGTACGCGACGGCCTGATGGCACATGCGGCGAAGAAACGCGCCGCGAAACTGGCAGCGGAGTAAGCAAGATGAGCAGCACAACACATGAATGGCCCCTGTTCGAGATTTTCATTCGCGGCCAGCACGGGCTCAGCCACCGGCATGTCGGCTCGCTACACGCGGCAGATGCCGAAATGGCGATCAAGAACGCTCGTGATGTTTACACCCGTCGCAACGAAGGCGTGAGCATCTGGGTCGTCGAAGCGACCCAGATCGCCGCCTCCTCCCCCGAGGAAAAAGGCCCGCTGTACGAGCCCGCCAACGACAAAGTCTATCGCCACCCCACCTTCTTTGACATTCCAGACGAAGTGGGGGCGATGTGAGCACATCCCAAACAGAGCCTAACAAAGGCGAATTGTTCGAATTTCTCTGCCGGATGGGGGACAATACCCTTGTCCTCGGACACCGCGTTTCGGAATGGTGCGGCCACGCCCCCGTGCTAGAAGAAGACATCGCGCTGGCGAATACCGCGCTGGACCTGATCGGCCAGACCACGCTGTGGCTGGATCTGGCAGGCAAGGTTGAAGACGCGGGTCGCGATGCGGATCGGCTGGCCTTTCACCGTGACGTTTGGGATTTCCGCAATCTGTTGTTGGTCGAACAACCCAACGGCGATTTCGGTCAGACGATCATGCGCCAGTTCCTGTTTGACGCATGGCACCTGTCGCAGCTGACCGCCCTGATGGAAAGCAGCGATGCACAGATCGCCGCCATCGCGGAAAAGTCGAGCAAAGAGGTGACCTACCATCTGGAGCGCGCGACAGACACGGTGATCGGCCTTGGCGACGGGACCGATGAAAGCCACCGCAGAATGCAAAATGCGCTGGACCTGTTGTGGCCCTATGTCGGGGAAATGTTCGTCGCAGATGCCGTGGACGAGGCTATGGTCGCAGCAGGCATCGCACCTGATCCTGCGTCTCTGCGCCCCGCCTATGATACTTTGGTGAATGATGTCTTCACCGCAGCCACACTGACAAAGCCCCAAGATGATTTCGGCCATCGTGGCGGCAAATCGGGTAAACGCCATTCGGAACATCTGGGGCATATGCTGACGCAAATGCAGTGGCTGCAACGCGCCTATCCGGATGCGACATGGTAGTCGAAAAGCCTTCGTTAGAGACTGTTTGGGGCTGGCTCCACGCCGTGCCGGACCCCGAGATTCCAGTAATCTCGCTTACTGATCTGGGGATCATCCGTGATGTGCAATGGCAGGATGACACGCTTGAGGTCACGGTAACGCCGACCTACTCCGGCTGCCCTGCAACGACGATCATTAACCTTGATATCGAAACGGCATTGCGCGGGCACGGGATCGAAAAACTGGCTCTAAAGCGGCAACTTTCGCCGGCTTGGACCTCTGACTGGATGACCGACGCGGGCCGCGCCAAGCTGGAAAGCTACGGCATTGCCCCGCCCCAACCCGCAGGTGGCCCCGAACGCTGCCCCCGCTGCAAATCCACACAGCTGGAAAAAATTAGCCAGTTCGGATCAACCCCCTGCAAGGCGCAATGGCGCTGCACCGACTGTCTGGAACCCTTCGATTATTTTAAGTGTATCTGACCTATGAGCCAATTTCTCCCGTTATTAGTAACTGATATTCACCGCACGATCCGCGACGCCGTGGTGTTGACCCTGCAACCCGAAGACCCAGAGGCATTCGCCTTCAAGCAGGGGCAGTATCTGACCTTCAAACAGGATTTCAACGGGACCGAGCTGCGACGCAACTATTCCATTTGCGCCGGTCTGGACGACGGTGTGCTGCAAGTGGGGATCAAGCGGGTTGATGGCGGCGCGTTCTCTAGCTTTGCGAACGAGATGTTACAGGTCGGGGATACGCTGCACGCAATGCCTCCCCAAGGCACGTTTTCAGCCGGATTAGAGCCTGATCGTGCGAAGAATTACCTTGGATTTGCCGGCGGGTCGGGGATCACGCCGGTGCTGTCGATCCTCAAGACCGTTCTGAAACGCGAGCCCAAATCAACCTTTACGCTGGTCTATGCCAACCGCGCCGTGAACACGATCATGTTCCGCGAAGAGCTGGAGGATCTTAAGAACCGCTATATGGGCCGGTTGAGCGTCATTCACATGCTGGAAAGCGGGCAGGACATCGACCTGTTCACCGGCCGCGTAGACCAGAATAAATGCGCCGAACTGTTCAAGACTTGGATCGATGTGTCGGACATGGACATGGCCTTCATCTGCGGGCCGGAGCCGATGATGCTAGCCATCGCGGATGCGCTAAAAACCCACGGGTTAGAGCCTGATCAGATTAAATTCGAGCTCTTCAGCGAAAGCCAACAGGGCCGTCTGGCGAAACAGGAGATGGCCAAGCGCAGCGAAGGTCAGGCGCAAACACAGGTGACCGTCAAAATCGACGGCGCGCAGCACAGCTTTACCATGGCCAAGGGGCAGTCGGTGCTGGATGCCGCGCTGGAAAATAACCTTGATGCGCCCTTTGCCTGCAAGGCGGGGGTCTGCTCGACCTGCATGTGCAAGGTCACCGAAGGTGAGGTCGAGATGCTGTCGAACCACGCGCTGGAAGATTACGAGGTCGAACGTGGTTACCGGCTGAGCTGCCAAAGCTATCCGCTGAGCGACACGCTTTTCATTGACTACGACCATCACTAAGGGGCCTGACATGCGCGATATCCAAAGCTTTGCCGCCGGACAATGGATCAACCCCGGTGCCGGTGCACGTAGCATCGCAAGCGCGATCACCGGCGAGATCATCGCCCAAGCAGGCAATGACGCGCTGCAGGTTCAGACGATGCTGGCCTATGCCCGTGACATCGGCGGCCCTGCCCTGCGCAGGCTGACGTTTCATGACCGCGCCAAGATGCTCAAGGCCGTCGCGCTCTACCTCAATGACCATAAACAGAGCCTATACGAGCTGTCGTTCGACACAGGTGGCACACAGGCCGATCACCTGATCGACGTGGATGGCGGGATCGGCACGATGCAGGTCTACGCCGCCAAGGGCCGTCGCGAGATGCCGGATGACCAGATCTATCTGGACGGTCCCGTGGAACAGTTGGGCCGCACCGGTCAGTTCATGGGCCGTCACATCTGCACACCGCTGCAGGGCGTCGCGGTGCATATCAACGCCTTCAACTTCCCCGTTTGGGGCATGTTGGAAAAGCTCGCCCCGACGCTGCTTGCCGGGGTGCCCGCCATCGTCAAACCCGCCACGGCCACCTGTCAGGTGACCGAGGCCTGTTTCCGCCTGATGATCCAATCCGGCATTCTGCCAGATGGCGCGATCCAGCTGGTGACGGGGGGCTTGGGCGAAATGCTGGACCACCTCGATTGTCAGGATGTGGTCAGCTTTACCGGATCAGCCGAAACGGCCTTGAAACTGCGCAGCAACCCTGTGTTGGTCGAACGCTCTGTCCGGTTCGCGTCTGAACAAGATAGCCTCAATGCCTCTGTGTTAGGGTCTGATGCGGGCCCCGGCACGCCCGAATTTGATCTGTTTGTGAAAGAGGTCCAGCGCGAGATGACGGCCAAGGCGGGGCAGAAATGCACCGCCATCCGCCGGATCATGGTACCGCAACCCCATGTGGATGCGCTGATCGCCGCGCTGTCGGACCGGTTGGCCAAAGTCACTATCGGCGATCCCCGTCTTGAAGGCACGAAAATGGGCGCGCTTGTTTCGCACTCGCAACGCCGCGACGTACTTGAGAAAGCCGCCCTCATCGGGTCAGAGGCAGAGCGTGTCTTTGGCGACCCCGATGCTTTTGCGGTCGAGGGTGCGGATGCGCAGAAAGGTGCCTTTGTCCCGCCGATGCTGTTCCACTGCGCCGATCCCGATGCCGCCACGCATGTGCACGACACCGAGGCTTTTGGCCCTGTGTCCACCATCATGCCTTACCGCGACACCGATCATGCCATCGCGCTGCTGAACAAAGGCAAAGGGTCGCTGGTCGCATCCATCATCACCCGCGACGGCGAGACCGCAGGCGACATGGTGATGGGAGCAGGCGCGTTTCACGGGCGGCTCTATTTCAACAATCGCGACTCTATGGCCGAGGCGACGGGCCATGGTGCCCCCCTGCCCCATATGGTGCACGGCGGGCCCGGACGTGCCGGCGGCGGCGAGGAGCTTGGCGGCGTGCGCGGCGTCATGCATTACATGCAGCGCACCGCCATTCAGGGCAGCCCCGACATTCTGACCGCCATCGGCAAACAATGGGTACCCGGCGCGACCGAGATTTCGGACCGCGGCCATCCGTTCACCCGCCAGTTTGGTGCGCTTGATCTGGGCGAGACGTTCAACTCGGCCAGCCGTGTCGTGTCGCTGGAAGACATCGAAACCTTTGCGCATTTCACCGGCGATACGTTCTATGCCCATATGGACGACGCCGCGGCCAAGGCAAACCCGTTCTTTCCCGGACGCGTTGCTCATGGGTACCTGCTGCTCAGCTTTGCCGCAGGGCTGTTCGTGCAGCCTGACCCCGGTCCTGTGCTGGCGAATACCGGGCTGGACAACCTGCGCTTTATGGCACCGGTGCAGGCCGGCGACAGCATCAAGGTGCGCCTAAGCGTCAAGGCAAAGACGCCTCGCAATGATGACTACGGTGAAGTACGCTGGCACGTGACCCTGACCAATCAGGATGATGCCGCCGTGGCCGAATATGAATTGCTGACGATGAATGCCTATTGACGACTTTGACCTTGCGATCGCCCCTCTGAAAGACCTTGGCGGGCAGCGCGTCTGGTCCCTGATGATCAGCCTCTTTGGCGACATGGCCAGACAAGAGGGGCAGATTATTGGCGGGCCGGTGTTGTCGGCGATCATGACGGCAATGGATGTCCGCCCCGAAGCAGCTAGGGTCGCCTTGCACCGCTTGCGCAAAGACAAATGGATCGCGTCAGAAAAGCACGGGCGGATCAGCCACCACAGCCTGACGCCCGCAGGCCGCGCGCAAAGTCAGGCGGCAAGTGGCAGGATTTATGCGACACCTGCCGAGCTGCCGGACCGCTGGCAGATGATCGTGACCGACGATGCCGATAGTGATGCACATGAGAAGGCGGGGTTCACCGCCCTGATGCCGCGCCTGTATGTCGGCAATGCGTCCCTGCCTGTGCCAATAGGGGCCGCCGCCCTGCCCGGGCAAGACGCGCCCGACTGGATGAAACGCCAGCTAGAGCCCGCATCGCTGGCCGAAAGCTATACGCAACTGTCAGACGCGCTGCACAGGGTGGCGCGCGACCTCTGTGCAGCCGAGACGTTGACCCCGCTGCAAATTGCGACCCTACGCTGCCTGATTGTGCATAATTGGCGCCGTCTTGCTCTCAAACATCCGGCGTTGCCCCGCCCTTTGATCCGCGACGATTGGGCCGGACTGACTGCGCATCAGATGGTCGCAGAGCTTTTGTCACGCTATCCGCGCCCCGATCTGCCGGAAATCGCCACCGTCTGGAAGCAGCATACAAAGCGATGCTTTCCCAAAGCGCACCAGCGGGATATAGGGAAGGCATGACAAATACAGTTTACCAAAATGACTTGCCTGACGGGCTGAACCTTGGACCGATGGTCGCGATTGATTGCGAAACCATGGGGCTCCATCCGCACCGCGATCGGCTTTGTGTCGTGCAACTCTCTGGTGGCGATGGCAACGCCCATCTGATCCAGATTGCCAAGGGCCAGACCGAGGCGCCCAATCTTTGTGCCCTGCTCGAAGATCCCCATGTGCTCAAGCTGTTCCACTATGGGCGCTTTGACATCGCGGCCATGCTGAACGCCTTTGGGGCAAAGGCCGCACCGGTCTATTGTACCAAGATCGCCAGCCGCCTTGTGCGCACCTATACCGACCGCCACGGGCTGGCCAAACTATGCCAGGAACTGCTGAGCGTCGATATCTCCAAACAGCAGCAATCCAGCGATTGGGGGGCCGAAAAACTGACCAAAGCACAGATCGACTATGCCGCGTCCGATGTGCTGCACCTTCACAAACTGCGCGACGTGCTGAACCAGATGTTGATCCGCGAAGGTCGGATCGAGCTCGCGCAAGCGTGTTTTGAATTTTTGCCAACCCGTGCCCAACTCGATTTGGACGGCTGGCCCGAAACGGATATTTTTGCACACGCATGACCACACCATTCCTAGATACCGCCCGCCGCGTCATCCGCACCGAAGCCCAAGCGCTTGAGCAGCTGGCCGACAGCCTTGATGATCGTTTTCGTCAGGCAATCGACTTGTTGGTTGCGACACGCGGGCGCGTGATTGTCACCGGCATCGGCAAGTCCGGCCATATCGCCAAAAAGATCGCAGCGACGCTGGCCAGCACCGGCACGCCCGCGCAGTTCGTCCACCCCGCCGAGGCGAGCCACGGCGATTTGGGCATGATCACCGCCGATGATGTCGTGCTTGCGATCTCGAACTCGGGCGAGGCACCTGAACTGGCCAATCTGATCGCCTATTCGCGCCGCTTTTCCATACCGTTGATCGGCATCACCAGCCGTGCGACCAGCAGCCTTGGCGCGCATTGCGACGTGGTGCTTGAACTGCCTCAGTTGCCAGAAGCCTGCGGCACCGGCGTTGTCCCGTCAACCTCGACCACGATGACGCTGGCAATGGGGGATGCCGTGGCGATTGCGCTGATGGAAAACCGCTCTTTCACCGCCGAACATTTCCGTGAATTCCACCCCGGCGGAAAACTGGGCGCACGGCTCAGCCGCGTTGCAGACCTGATGCACACAGGCGATGCGTTGCCCTTGGTGCAGGCCGATGCCCCCATGTCTGATGCGCTGATGGCGATGAGCAGCAAATCCTTTGGTGTGGTGATCGTCACCGACGCCAGCGGTGCCTTGGCAGGAATCATCACCAGCGGCGATCTGGGGCGGCATCTGGACGGGCTGATGGAAAAAACGGCGCGCGAGGTTATGACGCCAACCCCTGTGACCGTCGCCCCCGACGCGCTGGCGGAAAAGGCCGTCGGCATGATGAACGCGCGCAAGATCACGTGTTTGCTGGTACTGGACCCCGCCCAAGGGAACGTCCCCGCGGGTCTGCTGCATATCCACGACTGCCTGCGCGTCGGCCTAGGCTAAGCGGCGATGCAACGGGACCGCTATACCAGACTGATCTCTTGGCTGAAGGTGCTGTTCCCGCTTGCAGCGCTTGGCCTGCTGTCGACGCTGTTCCTGCTGTCGCGCGCAATTGATCCCGGGCAGGCGATCCCCTTTGCTGAAAAGGATGTGCAGGACCGCCTGCGCGACCAGCAAATCACCGGACCCTTCTTTACCGGTGCGACAGCAGAAGGTGACGAGCTGTCATTCTATGCTGATGTGCTGACCCGTCCGGACGGGCAGACCGGCATGAACCACGCTGAAAACCTGCGCGCGACCATAAAGACCCCCGAAGGATCGACCTTTCGCCTGCAATCGGACCTGGCCGATTTCGACATCGCCAAAGATGTGGCCGACCTGCTGGGCGGGGTGGTGCTGACGACCTCTACGGGGTACCGGCTGCAAAGTGACAAGATCACATCGGACCTGTCCGGCCTGAACATCAAATCGCCGGGCACAGTCTATGGCACAGCCCCGGGTGGCACCCTAGAGGCCGGTGCCATGTCGATCACACAAACAGACGACGAAGCCTCGCCCCAATTGGTTTTCACAAATCGAGTGAAGCTGATATACAAACCGAAACCCAAATCAGAGTGACGCGCGTGAAACACCTATTAATGTCTGTTTTCCTGCTTTTTTCTGCGATGCCAATCGCCGCACAGGGGACCAATGTGGCCTTTGGGACGATCCGTCAGGATACGGGCCTCCCCGTCGAGGTGACCGCTGATAACCTGTCTGTCGATCAGGGCGATGGGACGGCTGTTTTCACCGGAAATGTGCTGATCGGTCAGGGCGAGATGCGCTTGTCCGCCGCACGGGTTCTGGTTGTATATCGGGCCGAAGCCGAAGGCATCGCCCGTTTGGAAGCGACCGGCGGTGTGACCCTTGTGTCAGGCAAAGACGCCGCCGAATCAGAGCGGGCGGATTATGATATCGACACCGGCACGATCGTCATGTCGGGCAATGTGTTGCTAACCCAAGGGCGCAACGCGCTCAGTTCTGAAACCATGAGCGTCAAATTATCCGAGGGCACCGCGCAAATGTCCGGCGGCGTGAAAACCATTCTACAAACGGGCAGCAATAACTGATGTCTGCCCCCAATTTAACGGTTACGGATGGCGCAAGCGGTCTGCGCATTGAACATCTGCGTAAATCATACCGCAAGAAAACCGTGATCCGCGACTTCTCGATGGAGCTGAACCGCGGCGAAGTCGTCGCCCTGCTCGGGCCGAACGGGTCCGGTAAAACCACTACCTTCTATGCGGTGGCTGGTCTCGTCATGCCCGAAGGTGGCACCGTCACCATAGATGGCAAGAACGTCACCACCCTCCCGATGTATCGCCGCGCACAGCTGGGCATCGGCTATCTGCCCCAAGAGATGAGCATCTTTCGCGGGCTAAGCGTGCAGGACAATATCTCGGCCATCCTGGACATCTCGATCTCTGATGCGCGCGGGCGGCGTGAACGGCTCGAGGCATTGCTGTCGGAGTTTTCCATTGAACACCTGCGCCGCGCGCCTGCTTTGGCGCTGTCGGGCGGGGAACGGCGCAGGGTCGAAATTGCCCGCTGTCTGGCCGCAGACCCCAAATACCTACTGCTTGATGAACCCTTTGCCGGGGTCGATCCGATTTCTGTGGATGACATCCGGCATCTAGTCGCCGACCTGAAAAAACGCGGTATCGGCGTGCTGATCACGGACCATAACGTTCGGGAAACATTGGATATTGTGGATCGCGCCTACATTTTGCACGAAGGCACGGTATTGATGTCTGGCACCCCCGAAGAGGTCGTACAGAACGAAAATGTACGCCGCGTCTACCTTGGCGATAACTTCCGCATTTCTTGATCAACTATAGAAATATTGCGCTAGTTTCCGCACAGATTTAAGCCGGATTCATTTGACAACGCGGCCCATTCGGGCGCTCAATGGTCCCATGGCGAGACTGCGTATCATGTTCGTGCTGCATCCCCCCCTTCCCGAAGGGGCAATGTTTCACACGCTGGTCGCATCGTCATTCACCCGCATCTGACCCCGCCTTTACCGCACTTAGTGCGGCCAATGGTGTTGTCCGGATCATTAGAGTAAGGAGATTTTATGCGGTACCAAATCAGTGGCAAACAAATCGACATCGGCGAAGCCCTGCAAACGCATGTGAAAACGGAATTGGGCGAAGCTGTCCAGAAGTATGCTGAACGTCCGACGGACGCGAATGTCATCTTTTCAAAATCCGGTCACGAATTTGTCTGCGAAGCGACGGTGCACCTATCGACTGGCCTTACGGCGTCAGCGAAAGCACATGCTACTGATATCTATGGATCTTTCGATTCATGCGCAGCGAAGATGGAAAAGCAACTGCGCCGTTACAAGCGTCGGTTGAAGGATCACCATCGCGAGCGTGCGCAACCGGTTGAACTTTTCGGTGCGTCCTCTTATATCCTCGCTTCAGAAAGCGATTCAGACGCGCAGGAACCCGAAACCCTCCAACCCATGATCATTGCGGAAATGCAGACCAAGATTGCGACCTTGTCTGTCGGTGAAGCTGTGATGCAGATGGAAATTTCGGGTACACCTGTCGTGGTCTTTCGCAAAGACGGCAAAGAAGGCGTGAATGTTGTCTACCGCCGCGAGGATGGCAACATCGGCTGGATTGATCCGTCGTAACAGAAACCGGACCCGTAAGCGGCCGAGAACAGAGCGAGCAGAATGAATTTTGCGAAACTCCTAAAACCGGGGGCTGTCAAAGTCCTCACATCGGCCTCAAGCAAGAAACGCCTGCTCCACGATATCGGGGAGCTGGCGCATAATGCGTACGGGTTGAAGGCCACTGCGGTGGTCGATGCCTTAATGACGCGTGAATCTCTTGGGCCAACAGGTGTGGGCCAAGGGGTTGCGCTGCCCCACGCGCGTCTTGAAGGACTGGAAGACGTGTTGGGAGCCTTTGTGCTTCTCGACAAACCGATCGATTTCAACGCGGTTGACCGCCAGCCGGTTGATATTGCTTTTGCGCTGTTCGCCCCCGAAAGTGCCGGCGTCGAACACCTCAAGGCGCTCGCGCTGGTGTCGCGCACCCTGCGCAATGCTTCTGTCTGCGCCAAGCTGCGGGCCAATCCGGATCCTGCCACGTTGTATGCGATCCTGACCGAAGCACAGGCAACTCAGGCCGCCTAAGCGGCCCTACCCCCAGCTATCAAAACCGAAGATCATATAGTCCCGCTGATACGCGTCGGACGTAAGCTTCTCGATCTCGGCGTCGTAGATGTCGGCCAGCACATAGGGTTGGGTCACCGGGCGCGACATCATCGTGGCCGGGGGCTGAACGCCAACGCTTTGCGCCAGCGCCGACAGCTCTGCTGCCAACTCGTCTTCGCGGATGATCCGGTCGGGCAAGGCAAACTCTCCGAAACCCTGCACCGCTTGCGCTTGGGTACACCACGCCTGATCCACTCTGATCGCCGTCTGCCCGTTCAGGTTCCCCTTGAGAAAGGTCAGAAAGGCCTTGAACGCGGCGCGATGTGCATCGGCGTCATAGTTATTGTCCGGCTCGCCCTGCGGCAGCGGCATCTTATAGCGTTTGATCAGCGTTGCGCGCAGCTGAGCATAGCTGCCTTTGCCCGTGGTCAGGATATGCCGGCAAAAAGCGTCATGGGCGCGGTCTATGGGGTGCCGGAGCACGGTAAAGCTGCGGTGACCGGGATGCTTGCGCTTCCACTGGCGCAATTGCTTTTGGTTGAGCTTGGTTTGCAAAGCGCCCCGCCCGACACCGTCCAGCGCCGCCATCCAATCCAGCACCTGCGGTTCGGGCCCGCTGCGCAGTGGCAGATACAGCAGCGGAGCGTTGGCCGCGACAACATAGGACGGCACCACCGGCCCGCGTCGGGGTTCAAAATTCGGCGTTCGGGTCAGGTCGAAACGATCCATCCGGCCAAGCGCGTCCAGCATCTCATCATAGTTGCTGACCTTGGCCGAGATCGGTTCGGGGTTCTGCTTTTTCAGGCTCTTGTCCAGTGCGTCGAGCTGATGATCAACCCCCAGATACCGCGCCAAACCGTTCATCACCTCGACACTTTGCAGGTCTTCGTACGCCACATAAAACGCCGTCTGCCCCAGCTTTTGAAGCCGGTTCAACAGCGTCAACTGGAACTCTTGCAGCGCCTCAAGATGGTCAGAGAACTCTGCCTCGTCGAACACCGCTTGCGCCTTTTTATGCGCCTTGACGTCAGTCAGCTTCCATTGCCCTGTGCTGCGCGCGATCTTCCAGCTGACATAGCTTTCTACCGGATTCCGCGTCAGAATGATCTTGGCGCAGGTGTCATCTTCCAACAGCGGGGCCAGCACGCGGGGGTCGTGGTTGTGAAAATAGCGAAATCCGCCGATGCCCTTGGTCTTGTCACGTATCGCGGCCAGCAACTCGGCCGGATCATCGTCCCGCGTTTCCTGATCCACGCCTAAAATCTCTGCGCTTTTGGGGTAGCCGATGAAATGCGGGTTGAACGCCTCGCCGTGGCAGGTGATCCCGTCAAAGGCGTTCAGGTTGCTTTCCAGAAAATTGGAGCCTGTGCGCATCTCGGCAAAGACGACGAAGCTTTTAAATTTCAATGTCATATTTTATTGCACCAAATAGGGTTTGCGCGGCGGTTTCTGGGGGGCCGACAGGCCAGGTTCTACGGGAAAATCGCCCATCAGATAGGGGTGCATCCCCTGGTTCTTGAGGTTTTGCAGGAATTGCCCAAAGCCAGTCAGGTCCGCCATCTTCGGCACCTCGGATAAACGGCCCGTTTTGACCTGTCCGATCTCGTCGAGAATGCTTTGCAACGGCTCCATCGGGGCTTCGATGAATTCCGCCATCGTCCAGATGCGCACCCGCGCTTTGGCATAATGCGACCGCAGGATCGCCATATGCTCGCTTTCGATCTTTTGCAGCGCAGCGGCGGTACGGCGGATCTCGGCAAAATCTTTATTCGACCGGAACAGCGGCACCGCCCACGCGCCGGTGATCACCGACACCTGTGCATTCGGGTCTTTGGCGATCTCCCAGCAGATGTCCTGATTGTCCTGCGGACCGAACTGAAAGCACTGACGTTCGCCACGGGTGTTCCAGATCAGATTGGTCAGAAACGCCTTGGGGTCATAATTGCGGATCTTGGCGCTATTGCTCAGCGCGCCATTGATCGCATTCTGCCCATCGGCAAAATGCACGCGGTCCGGTGCAAACAGATGGCCGTGGACCCGCGCGCCGGTGGATTTTGCCAGCCAAGGCTCAAAATTCTCGAACAGCGCGGCAAAGCCTTGAAAGACCGAATAGGGCGCGGCGGTAACACCATTTTCCCAGCCTTCGTTCGGAAACCGGCTTTGCATATACAGCCCTGCGCGTCCACGCGTGCGGCGTTCAACGGCTTTGGCAAAGACGCGGTCGATCTTGCCCGGGTTCGGCTCTGTCCGTTTCATCGCACCCGCCTCATCGGTCAGGAACGCGTCATAAAGGCGGCCCGCCTTGGGCCAGATCTTGCGTGCGACGAAACAATCGGACCGCCGTAAAAGCTGCAGGTGATCATCGTAGAAAATATGTGGTTTGCCCTGGAAATCGAACTTGGACAGTGTCAGTGACCGGCTTTCGATCTGGATGGAATAGAGCCGCGCGAGCGTCTGGAAATAGCTTTCATCCGGTATCCAGACATGGCGGAAATAGGCATCGTATGCGGCGCGTTTCGGATCTTGCAGGATCGCCGACAGGGTTTGCCGCGTCAGACACCACCATTGCGACCCCATATGCGGCACAAGGCCCTTGGGGATGCGCCGCTTGAGCCCGACGAAGCGTTGAACAGCTACCGCCTTGTCGAACAGATACCGGTGTCGCTTCCACGAAAAGGGGAAACGCATGGTAAAACGTTCGACATCCAGCCCCCCAACTGTCCAAGGGACATCTGCTGTTGTCGCGCTTTCGATGAAGTCGGTACGCGGACGGGCGGCAAGATAATCGATCAGCTCTTTCACCGGACGCAGTGGCAGGCATGAACCAGACGCCAAATAGACATGGCGCACGTCTGCAAAGCTGTCCAACATCATCTCGGACGCGGTCTGAGACGCGGCAACCAGCCCCCACGTTCCCCATTCGCAGCGATAGCGCTTGCTGAACATCAGATGAGGGACATCAGACAGCGCCTGCACAAAATCGTCATGGGTCTTTTCCGGTACGGATTTGTCGACGTGGATCACCACCGTACAGCCCGCCGCAGCCCAATGCCGTGCCACCTGTTCGGCGCGGTCTAGGGCGGTATGGACCAGCATGACCAGTCCGACGCTCATGCCCAGTTGCCCTTGGACATCAGGCCCAGAATCTCGAGCTGGCGCCAGTTGATATATTTCTCGGACCACTTACCCCAAAGCTGCGGGTTCTGGTCAGGGTTGTTGGCATAGGTCTTGTATTCGATGGACTTGGCGTAGTGCTGGCCACGCTCAAGCTCTTCTGCGGCCTTGGCCCCGAAGGTATCAAGGAATTTAGCATGCAGCAAAACGCCCGAGGCTTTCTCTCCACCCCATTCGTCATAAACCCGATTCAGCCCGCGCGGTAGAAGCGTATGGGTCGAACTAACATAGGCATAGCGACGGTCCCATTTAACCAAAGGCACCTTATTGAGCGCAGGTGCCTTGGCAGGCTTATGTTTAAAGAACACCCGCGCACGCGGCCCGCCCTGTATCCAGAGGTTGCCGTATTTTTCATTACGCGAAATCGCGTAGTTGCCGCTGTCGAACCACGCGGCGATCTCCATCGGGTTTTGACCAGCCTGATAGGGTTCATCCTCCAGCCTCCCCTTGGGGTAGACATCCAGTAGCATCGCACCAAAGCTGCGGATCTCGCAGTTATCCAGCCAATCGGTCAGCGCCTGAACCGGTCGCGTGTCACAGAACGGATACACAAAGAATTCATCCGGATCGACCACCAGCACCCAGTGGCCGTGCGCGTATTTGCGTTTAAGATAGTTCATCCAGTCGATACCGAAACCGGACCGGCGATAGCTGGCGTCGGTATGCCAGACGGACACATCTTTCATCCCGCGCAGGTAATCTGCGCTGCCATCGTCGGACCCGTTATCGACAAAAAGGAAGTGGTTGATCCCGAGCGCGCGATAATACTCTAGAAAGTAGGGCAGCCGGATTTTTTCGTTCCGCATTGTGCAGACAAGCAAGACATCGTTAGGACGGATCGCGCGGGTATTGTCCTGAACATTTTTCAGCTCGGACGACTTGCGTAGGGCCCGGATCAACCTCCGCTTGCGCCGCACGCGCATCTTGTAAGAATCCCAAAGGCTCACGTCTTCTCCATACCCTGCTCAGAACGCCCCGCCCGAGCGTCGCCTTTATTGCATCAGGTTTGAGGACAATATGTCATGGGCCGTCTTTATAAACAACGTAATTTGAAACAGTTACACGCTGCGCTGGTGGAATAGCAGCCGGTACGGCCATCAACCCCAAGGGCTGCGCATCAAGCAGCAGGCTTCTAGATCCGCCGGTCCGGTATAGCGCTGCGCGCCAGCGCGCCACAGATCGGGGGCATCGGCGATCTGGTCATAGTAGCCGTCAAACTGCTCAGGTGTGTGAAAATGCTGCCCACGCGCCTTTTCCTGAAGGGATTTTGCAACGATCTCTGGCAGGAACTTACTGTGTAGCAGCACCCCTGACGGGGTCTCCGCTCCCGGCCCATCATAGAGGTCGTTCAACGCCGGTGGCAGCAAAGAGTGGGTTGAATTGACGTAGACATAGCGCCGGTTCCAGCGCACCAGCGGTATCTTGTTCAGCGTTGGCGATTGCGAAGGCTTATCAGCAAAGAACATGCGTTCACGCGCCCCGCCCTGCACCCACAGGTTGTTCAGCGGCCACTGACGTACAGCGCGGTATGGTCCGGCGTCAAACCAGTTCAATATGCGCGACGGATCATCTCCCGGCACATAGGCCTGTGCGCCCAAGGGCCCTTTTGGGAACATATCCAGCATCAGCGTGCCGAATCCGACGCGGCCTACCCTCTCAAGCTGCCCTGCGAGCGCGGGCAGTTTCCCCTTCTCCATCTGGTCATAGACCAGCAGTTCGTCGGCATCGACGGTCAGGCACCAGCGCCCGTGCCCATGCCGCCACAGCAGCCAGTTGAGCCAATCCAAGCCGAACCGCGACCCGCGATAGCTGGCCGAGGTTTGCCACAGGGTCACATCGGGCTGCGCCGCCAGCAGGTCGGCGCTGCCATCATCGCTGCCGTTGTCGACAATTAGAAAATGGGCAACGCCAAGGTCGCGGTAGTGCTGCAGAAAATACGGAAGCCGCGCGGCCTCGTTACGCAGCACGACAAAGGCGAGCACCCCGTCAGGCGGGATTGCCCCTTGCCCCGACGAGGCCCCGAGCTGATGCCGCGACCGCAACCCACGCCACAGTAGCCGCCGCCGTTTCAACCGCATCCGGTAGGCGCCCCACAGGCGGGCCCATCGGGACGCAGGACCAGCGGCGCTATCCGTCATGCGCTATAGTCGCCGGTTTGGTGCCATCTCCATGCGTCTGCAATCATCTGCGGCAGGGTCGATCGTTTGGGCCGCCAGCCCAGCTCCGTCTCAGCGCGGACCGAGCCCGAGACCAACTTGGTGCAATCACCCGGTCGCCGGTCGCCTTCGGTCATCGGCACGGCACGGCTGGTCACCTCACGGCTTTGTTCAACAACCTCGCGCACGGAAAACCCCGTGCCGGTGCCCAAATTGAACACGCGGCTGCCCTTATCCTCAAGCAGCCAGTTCAGCCCCAACATATGGGCGTCGACCAGATCGCAGACATGCACATAGTCGCGGATGCAGGTGCCATCCGGCGTATCGTAATCGGTGCCAAAGATCGTCAGCGCATCCCGTTTGCCGTCGATGGCATCCAGCATCAGCGGGATCAAATGCGTCTCGGGGCGGTGGAGTTCGCCCACTTCGCCCTCGGGGTCGGCACCGGCCACGTTGAAATAGCGAAAGATCACGCTTTGCAACCCATAGGCGGCCTCGAAATCGCGCAGGATATCTTCGATTGCGCGCTTGGAGGCCCCGTAGGCATTAATCGGATGTTGCGCGCTGTTTTCGTCCAACACGACATTATCCTGATCGCCATAGGTCGCGCAGGTGGATGAAAAGACAAACTGTTTGCAGCCCGCCGCGACCGTCGCCTCGATCAGGTTCAGCGACCCTTCGACGTTATTGCGCCAATAGGTGCCGGGTTGTTTCATGCTATCGCCCACTTGGCTAAGCGCGGCGAAATGCATGACGGCGACCGGTTGGTACCGTTCAAACACGGCATCAATCTCGGCCCGGTTCAGCAGATCACCCTGCACGAACGGGCCGAATTTTACCGCGTCACGCCAGCCGGTGACCAGATTGTCAAAAGTGACAGGCGTATGGCCTGCAGCGGCCAGCGCCTTGCACGCATGCGAACCGATGTACCCCGCGCCGCCGGTGACCAAGATATTCGCCATACGCCCGTCCTTTGTGTCCAGCGCTTATTGCGCCGCAGTTTCGCCCTGCATGATGTCTTGCAGATAGGCGCGCAAATCATCGCGCAGTTCCTCGCGGGCCAGCCCGAAGGAGACCGTCGCCTGCAGGAAACCGGATTTGGAGCCGCAGTCGAAACGCTGGCCCTTGAAACGGTAGCCATAGACATCATTGCCTTGGGTCAGTTCTGCCGCGATGGCATCTGTCAGCTGGATTTCCCCGCCCGAGCCGGACTTCAGCTGGTTCAGGTTCTTCAGCACGTTTGGCGACAGGATATAACGACCGATCACGGCAAGGTTCGACGGTGCGTCTTCGGCTTTAGGCTTTTCGACCATGCCTTTGACCTTGACCAACGCCCCATCGGATTGACCGTCATCAATGTCCAACATACCGTAAGAAGAGGACTTTTCAGGGTTCACCTCCATCGCCGCAACCATGTTGCCGCCGGTTTCATTGTAGGCTTCGATCATCTGTTGCAGGCAGGGCTTGTCAGCTGCGATCACGTCGTCGGGCAGCATCACCGCAAAGGGTTCGTTGCCGATCAGACGACGGGCGCACCATACCGCGTGGCCCAGACCAAGTGCTTTGTGCTGGCGGATATAGGCGATGGCACCACTATCCATATTGGTGTCCTTAAGGATCTCCAACAGCTCCGTTTTGCCCTTGGAGCGCAGTTCCTGTTCCAGCACGGGAGAGTGGTCAAAGTAGTCTTCCAGCGCACCCTTGCCGCGGGATGTGACAAAGATGAATTCCTTGATTCCGGCCGCGCGAGCTTCGTCGATGGCGTATTGCACCAGCGGGCGATCGACCAGGGTCATGATCTCTTTGGGAACAGATTTCGTCGCGGGCAAAAACCGCGTTCCCAAACCAGCCACCGGAAAAATCGCTTTTGTTACTTTCTTAGCCATGTGAAATCGCTGCCCTTATAAATATACGTGCGGATAACTGAAGTTAGTGCTCAGTGAATTGCAAACCATCATGCTGCCAGTCCTAAATAAGACCAGCGCCCGAATTGTGGCGGCTTCTTGCTGATTTTGCGGCACAAAACCCCCCTTGCGTCACAGCCTGCGCAATTTTGCGCCTTATCCGCCGTTTTCTGAAAATAAATGAAAACCTCTGCAGGCTGCGGGCCTATTCGTTGCAGATTGCCCGCCCAAACGCAATCTCGGCG
Source organism: Sulfitobacter sp. M22 (assembly GCF_021736025.1). NCBI lineage: Bacteria > Pseudomonadati > Pseudomonadota > Alphaproteobacteria > Rhodobacterales > Roseobacteraceae > Sulfitobacter > Sulfitobacter sp. M22. The sequence goes on along the minus strand of NZ_WMEC01000001.1, from coordinate 2,573,946 downwards.
AGAGCGATTGGGCAGCGCGGTCAGTCCTGCCCCATCTCGGCCATCATTGCTTCGATCTTGGGCACATCTTCGGGGTTGTTCAGTTCCCAGAACTGGCGGCCCTTGGCCTCGACCTCTACACAAAGCACCTTATGGCCGTTTTCCATGAACCGCAGCTGTTCAAGCCCTTCGAGCTGTTCAAGCGGGCCCACGTTCCACGACGAGTAGGACGCCAACGCATCGGGGCGATAGGCATAGACGCCTACGTGGTGAAAGACCGGTGTCGCGTCCGCATCGTCATAGGTTTTCGATGTGAACGGCACGACTTCCTTAGAGAAGTACATCGCCGCATGATCAGCCGCGAACACGGCAGTGGTGCCCCCCACGCGACCGGCCTTGCGATCAGCCAGCAGCCCGTTCAACGCGGCACCATCGCAGCGCAACACAGGTGTCGCAATCCCTGCGTTAGGGTCGTTTCGCAGACCCTGCACAAGGCTTTCGACAAACCAATGCGGCGTGAGCGGTGCGTCGCCTTGCAGGTTCACGACGATGTCGTACCCGCCGCCCAGAACCGTATGGGCTTCGGCGCAACGTTCTGTGCCGTTGGCGCAATCGACTGACGTCATCACGACCTCGGCCCCGAAGGCTTCGGCGGCGTCCTTGATGCGGTCGTCATCGGTGGCCACGACCACCTTGTCGACGCCCTGGACCTCGCTGGCTGCACGCCAGCTGCGCTCGATCAGGCTGCGCGTATCGCCGCCCGCCCCCGTCAGCATCGCCAGCGGTTTAGCGGGATAGCGCGTAGAGGCATACCGCGCAGGAATAACAATTAGGACAGACATCAGGAGGCTTTCAAATCAACGCCCGGCGCATGGGCGATAAAGAAAGGGTTGGCAAAATCGGCTTTGCCGTAGGTGAGCGGGGTCAGATCGTCAAAACGCACAACCGCGCCCCCAGCACCGGTCAGAACGGCATGGCCCGCAGCCGTGTCCCATTCCATCGTCCGGCCAACGCGCGGGTAAAGGTCCGCTTCGCCGGTCGCGATCAAGCAGAATTTCAGCGACGAGCCCGCGCTTTTCATATCGCGCACATTGTATTTGGCGATGTAATCATCGGTCGCCTGATCGCGGTGTGACTTTGACGCCACCACCATCAGAGCCGTATTATCTGGTTTAGAGACTGATATCGGCTGCACCGGTCCTATGCTATCCTTGGGGAAATCACCGGTTTCCTCGACGGAGCTGCCGTCGGCCAGCGTAAAGAACATCCGCGATCGGGCCGGTGCATAGACGACACCGCGCGTCGGCACGCCGCCTTCGACCAATGCGATATTCACGGTAAAATCGCCACGGCGGTTGATGAATTCCTTGGTGCCGTCCAGCGGATCCACAATAAGAAAAGTATCGCCCGACGCCGAATGGGTGGCGGATTGCTCTTCGGTTACAAGCATCACATCAGGGAAAGCGGCGCGCAGCCCGTCCGAGATGATCTGGTCCGCGGCTTCGTCAGCGATGGTCACGGGGCTTTCGTCAGATTTGGTTTTGACCTCGAAATCATCCGAGCCGTAAATCTCCATGATCTTGTCGCCTGCTTCGATCGACAAACGGCGCATCACCGTTACCAGCTGTTCATAATCCATAATGTCGCGACCTTTTCAGTTTCGTTGATTACTTTGCGCAAACCCCTTATGATTGCGCCTTGACGGAACAGCAAGAATTCCGTGCGAGGGTACGTCACAAAGAGGCTACAACAATGTTTCAACCACGGCGCACCAACAGGGGCAATATAGGCTCGGCAGTCAACTTTTTCGAACTCGTCTACCATTCGATCGTCCGCTCTGTGCGCAAGCAGCACAACAATGCGTTTGCAGCCATCGCCATCAACATTATGCAAACGGTCATTTTCGTGGGCGTGTTCTATGTGATGTTTTCGGTCCTCGGTATGCGCGGATCTGCCATTCGGGGTGATTTCGTGATCTATATCATGACGGGTATTTTCCTGTTCATGATGCACACCAAGACGGTATCAGCCGTGGCCGGTTCCGAAGGGCCCGCCAGCGCCATGATGAAACATGCGCCGATGACCACGATGATTTCCCTGGCAGCTGCCGCACTTGGGTCGCTTTACATCCAGATGCTGTCGCTGATCCTGATCATGTCGATCTACCATTTGGCGTTCAACCCGATCGTGATTTACGACACCGCTGGCGTGTTTTTCATGATGCTGATCGCGTGGTTCACCGGGGTTGCTGTCGGCATGGTGTTGCTGGCCATCAAACCGTGGGCACCCTCTTTTACGCAGATCTTTACGACGATCTACCAGCGGGCGAATATGATTGCTTCAGGCAAGATGTTTCTGGCCAATTCGCTGCCGTCCTTCATGCTGGCCATGTTTGACTGGAACCCCCTGTTCCACGCCATTGATCAGGCCCGCGGGTATGCATTTATCAACTACAACCCGCGCTATAGTAACTGGGAATATGCCGTTTGGGTCGGGGTGGTGCTGATGGTGATCGGGCTGATGGGCGAATTCTATACGCGCAAACATGCCTCTGCCAGCTGGAGCGCGCGACGCTGATCTCAGGTCGCAACCCTGAGCGTGATGTTGATCCTTCCGCCCTTGGGCAGCAATGTCGATGACCCCGCACGGATGCGGTCGATCCCGTGATAGTTCAGGCGCGCCTCGCCCCCCATGACAACGACATCCCCTGATTGCAGCCAAAGGCTATCCGTCTTGCCGCCGCGTTTTTGCCCGCCAACGCGCAGCAATCCTTCGTCCCCGAGCGAGATTGACACGACCGGCCAGCGAAAATCGGTCTCGTTCCGGTCCTGATGCAGCCCCATTTTCGCGTCCGACGCATAGTAGTTGATCAGGCAAGAATCCGGCTGACGCTCTAATCCGGTCAGGTCATTCCAGATCGTAAGGACATCCGAGGGGATCGCCGGCCAGGGCGAGCCATTTGGATGGACCTCGGCATAGCGATAGCCCTGCGCGTCTGACAGCCAACCATAATCGCCCGCAGACGTCATACGCACCGACATCTGCTGCCCCCCCGGCATGACGGGCCGAAAGAACGGTGCCTGCTTTACCACCCCGCGCACAGTATCCAGCAACGTGCGTTGTGCTGACAGCGTAAGGTGGGATTTATGAATTTCGAAGCCGCGTAACCGCAATATCGTCATCTAAACGCCCTTCTTGCCTGCTTTGGCGAAAAATCCACGCAGAATCCGCGTTTCCTTTCTCATGCAACGGTTGCAGGGTCCATATCTGCTCCTTATATACGCCGAGAACCGCTGAAGGCATCCGGCCTTTGGTGAAAAAGATCGGGGCAAGGGTGCCACAACGGGCCTGCGCTTCGTGTCATCGCCTTGAGTAAATGAGGGATCAAACATGGCCAAAGTTATTGGTATCGACCTAGGAACGACAAACAGCTGTATCGCCATCATGGACGGCAGCCAGCCTCGCGTTGTTGAAAACGCGGAAGGTGCACGCACCACGCCATCCATTGTCGCCTTTACAGACGACGAACGTCTGGTTGGCCAGCCTGCCAAACGGCAAGCGGTTACCAACCCGGACAACACAATTTTCGGCGTTAAGCGCCTGATCGGCCGTCGCAATGACGACGCAGATCTGGCCAAGGACAAAAAGAACCTGCCCTTCACCGTGATCGACGGCGGGAACGGCGACGCTTGGGTAAAAGCCAAGGGCGAGAAATACTCCCCTTCGCAAATCTCTGCGTTCATCCTTGGCAAAATGAAGGAAACGGCTGAATCCTACCTGGGCGAAGAAGTTACCCAGGCAGTTATCACTGTTCCTGCTTACTTTAACGACGCTCAGCGTCAGGCTACAAAAGACGCGGGCAAGATTGCCGGTCTGGAAGTGCTGCGGATCATCAACGAACCGACAGCGGCCGCGCTGGCCTATGGTCTGGACAAGAAAGAAACGCAAACCATCGCGGTCTATGACCTTGGCGGCGGTACATTCGACGTGACCATTCTCGAAATTGACGATGGTCTTTTCGAAGTCAAATCCACCAACGGTGATACATTCCTGGGTGGTGAAGATTTTGACATGCGCATCGTGAACTACCTTGCGGATGAGTTCAAAAAGACCAACGGCGTTGATCTGACCCAAGACAAGATGGCGCTTCAGCGTCTGAAAGAAGCGGCCGAGAAGGCCAAGATCGAACTGTCGAGCGCAAGCCAGACAGAGATCAACCAGCCATTCATCTCGATGGGCAAAGACGGCTCGCCGTTGCACATGGTGATGAAGCTGACCCGCTCCAAGCTGGAGCAGCTGGTGGGTGACCTGATCAAAGCGTCGATGAAACCCTGTGCTGCTGCGTTGAAAGATGCCGGTGTATCCGCATCCGAAATCGACGAAGTCGTTCTGGTCGGCGGTATGACCCGTATGCCACGCGTGATCGAAGAAGTGTCCAAGTTCTTTGGCAAAGAGCCGCACAAGGGTGTGAACCCTGACGAGGTTGTTGCCTTGGGTGCCGCCATTCAGGCGGGTGTTCTGCAAGGCGACGTGAAAGATGTTGTTCTGCTGGACGTTACACCATTGTCCTTGGGCATCGAAACGCTGGGTGGCGTGTTCACCCGTCTGATCGACCGCAACACCACGATCCCGACCAAAAAGTCGCAGGTCTTCTCGACCGCTGAGGACAACCAAAGCGCCGTGACCATCCGCGTCTTCCAAGGGGAACGTGAAATGGCTGCGGACAATAAGATCCTTGGCGCGTTCAATCTGGAAAGCATTCCTCCCGCACCGCGCGGTATGCCCCAGATCGAAGTGACCTTTGACATCGATGCAAACGGTATTGTTGCCGTTGGCGCGCTGGATAAAGGCACGGGCAAAGAGCAGAAGATTACGATCCAGGCTTCTGGTGGTCTGTCCGATGCGGACATCGACAAAATGGTGAAAGACGCCGAGGAAAATGCCGACGCTGACAAAGAGCGCCGCGCATTGATCGAAGCGAAGAACCAGGCTGAATCGCTGATCCACTCGACCGAAAAGTCGCTGGAAGAGCACGGTGACAAGGTTGACCCGACCACCGTCGAAGCGATCGAATTGGCTATTGCTGCGCTGAACGATGAACTGGCGACCGACAATGTTGATAAGATCAACAACGGCATCCAGAACGTCACCGAGGCAGCGATGAAACTGGGCGAAGCCATCTATAAGGCGGCTCAGGACGAAAACGAAGACGTTGCTCCGGCTGCTGACGCCTCCGGTGGTGACGACGATATCGTCGATGCCGACTTCGAAGATCTGGACGATAACAAGCGCGCGTAAGCACGCCCACGGAACCACTGATGGGGCCGGTCCGCTTGCCGGGCCGGCCCATCACGTTCCAGCGTAGGAGTTAATTCATGGCCAAACGTGATTACTACGAGACGCTCGGCGTTGCTAAAGGTGCCTCTGCCGACGAGATCAAAAAAGGCTACCGCACCAAAGCCAAGGAATTGCACCCCGACCGCAATGCCGACAACCCCAACGCCGAAGCCCAGTTCAAAGAAGCGAACGAAGCTTACGAAGTCCTGAAAGACCCCGAAAAGAAAGCCGCCTATGACCGCTATGGTCACGCAGCTTTCGAAGGGGGCATGGGCGGTGGCGGCCAACGACCCGGCGGGTTCGGTGGTGGTGGCGGTCAGGGCGACTTTTCCTCGGCGTTTTCTGATGTGTTTGACGACCTATTTGGCGACTTTATGGGCGGCCAACGGGGTGGTGGCGGACGGCGTGCCGCACGCGGTGCCGATCTGCGCTACAACCTTGGGATCACACTCGAAGATGCGTACCGGGGCATGCAAAAGTCGATCAATGTGCCCACCTCGGTGGCCTGTGATTCCTGTAGCGGCTCCGGGTCAGAGGGCGGCGCAGAGCCGACAACCTGTCCCACTTGCTCTGGCATGGGTAAAGTCCGCGCGCAGCAAGGTTTCTTCACCGTCGAACGCACCTGCCCCACCTGTTCGGGCATGGGCCAGATCGTCAAGAACCCGTGTAAATCCTGCCGTGGCGCTGGCCGCGTTGAAAAAGACCGCGCACTGTCTGTGAACATCCCTGCGGGCGTTGAAACCGGCACGCGCATCCGTCTGGCCGGCGAAGGCGAAGCGGGTATGCGAGGCGGTCCAACGGGTGATTTGTACATCTTTATCGAGGTGCAGGAACACAAGCTGTTTGAACGCGATGGGCCAAACCTGTTCTGCCGCGTTCCCGTGTCGATGAGCACAGCCGCCCTTGGCGGCAGCATCGAAGTGCCGACGATCGACGGTGGCCGTGGGCGCGTGCAAATTCCGGCGGGCAGCCAGTCTGGTCGCCAGATGCGTCTGCGTGGCAAGGGTATGCCCCCGCTGCGTGGGGGTGGCACGGGCGATATGATCATCGAACTGGCGGTCGAGACGCCGGTGAACCTGACCAGCCGCCAAAAGGAATTGTTGCAGGAATTCGAAAAAGAATCCTCTAACAACAACCCTGAAAGCAGCAGCTTCTTTTCGTCGGTGAAATCCTTCTGGGATTCGATGAAGGGCTGATTGGCCGACATTGAAGACATCGGGCGGGGCGCAGGCTCCGCCCTTTTTTGTTCCCCCTCTGCCCGCATTAACGTGATGAAAACTTCTTTGGCCACATTCTGGGCCTATGGGACGCAACAACGCTCATTTCTCTGACCCGCGCCTACCCTTTCTGGGGGATGAGGCTGTGGCGGTGCCTGCACCCTCGGGCAAACAACCGTCTTACATCGCGGATCACCGGCAACGGCTGCGCGCGCGCTTTATGCAGGGCGGTGCTGCGGCCATCCCCGACTACGAGCTGCTTGAACTGGTCCTGTTCCGCGCCATCCCCCGCCGTGACGTGAAACCGCTGGCCCGAACGCTGATGGACCGTTTCGGCGACTTCAACCGTGTGATCACCGCCTCAGAGCCACGGCTACGGGACGTTTCGGGTGTGGGCGACGCGGTCATCGTCGAACTCAAGATAATAGAGGCAGCGGCCCACCGCATGGCGCGTTCGAGGCTCCTGCGCCAACATGTGTTGTCGAGCTGGGACGCGCTGCTGGATTATTGCCACACCACCATGGCGCACCGAGAAACCGAACAGTTCCGCGTGATCTACCTTGATCGCAAGAACGTCGTGATCGGCGACGAGGAACAAGGCAAAGGCACCGTAGATCACGTGCCTGTCTACCCCCGCGAGGTTGCAAAACGCGCGCTAGAGCTGAATGCAAGCGCGCTTATTCTGGTGCACAACCACCCGTCGGGCGACCCGACGCCATCACAGGCCGACATCGACATGACACAGCAGATTTTTGCGGCCTGCAGCACATTGGGGCTAACGTTGCACGACCATCTAATTATCGGCAAATCCCGCGAGCTAAGCTTTCGCAGCGCCGGATATTTGTGATTGCAAAGCAGCCCTGTGCGCCAGCGCCGGTACAGGGCCGATGCTAGCGAACCCAGACCTCTACACGGCGGTTGGCCTGCCGACCCCACGCCGTATCATCGCAGGCCATCGGCATCGCTTCGCCAAAGGCATCAAGATCCAGCGTGACCCGTTCAAGATTGGCGGTGACCGCGGCGGCGATGACAGCTTGGCGCACCGCCTCGGCACGGCGCAGCGCGATGTCACGGTTGGCAAAAGACGCACCCTGCCCGTCGCTGAAACCCGCAAACAACAGACGGCGGGCATCGTATTGACCGACCTCTAGCGCCCGCGCGAGCTGCTGCACGTTTGATCGCGACTGTGCATCCAGCCGCACCGACCCGGCCTCGAACCTAAAAGAGGTCGACAACCGCGCCATGGGTTTCAGCGTCGCGTTCATCCGCTGCAATTCATCAAGCGTGATCTCGGGCCCGGCGACCGCGATCGCGTTGGTAAAGCGGTTGCCCTGTTCCTCTATCGGGATTTCCTCGGGTGCTTGATCGACAAATCCTGCACGCCGGATCACGATTTGGGCAGCAGGGCTGCGGGTGAATGCCAGAAATTCGCGGGCCACCTGCGGCAAACGTCGGGCCGGGAAATACAGAAACATCGGCGCGGTCAGCGGGTAGTCTTCGGTCTTAATGGTCCGGCGCGATGCGTCCAGCGCAAAGCCGCAGCTGCCCGACAGCGTCAACACCTCAGTATCGCGCTGTTCGGCATAGCTCGTGATGCCAAGCGCAAAACTGTCTTTAGCGACGGCTTCGGCCAGATCGGCGGGTCGGGCGTGTCGCGTGATCGTGTCCGTAAACGTAAGCGTTGCGGGGCGCATGACCTGATCACTGATCGCCTGTGCTAACCCGCTGCTGTCGTCGGGCAAATGCAGGTCAATCGGCGCGTCCGGCCCGCCAAGTGCTTGCCAGTTCGTCACCTTGCCGGCGAACGCCCGCGCCAGCATCAGCGGCGATATCTGCTTTACCGGATTCGACGCCGACACCACAGGGACTGCCGCATCCAATGACAGCACGCGGCTGCGGTTCAGGCCCGTCATGTCGCCCATTCCCGCTTCACGGGCACGGACCCGTTCCTCGGTACGCATCTCACGCAGGGACATCACAATGTCTGCTTCATCCGCCAACAGATCGGCAAAGCCTTCGTCGCTGTTGCTGGCCCGAAACATAAACAGAGCAACGGTCTGGCCGCTTTTCTCGTCGACCAGACGATAGGTGAAACGGTTGCCCTCTTCGTCCTCGCGGGTGGCTTGATAGCCATTGCGCTGCGCGAACCCGTCGATCAGGGCCGGCATCAGTATCTCGCCCATTGTGGCAGACCCCGAAAGCTGCAGTTCTGCGATGAAATGATCCAGATTGGGGCAACCGGGCCCCTCGCATTGCACGCCGGTGCTGTCGATCGTCAGCTCGCCGTATTCGGTTTCGACGCGATAAAATTCGCCATCAAAGCCCAGCAGTGTGCCGCTCAATTCGATCTTGCCGTCGCGGGACGAAAGCGCGATGTCCTGCGCCCATATCGTTTGCGCCGCCGAACATAAGAAAAGTGCGGCGAAAACCGCCGCACGTATAATCGTGATCATAAGGCCCCAAGCGTTGCGTTAGTGTCCCGCAACCTTCATGTCTTGGAGCAGATTATTCAACACAAGAAAGCTGCCTACGGCATCACAATCCGGCACTGCAACGCTCAAGTCCTGGGTTTTGATCTTTGCATCCCCAAGAAGTTCGATGGACTGCGCTTCGATTTCCTGACCACAATTCGCCTTGATCACCTCGGCTTCGACCGTCAGTGCCACGCGTGCGTCCTGACCTTCGGTTAGCACGGGGAAAGTATAGACCTCCGCGATCAGGGGCTCAGCCGCGCTGAGGTCGCCGTTCAACGTCATGAATCCGCCCTCTCCGGTGATGGCAGATGCTACGCTGCGCGGCGTGCCTGCCCAGACATGGCCGGCACTGTCATAGTCAGCCCCGAATTCACGTGCGTGCATCTGAAAACCAGTGTCACCTTTCCATTGCAGAACCACCCGGTCGAACTCTGCCAGATCGTCGATCTTGGCCTCTGCAATCGCCCCGTCGCCATTGCCAAACGCAATGACGAAAGTCGCGTCTTGCGAAAGAGCGGGAACAGTGATGTCGAGGGTGCCCTTTTCCGAAGACGTTTGCGTAAAGATCATCCCATTGTGGTGTACGGTAATCCGTTCATTGGGCATGCACGGGGCAGCCAGCGTCAGGTTCACCATAGCACCCGCCACAGGGCGCGCATTGGCACTGATATCGCAGGTTTGTGTCTCAGCGGTCGGAGACTGGGGCGCTTCCGCCGAAATTGGGGCGGAAACTGGGCGCGCAATGGGTTCATCCGCGCTCGCCGCGGCCAACATGACGGGGGCCGAATCAGGCAGCGCTAGCGTCGGCTCCAGCGGCGCAGCGCTAAACTCGGCCGAGGTCAACACGATGTCTTCAACCTCAAGTACAGCGTTCTCGCTGCTGAGGCGACGTAGCTCTTGTTCTTTCACCGCCGCCTCAGACCCATAGCGGGCTGTCGCAGCGTCGGTATTTTGCATCACGTAGCCGATGCCCAAGGCGCAGGCGAGCGTGCCAGCAGCTGTCGCGATCTTATTCATACGTGCCATCTGATGGTCCTCACTGGGAATAACTTCCCAATGAATATCGCGCATCACAGCGGCCCTGTTATGACCCTTGAGGGGAAAGATTTGGGCGGTTTTGAGGCACGCCCAAGCCCTGATTAACTATCGTAATAGCCCTTGCCGTAGCTGCCATAGGCACCGTATTCGCCACCGTAGCCGTAGCGCTTCATGCCCTTTTCATCGATCTGGCTTAGCACCAGCCCAGTGATCCGCTGGTTCGAATTGTGGAAGAACCGCATAGCTTCTTCGACAAGTCCCTTGTTCGTGCTATCCCATTTAACCGAAAACAGGATCGCGTCGGCGTTTTGGGAAATGATACGTGCGTCAGGAACAACCAGAACGGGCGGCGTATCGATGATAATGAAATCATACTGGTCGCGCATCTCGGAGATAAAGGCTTTGAACCGGTCAGAGGAGAAAATATCCGCCGCATTCACATTGGTCTTTTCCCCACCCAGAACATCCGCGCCGAAACCGTCCGGCCGATGGATCGCATCTGCAAATTTCACATCGCCGTTGAGCACCGACGCGATGCCGTTACGCGGCATGTCGGGGAAATACTCGTTCAGAGTACGACGGCGGATATCGCCTTCGACCAGCAGGACTGATTTTCCGAGTCCTGACAGGAATTTAGCAAGCGACAGCGAAACTGTGGTCTTACCTTCACCGGGGATCGATGACGTGGAGACGATAACCTGAGGCTTCTTATCGAGGTTCGATAGCATCAATGATGTACGCAGGTTGCGGATCGCTTCTGCGGCGGCAGATGTGGGTTTATCCTCAAGATACTTGAGCGTGTTTTTCCGGTCACGCGCAGGGATCAAAGGGATCTGCCCGATTACAGTGTAGCCGGTGTGATGCTCCAGCTCAGTCGCGGTGCGGAAGGTGCGGGTTCTGAATTCGCGAAGCAGCACCAAGCCAGAACCAACCATCGCGCCCAGGATCATTGCCAACGCAATGATCTGCGATTTCTTGGGCGCGCTTGGCGCATCAGGGACCACTGAATTCGACAGCATGCGGCTGTCGGCCTTTTGGATCCCCTCTTGGGCGGAGGTTTCTTTCAGGCGGGTCAGGAAATATTCATAGAGCAGCCGGGTTGCTTCGGACTCGCGGGTCAACTGTTGTAGCGCGATCAGGTCCTGACCCTGCGACGCCAATTGTGCGGCAAGCTCGCTTTCCGAGGTACGCAGCGCTTCAAGCTGCTGGCTGCTGCGCGCAAGATCAGACCGGACCCGGTTCACCACTGTCTCGAACCGTAGATCGAATGCCGTCTGGTTGGTGTCTGACGAAAGACCGTTACTAAAAATACGCGTCAGCGCGGCGTCTTGTGCGGCATCACGCTTTTCTGCGGGTGTCTGCGCGGCTTCCAGATTGGCGAGCCGTGTTTCCAGCGCTTGGCGTGAGAGTGCGGCACCGTCAATACGGTCGCGCAATTCCTTGATTTGACGCTCCAGCGCTTGCAGCCCTTCGATGGAGACAAGCTGCGTGCGCGCTGTAAAGTCAGAGACCTTTTTCTCCGCGTTCTCAAGTTCGATCTGAAGCTCGGATACCCGGTTGCTCAGCCATTCTGTGGCTTTCTCTGTCGCCTCGAATTTCACTTCGATCTGGTTCAGGATGTACAGCTCGACAATTGTGTTTGCAATCAGGGCTGATTTTACTGCTGATTCTGTTTCGGCAGTAACGTTGAAAACCAGGCTTTGGCGAATGTTGGAAACCGAAACCTTGTTCAGCAAAGCCTGCACGACGGAGTCGCGAATTTTAGTTTTTTGAAGTTCGGGGTCCAGCTCTTCTGTAGGGGTGCGTGATGTCAAAACCCCGCGCAAGCCCGAGATCATACCGCCGATCATCGACGGCTCGCGTAGTTTACCGTTAAACTCCGGATCATCGATCAGGTTCAGACGGTCGACAACCTTTCCGGCCAGCCCGCGCGAGCGCAAGACTTCGACCTCGGTGTTAACCTCAGTTGAATCGCCGGAAAACCCGCCCACGACGGCTTGCAGGTCGACGATGCTGTCTTCCTTGGTGTCCAACACCACCACCGCCGTTGACCGGTAGGTCGGGACCGCGACGCCGTAGGCGTAATACCCGGCCAAAAGCATAAAAATCAGCGTGACCGCAGCGATGATCAATTTGCCCCGCCATAATGTACCAATCAGCGCGCCAAGGTCGATGGTATCGTCATCTTCGTCCCTAGGCGCGGAAAAGTTCGATTGGCTTTGGTTCATCATATGCATGTCGTCCGTTGGTCATTGCCGGAAATGGCTAAAAAGAAGGGTCGAGGCAAAGCGCTTTCGTAATCACAGATATGCGGGTTGGTGACCATGGAGAGAGGATCTGCCTGTCCTGCGATTGCGCCCCAAGGGGTGTTGGCGGCTTTGCTAAATCCTTATGAGAAAAATTCAATCAAAAGTCGTATAAAATTTGCTACATCTTGGGAAATGATCCCGTAGAAACATCATTTAAGGCCATTCTTCGCGATATAGCTGGCCAAATCAAGGATCAGTTGCCCGCGCGCCTTAGCGATGGCCGCGGGGCCGCCCTTGGGGTCGAATGCGACGGACAGATCAAATAACCCCGATTTTTCACGCCCACCGGTAAGGACGGCGACGAAGTATTGGCCGGAAGCGCGGAACTGGCCTGCTTCGGTCGCCAGCAATTCGCTGAATCGCAGCTCAAGGCGGGCGTCGGGGTAGGCTTCGAAGGGCCATGGCTCTGACGCGATACGGCGGCTTGTGAGGCGCGACAGGTTCTCGCTTAACTCCAAAGCTACGGCGCGTTCAGGCGCGTCGGCCCACAGTTCGTCCGAAGAGCTGACCAAAGCACCATTGGACGCACGCATATGGATCTCATCGGCAGCGGCATAGCTGGGCAGTGATACGTCACGTACCTCAACCGCGTTGAATTGGATACCGACACGCTCTGTGACAGGCGGCATCTCGACGGCATAGCGATCGGCAGATCCGCAGGCTGCCAAGATTGCCACCAGACCAAGGCTTGCGATACTTTTTACTACGTTCATATTTTACCGTCCCAGCAACAATGAATTGGGGTTACGTTCGATGGTGCGCGCCAAAGATGCAAGCGCATCGGCCGCTTTTTGGATGTCCCGCATGGTTTCCTGTGCGGTGCGGCTGATCTCGTCGCCCTTGTTATACCCTTCGATCGTCCGCTCTGCTTGCGTAAAGACGGACGTTAGGCGAGTCACGATCTGTGGCAAATCCTTCGCGGAAACGGCAATGTTATCCGCCGCATTGCGCGCCGAGGCCAAGGTACGGTTCACGTTCTCGACCGCTCCGCCCTCGCGGAGCTCGCGCAGGGTGTAGTTCAGCTCGTCCAACGCATCCTTGAGCGAACCGGGCAGCGCAACGGCGTCTGGTGTGCCAATAACCTGATCGGCGGACCGTGTCAGCGCTGTCAGTTCGTCGACCAGCTGTTGCAATTCAAGCTCGCTTGCGTTGGCGGCGACAGTCTTCATTTCTTCGATCAACTCGGGCACGCCCTCGGTCGAGGTGGTGAAGGAATCGGCAGCTTCCGAGACAGAGTCCACAGCGGCCAGCAGACGTGCTGCCATCTGCTCTTCCTCGAGCGTGGCGACAAGCGTTTCGACACGCGAAAGAGTGGCATTCAGCGAGACGGGAATATTCTGCACCGATTCAGACGAGACCAGCCCCGTGACCTCGTTGATCAACGTGCGGACATCACGGGGGGTCTGTTGCAGTTCATCGCTGCCGACAAAAGCTTGCAGCGAATTCATCAGACCGATGGCGCTGTTCAGCAGCTCTTCGATCGGCAGGTTGTTGATACGGCTAAACACACCTTCGACCGTGGCTGCGGCATCAGATGTTTCGTTCTTGGTCGTGGGCATCACGGGGAAGTTGTCGCCCGCAGGGACAAGCCGCGCGGTCGGAGCGTTGTCGACGACCACCAGTTCCACTTTCAGACCGCCCGTCAGCAGGCTTGCAGATGCAAGTCTTGCCCGAAGCCCATTCACGACACGGTCTTGCAAGAAGGCAAACGCACTTTCGGCAGTCACATCCCCCGGCAATCCAAGGCGCGCCGGCTGGATTGCCAGCGTTGCGTTCAACCGCACACGACTGTCGCCGAACTGATCAAAATCCACGATCCCAGACAGCGTATCGACTTCGCCGATGTTCAGCCCGCTCAACTCTACGGTGGCACCGACGGCGAGGCCCGAAACGTTGTCGTCGAAAATAACGTTAAGCATCAAAGGTTCGACATCCGTGGCGTTGAACACTGCACTGCGCGCGTCCTCCTTGGTGGGGAAGATATCGAAAACAGTGCCATCCTGCACGCGGTCGCCACCAGAGACGAAAGTGTCAAAGGTAATCCCCCCGCCGATCAACGTCGCAATCGATTCAAAATCGACTTCGGCGCCGCCAGGCCCAAAGGACAGGCTGAACCCCGAGGTATCCCAGAAACGAGTGCTACTGTTGATCAGGTTGCGGTGCTCTTCGTAGATCAGCGCCTCTACGATGGCGAAATTGCCCCTTGGCGCGATTGCCGCCTTACCGATACGACCGACCTCAATCCCGCGATAAAGAATGGGGGCGTCATCCGTCAGCGTTCCATTCCCCACGGTGCGAAACGCGATCTGCAAACCGGATTGGCCCGCGCGGATCAAGGGCGGCGCATCCGACCCGACGAAGCGTTCGGCAAATTCGCCTATTTCATCGTTCCAGCTGCCCTCGATGTAGACGCCGCTTAGCACGGTGCCCAAGCCGGTGATGCCCTGCGCGGATACTTGGGGCTGCACGATCCAGAACGACGCGCTGGCGTCGATGAAGGGACCGACGTTCTTGTCGACACGGATTGTCGCGACAACCTTGCCCAAGCCGGTGGTAAAACCAACTTCCTCGACGCGGCCCACGGTCACGTCGCGATAGCGCAGTTCGGTCTCGCCCGCTTTGATCCCTGCCCCTTTATCGAACTCAACATAGATCACAGGACCGCGGGAATTGTAGCTGCTGATCGCCACACCCAATGCCGCAACCAGCGCCAAAATCGGAATGATCCAGACGATGGACGCGCCGCTTAAAAACAGCTTGCGCGCGGATTTAACCTTAACCTCGGGTGGCGTGTCAGACATGTTGATTGGGATCCCCATCGGAAGCGTTCGTGTCCCAGATCAGTCTGGAGTCGAATGCTTGTGCAGATAGCATGGTAAAGATGACCGACAAGGCGAAGAACATGCTCGCAGGGCCGGGATTGATTGTCGCCAATGTCTTGAGTTGCACCAGCGACGAAAGGATCGCAACCACAAAGATATCGATCATCGACCAGCGGCCGATATACTCTACGATTTCATACATCACATGGCGCGACCGCTGCGCTTCGGCATTGGGTCTTTTGACGCTGACCGCCAGAAAGGCGATGGCCCAGAACTTGGCCAGCGGGATTGCGACCGACGCTAGCAGGATGATGAACGCAATGCCATAGGCCCCGTGATGTGCCAGTTCGACCGCACCGCCGACGATGGTGCTTTCGTCCACCTGAAACAGCGTGCGCGTCTTGAGCATCGGGTAGGCATTGGCCGGAATGTAGCACAGCAGCCCCATGACCCAGAACGCCCAAACCCGCTGCATACTACCAAAGTCGCGCGACAGCATCTTGTGGCCGCAACGTTGGCAAACCGGCGTACCGATGGGCCAGGCACGCGTACACCGTGTGCAGGCAACCAGACCCATTTCGCGGGCACTTAGGATTTTTTGGGATTTTCCAGCGAATTCCATACAGACCATTTACACATGAATTTGTCCTGCGCCACAATCAGAACAACCAAACCACAGAACATCCAAAATGCTGGCCCAAACCCCACAGTTGCTAGGTCGGCGATCTTGACCAGCGCCACCGCACAGCCAAGCGCAAAGATTTCGGCCATCGACCAAGGCTGCAACGCCTGCGACAGCCGAAAAGCCTGCATGGCGTGACGCGCAGGTGGCAGGTCCAGTACAACGGGCACCAGCACATAGAGCGTCAGCATCACCCGCGCCAAGGGCACCAGCATGATCAGGGCAGCCGTCGCCAGTGAAAGCAACAGCAGCGGCCCGGTCGAGAACGCCAGAGCAGCATCCATCACCGAGACAGAGTTTTTGTTCCCTGCCGCATCGATATTCAAAAACGGAAAGAACGTCGCGCCAAGGATCAGGACAAAAGTTGCGAAGGCGATGGCGATGATTTTCAGCCCCGCCTGCTTGCGCGGCTCGATCAGCACCGTGTGGCAGCGTTCGCACACTGCTTTTTCGCCGATGCTGGGGATTTTCAGCTGATACACAGCATCGCACTGGGGGCAGACGATTATCTGCTCCAGATCAGGGGGGGAGGTGTGATCGTCCGTGTCTTTCATCCCGCTGGTATAGTGGAGATCATGACCCGTGTGTATCGGTTTCTAGACACGAAATGGTCATCCCTGACGCAGGCAAGAGCCCGCCAGTGCTGCTTTCCGTTCAGGAACATTCGCTATTCCGCGACGTTGTGTCGGTGAAGATAGCGAACACGAAAGGAGCTTTCTAATGACACAGATCACAGACGCGAAAATTCTGATCCTATCCACCAATGGTTTTGAGCAATCCGAACTGGAACGCCCGTTGAATGACCTCAAGGCCAACGGGGCAACAGTCCATGTCGCGACCCCCGATGGAAACGATATCAAAGGGTGGGACAAGGACGACTGGGGCAACACCATTGCCGCTGACAAAGCACTGTCAGATGTCACCGTCGACGACTATGACGCGATTGTGCTGCCCGGCGGCCAGATCAACCCCGATCTGCTGCGCGCCAACAAGGACGCCGTAGCCCTGATTAAAAGCTTTGCCGACGCGGGCAAGACCGTGGCCGCGATCTGCCACGCCCCTTGGCTGTTGATCGAAGCAGGCATCATCAAGGGCCGCGCAGCAACCTCCTATGCCTCTATTGCGACAGACGTGAAAAACGCCGGTGCGCATTACGAGGACAGCGAAGTTGTTGTGGATCAGGGCATCATCACCAGCCGCTCTCCCGAGGATTTGGAAGCGTTTATCGCCAAGATCGTCGAGGAAGTGGAAGAAGGTGAACACAACCGCAAAGCCGCATAAATCCGGTGTAGCGGAGGACGAAGGCGGGGCAGATGTCCCGCCTTTTTTCATGCGTGCCCGCGGTCTACGTTACCGTGACGGGCATCAGCACATTGCGTGACCCTTCCTCGAACGCATCCAGTTTTTGATGCCAGACGGTTCCGGGCCAACGGTGCTCCATCTCGCGTTTACGGGGGCGATAGACGGCGGTGTAAAGCGTGCCAAAGCCTGCGTTAAACTGGTGCGAATAAAGCGGCGGCTTGAGGAACGTGCTGATGAACTTTTCTTCCGGATCACGGTGAAACCGCAGCCGTTGCAGCAGGTATCTCTCACGCTCGACCGTCGCGGTGAACCGTGCGTGGCTGATCCATTCGACGTTTTCCTGATGGTTCGTCGCCACGGCCGCCTTGGTGATGATCGCCGGACGATCCGGCGCCATCAGCGCGGTCAGATACTTGCGTTTGCGGTCCAGCACGGTGACGTTATAGCTCATGTGGGTCGGCACACGCGCCAGAATTTCGCCCGCTTGCTCGGCAGTCTCGCAGGTTTGCAGCACATAGCGCAGGATCAGCGGCACGCCAAAGCCCACGCCCACCACACGCCGGCCACCAAACGTCAGCGAAATCGACAAACCCGCATCATTCACCCCATCGACCAACCCGAACAGCCCGTCAGATGTGCCCATCACGCGACGACCATTCCAGCCGGTGCGCAAAACCAGACTGTCGAACGCGTTGGTATTATAGTCATAGTTGCGCACCATGACAGGTTCCTTGCCACCCCATACCGCCTGACTGCACCCCGATAGATAGGGCGGCGGGCAATAGAAGCTCAGGAACCTTGCTGCCAGATCACCGCCGCCCGCCTGGTCGCACAGGTCTTCGTACAGCGGGATGAGGTCGGGCATATGAGTTTTAAGTGCACGACGGCATTCGGCATAGGTCGGGCGCGCGGGTTCACCTTCCTTCAGCCACCATTTACGGTAGAAAGGCCAATATTCGGCGAAAAGCCCGGCCCATTTCGGGCCGGGCAATTCTTCTGAAATGGCACGCCACAGCATATGCTGCCCTTTCGGTGCTTAAAGGATCTTGAACGCCGGATCAGACATCGCTGGCCCCGCCTCTGCGACGGGCAACGGACGACCATTCACCGATTGTTTGATCCCGTGAATCCACTTTTTCGCGCGCTCATTCAACTGGAAAGACTTGGTCATCGACCGCCCACGGGTCACAAGGATGCCAATGTCGGCCCCTTCATAGCGGTAATCACCCGGCTGCAAGATGCGCAGGAAGAACGCCTCGTTCTCGGATTCCACGGCACGACGGTGATAGTCAAAGCGGTCAAACACCACACTGCCGTCTTCCTTCATCTTGTAGATACCAGTCTCTGGCGCTTCGGTGCAGATATCGACGCTGTCGTCCGTGTGTTTGATCACCATCTGGCTCCAGCCATCGATGTTCTGCGGGTCAGCCCAGCGGTTGTTCAGCTCTTCGACATCCAGATTGAACTTCTTCTTGCTGAATTCCAGCAGGTGGAACAGAAACAGCGGCGCATCGGCATGGGCAAAGGCGGCGTGGTTCGTCATCGACGACGCGCCTGTGATGCGCGGGTTCAGCTCGCCCAACCAGATGTCTCCGGTCTTTTTGTCGATCAGGAAATCCAGTTCGAAATAGCCACGATAGCCTTCTTTGCGCAGCTGTTCCCCGAATTTATAAGTCAGCTCGCGCGCTTTCTGGCGGACCTTGGGTGGAAAGGCCGTCGACAGGATTTCGTTGCCACACCAGCCCCCGCGATAGGGCGTCAGGTCCTTAAAGCCAACGAGCTCGGTCATCAGCGGGCCCACGATCGTGCCTTCCTTGGTGGCACATGCCTCGATGGCCGAGCCGCGACAGTCGATGCGCTTCATGATCTTGATCTCGCCCTCGCCGACGATCTCGGATTCATGACGGCGGAAGTCTGCTTCGGACTTGATAAAGAACGTCGTGTGGCCACTATCGCCAAAGGCGGATTGGAGCACCAGATCGTGCCCGATCCCGGCCTTCTCGCAGGTCTTTTTGAGGTCTTCGTAATCTTTGACCTCGGCCAGCACGTTCGGCACCGACGGCACACCGGCCTTGTTGCCGATCCGGACGGTTTCGATCTTGTTGTCCATCTTTTGACGCAGCTTGGCCTTGGGGAACCAGACATCCGCCCCCAGCTCTTTCGACAGGCGTTCGGTTTCCTCGTCAAACATCAGGAACACGAACTTGGGCTTGCCACCGCGCCGCTTGATGAAGTCGATAACCTCTTTGTGCTGCAGCAGATAATTGTTGATGTCTTCGATGCTCTGGAATTCCGCATGGGGCTGTTCCGAGGGGCAGAACACGTTCGGGTGCTTGCCGCCGTAGCAGTCAATATAGCAGATGTATTTGAAGTTTTTCACCCACTCATCGAGACCCAGAAGGTTAAAGTTCGTGGCCGAGATAAAGTACACAGGGTCTTCGTTACGGTGAAAGAACCGGCGAATTTCCGAGATATTCTTAAGAACAGTCGTTGTCATGATATTTTGGTCCTTTGCTCAATCTTAGTCAGGTGAAGACGACAGGTTTTTCTTGCGCACCCGTTTCAGCGCCGCATCCGTAAAGACGCGCAGCCCCAGATCGGGGCGGTAACCGTGGATTTCGCTGACGTCCAAATTCCGCATGAACGACAGGATTTCCTGGCTTACCACCTGTCCGGGGACAAGGATGGGAAAGCCGGGGGGATAGGGGATGATAAAGCTGGCAGACACGACCGTCTGGTTGGCGTCCATCGCATCCTTTAGCGAGCCGTTCAGTTCAAGGTAATCGGTGTTCTTTTCGTCATAAGCGAGGAAGAACGCCGTGCGAATATCACCTTCTGAGGTCACATTGTCGTTTCGGAACGCCTCGTGGAAGCGGCTAAAGTCCGGCAGCGGCGGATAGTTCTCCATCAGGTTGGCAACGCGGTTGTCGAAGGACCGCCGTTCCATCTTGCTGGCGTCATCCAGACGGTCGTCCAACGATCTGGCGATCTCGACCAGCACCTCGATCAGATAGGCGACGCTGGACCGCGTGGTGCCGATGTTGGTCATGAACAAAACGGTATTGCGCGAGGTCTTGTTGATCTGGATGCCGTATTTGTCCATCAGGATATCGGTCTTGAACGTGTCACCGTCCCAGCCTGTACCACCGACCAGCAGCGTCACACGGCTGGCATCCAAGACAAACTGGTCCTTCTCCCAGCAGTCCCACATATCGGTCCAGCCCTGTTGCTGATCGTAATAGCTGGTCACCCCGCTTTCGCGATATTCTTGTGGGATCATGTCGCCCGCGGTCAGCACCTTAAAGTATTTGTTCAGCAGCGGATGGTCGGCAATCGCGCGGCGCATCGACAAGGCGGCCTCGATCTGGCGCTGCACGAATTCATAGCCTTCAAGCTCGACCTGACGCCGCCCCACATCAAGCGAGGCAATGATCTGGTAGTTCGGCGAGGTCGAGGTATGGGTCATATAGGCTTCGTGGAAGCTCTGCTCCACCTCGCCCTTAAAGTCCTGATCGTTCACGTGAATCATCGACCCCTGCCGTAGGGATGTCAGCGTTTTATGGGTCGATTGCGTCGTATAGACCCGCACCCGCGCATTGGGCGCGGGGATCAGCCGCGTATTCAGCAACGTCTCGTCGTCCGCGTCTTTCAGCTCTGCCTGCTGCTTTTCATAGGCGGCGCGATGATCGTCCGACTTGAACCGCACACGCAGCGTATTGGCGGCGTTCATGCCGGTGCGCTGGCGGTAGGTCGGGTTAAAGCGGGCAAAGGCAAACCACGCCTCGTCCCACAGGAAGATCAGGTCGGGCTTGATCGCCAGACACTCCTCCATCACCCGCTCGACGTTATAGACCAGCCCGTCGAACGTGCAGTTGGTCAGCAGCAACATGCGCACCTGATCCAGTTTGCCCGCCGCCTTGAGCGCCAGCAACTGGTGCTTGATCTCACGCAGCGGCACGGCACCATACATGGAGTATTCGTTCAGCGGATAGCTATCGAGGTAACACACCTGCGCGCCTGCCAGCACCATCCCGTAGTGGTGGGATTTATGGCAGTCGCGGTCCACCAGCACGATGTCACCGGGCCGGACCAGCGCCTGTACGACGATCTTGTTGCAGGTCGATGTCCCGTTGGTGGCAAAGAAGGTCTGCTTGGATCCGAAAGCGCGGCTTGCCAGTTCCTGCGCCTCTTTGATCGGCCCATGGGGTTCCAGCAAGCTGTCCAGCCCGCCGGACGTGGCAGAGGTTTCCGCGAGGAAGATGTTCGGCCCGTAAAACGCGCCCATATCCTGAATCCAATGCGACCGCGTTATCGACTTGCCGCGGCTGATCGGCATCGCGTGAAAGACACCCGTGGGCTGTTTGGAATATTCGACAAGTGCGGTGAAGAACGGCGATTTGTTTCGCGCCTGCACTCCGCGCAGAATGTTCAGGTGCAGCTCCATAAAGTCTTCTTGGTTGTAAAAGACCCGACGGCAGATCCCCAGATCCAGTCCGGCAATATCCTCGACCGACCGTTCGGTCACCAGATAGGCGTCGAGCTCGGGGCGGACCTTGGCGATCATCCGGCACAGTTCGGGGCCATAGTTTTCGGGTTGGAGCTTGTCGATCTCCTCCTGCCCGCCGGCGCGCGCGAGATACCGAGCCAGAATAGTCTCGTCCATTTTGGATTTGAGCGTCAGACCCGGGCGCACAACGATGGCTTGGATATTGTGGTTGAACAGCACCGCGATCAGCGCGTCTTCGATGGATTTGACCACCACCGCCTCATAGTGGAACGGGTCTTCGGGGCGGCGCATCCGGCTGACGTTGGATTTCAGCCAACGTTCCTGCTGGTCATTCACGTCATCGACGATCAACACCTCGAAATACGGCTTGGTCAGCGCCCGCGCTTCGGGGGACAGCATGGCCTCGTCGTCATGTTCGTCATGATCGATGCTGTCGCGTTCCAGCGGGATGGTGCGACGGCGATAGGCCCCCGTTGTCAGCGCCCGCGTTATGCGGTTTACCGCAAAGGACATATCGTCAACGCTGTTGTTGTTCAGCATCCGCTGCAGGTGTTCGAACGCCGCCATGCCGGGAAAGGCCCAATAGGGTTCGATCAGCGCCAGGGATTCAAACAGCGTTACGCATTTGGCGCGCAGGGTGTCGGTTTCTTTCGCTGTGGTAGCGCGGGTGAGCCCGCTTGCTGCTTCACGCAGCGCGCTCCATCGGTCGGACCGCAACTGAATTGCCGACGAATAATCGTTCATAGAATGCATCAATCGTACTCCGCTTTGGGCGGTCGACTGCTGCATCCCGATGTCCGGCACTTTTAAAAAGTGCCGGACCTGAGTGCCGCAGCCTAGCCGCTAGATGTCGGCCCGCTGCCCGGCAGATCACCGTGCTTTGCGGGTGGATTTGGTGTCGCTGCAGCCGGAGCCACAGGTGGTGCGACAGAGGCCTCGATATTGGCGGTCCCTGCCGTTGGATTTGGCAGCGGTTCGGGGGCAAAGCCCGGTTGAACCGCTGGTGTCGTTGTTTCATGCCCTTTGAATACGGGCGCGTCCGGTACCCGTTGTGCGGGCACATCAACGTGCAGGCCGGCGCGGGTCCCCTGATGGGGCACCTCAAGCGGGCCAAGCGTGTTCAGATAGGCGTCCGTCCCGCTGGAGCGATCATAGATCGAGAAATCGGTAGACCGGTCGCGGAAGGATTTAAGCACCTGCCCCAGGCCCTTCATGCCGGTTTCGCGCTGACGACGCACCATCGACAGGTCGACTTCGATCGGGAACATGTCTTCCTGACCCGCGGACTGGTGCAGCACCATCGACGTGGGATCAACGACCAGCGATTTACCGACGCCGCCCGCGCCCAGACCGTTGACAGCAAAGACATAACACTGGAACTGCGCCGCGGTCGCACGGGCAATCGCCAGCTCTGCATCGCGGTCAGTGGTGCCGGTCAGGACCGGTGTCAGCAACACTTCAACGCCTTGGCTGGTCAGTTGGCGGGTGGTTTCGGGGAACCACATATCATAGCAAATTGACAACCCGAAACGCCCGACCTCTGGCACGTCAAAGACGCAGAATTCAGTGCCCGCCGCGATGCCGGATTCATAAGGCCGGAACGGAAACATTTTGGCGTAACGGCGGATGATCTCGCCCTCGGGGTTGATCACCACGGCGGTGTTGTACACGCGCCCGTCCTCGGGATTTTTTAGGAACATGGAGCCGGGGATCAGCCAGACACGGTGTTTGCGTGCAGCAGCCTGAAACACCTCAAGCGTTTCATTTTCGGGGGGTAGTGCAAACTGGTCAAGCGGGCCAAAAGGCGCCAGCTCGGAAAACAGGACCATCTGGGTCCATGGAAAACGCGCCATCAGGATGTCCAGTCGCTGGATCATGCCATCAACGTTGGACTCCAGCGCGTTGACGTACATCTGTACGCCTGCAATCGCAAAAGGTGTCATAACTTGTCACTCCGTCCAAATGGGCGGAAGGGGCCGGAAATACTCCGCCCATACGCCCAAGGTGACGTGTCCATACCCCCATTGTTGGGAATATTAAACACGTGACGTGATGATGACCCCACCGGCATTTGCATGGCCTCTATGCGTAACCTGCACAAACTAATTTTCTACACCACCGCTTCTTTGCGCGCCGCACGCGCTGTGCGACCCCGTTGCAGCACGACCACGAGGGCCAGCAGTAACAGCGCGGGGATGAACATCCAATATTTACTTGGGGTTGCGACGGGTTTCAGGACACGCAGCACCTCTTGATCCCAGTCCAGACCGGCAGCTTGCGCGGCAGACCCATAGAGCACATCGTCGATGAACATCTTATCGTCCTCGACACGGGTGATCACGCCCGCTGCCTCCAGCCGTTCCTCGCCGGCGGTGCCTTCGCTGATTGGCAACAGCGCCACAAACTCAATCGGATCGCCCAAATCATTAATACCAGCCACCCGCAGACGCAGGTCTTCGCCCATCGGAGTATCGGCGGCGGCCTGCACGATCGCGGCCGGTGCCTCTTCGGTATAGGGCGGAAAGACCATATCCATCCAGAAACCGGGCCGGAACAGGGTAAAGGCTATCAGCAGCAGGGCAATCGTCTCGTAGAAACGGTTGCGGGCCATGAACCAGCCTTGGGTCGCTGCCGCGAACAGCAGCATCGCAAAGGTCGCGACAATGAAGACAAAAATGCCCTGCACCACCGTTACATCAATCAACAGAAGTTCGGTGTTGAAGATGAACAGGAATGGCAGCGCCGCCGTCCGCAAGCTGTAAAAGAACGCGACAACACCGGTCTTGATCGGATCGCCACCGGACACGGCCGCGGCGGCGAAGCTCGCCAATCCAACCGGAGGCGTCACGTCAGCCATGATACCGAAGTAAAACACAAAGAGATGCACAGCGATCAGCGGCACGATCAAGCCGTTCTGCTGGCCCAGCGTCACGATGACAGGCGCAAGCAGGGCCGATACAACGATATAGTTCGCCGTTGTGGGCAACCCCATCCCAAGGATCAGCGACAGGATCGCGGTCAGGAACAGGATCGCAAGGATATTACCGCCCGAAAGCACCTCGACCACATCCGCCAGCGCCGATCCAACCCCGGTCTGGCTTACGACACCTACGATAACGCCGGCGGTCGCTGTGGCGATACCGATGCCGATCATGTTGCGCGCACCGACGACCAACCCATCGATCAAATCACGGATACCCGCGACCACATCATTCGCGAACTGGCTTTCACCACGGAACAACGCCATCAGCGGGCGCTGTGTCACGAGGATAAAGACCATATAGGTCGTGGCCCAAAAGGCCGACAGTCCCGGCGACAGGCGATCCACCATCAAGGCCCAGACCAGCACGACGATCGGCAGGATAAAGTGCAGGCCCGACCGCACCGTTGGACCGGGCAAGGGCAAACGTGTCACCGGCTCGTTCGGATCATCCAGCACCAGCGGCTCTTCTTTCGAGCCGATATACAGCAGACCGGCATAGACCGCCGTTAGCAGCGCAAAGATGATATAGCCCGCAGTGTCGGGGAAGGCCGGGCGCAGCCAACCCATGCCATAATAAACTCCAAAACTCAGCGCGCAAATGCAGGCGATGATAAAGGCAGACACCAGTAGACGTTGCACAATCGGCTTGGGCGTATAGGGGCGTTCAAGCCCGACCATACCGGCCTTAAGCGCTTCGAGGTGCACGATATAGACTAGGGCGATGTAGGATATCACGGCTGGCAAGAAGGCGTGTTTGACGACGTCGAAATAGGGGATGCCCACATATTCAACCATCAAGAAGGCCGCAGCGCCCATCACGGGCGGCATGATCTGCCCGTTGACCGACGATGCCACCTCTACCGCGCCGGCTTTTTCAGAGCTGAAACCCACCTTCTTCATCAACGGAATGGTAAATGTCCCCGTGGTCACCACGTTCGCGATGGAAGACCCCGAAATCAGACCCGTCATCGCAGAGGACACCACGGCAGCCTTTGCCGGCCCGCCCTTCATGTGACCCATCAGGCTGAACGCAACCTGGATGAAATAGTTACCGGCACCGGCCTTATCCAGCAGGGCGCCAAACAGCACAAAGAGAAAGACGAACGAGGTAGAAACCCCAAGCGCGATCCCGAACACGCCTTCGGTGGTGATCCACTGGTGGTTCACGATCTCGGACAAGGAATTGCCTTTGTGCGCGATGATGTCGGGCATCATCTGCCCCAACACGTTATATACAAGGAAAACCGAGGCGACGATCATCAACGCAGGCCCAAGTGCGCGGCGCGTTGCTTCAAGCAGGATCATAATGCCGATCACAAAGACGACCGTATCCTGCATGTTCGGTGCCCCCACGCGGCCCGAGATTTCGCGGTAATAGACAAACAGATATAGGGCCGACGCCGCACCGACCAATGCCAAGGCCCATTCCCACAGCGGGATACGATCCTTGGGCGATCCAAGCACAACAGTTGCGACAATGGCGATGGCGACCAGCGGGATCCACCATGTCGGGGTGCCGTCCTTGGCCGCAACCATAAATAGATAGGCCAGCATCACCGGCACAAGAACGCCAAGTCCTAGCTGCACCTTCGTGCGCGCTGCAGGGAAGGCCGCGATGCCAAGGAAAATGGCAAAAGCCAGATGGATCGAGCGTGCCTCGGTGTCGTTAAAGACGCCCCACCCGAAAATAAAGGGAAGAGGGGATGCGATCCACAGTTGGAACAGCGACCATGCCAGCGCAGTTAGCGCAAGAAAAACACCAACGCTGCCGGTCGCAGACCTGCCGCCCGTATCCGAAGACGCGACAAGTTCGTCGAGGTCACTCTGGCTCAGCCCGGCTTTGCCGGCGGCTTCAGCTTCTACTGCGGCGGCTTGGTGTTGGTCATTTTGTGACATCTTCGTCCCCTTGGTGGCCCCGTATCAGGACAGGTGCACGTTTATTGTCTTACTGCTGCGGTCGTTGCCGCAGGGTACGAACGCGAGGTCTCCCCCGCGTTCGTAAATGGTCAAGAGTTTGGCTTATTCGATCCAGCCACGCTCTTTGTAGTACTTCGCCGCACCGTCGTGCAGAGGCGCAGACAGGCCGTCTTTGATCATCTCTTCTTCTTTGAGGTTCTCAAATGCGGGGTGCAGCTTTTTGAAGCGGTCAAAGTTGTCGAACACGGCTTTGACAACTTCGTACACGACTTCATCATCCACGTCGGCAGAAGTCACAAAAGTCGCTTTCACGCCGAATGTTTTCACATCCGCATCGGTGCCTTTGTACATGCCACCGGGGATGGTGGAGTAGGCGTAGAAGGGGTTATCGGCGACCAGCTTGTCGATCGCTTCGCCTTCTACCGGCACCAGTTTGGCGTCTACGGTGGATACGGCTTCCTGGATCGACCCGTTGGGGTGGCCCACGGTATAGATGATCGCGTCGACTTTGTTATCGCCCAAAGCCGCAGCCTGTTCGGCTGGCTTCAGCTCGGATGCGAGCGCGAAATCATCCAGGGTCCAGCCTTTGGCATCCAGAACGACTTCCATTGTGGCGCGCTGACCGGAACCGGGGTTGCCGATGTTGACACGTTTGCCTTTTAGGTCGTCAAAGCTTTCGATGCCGGAATCAGCACGCGCGATCACGTTAAAAGGCTCGGCGTGGACAGAGAATACCGCCCGCTCTTTGTCGAACTTATCGCCTTCGAACTGCGAAGACCCGTTGTAGGCGTGGAACTGCCAGTCGGACTGGGCAACACCCATGTCCATGTCACCCGCCTTGATGGCGTTGATGTTGGCGATGGAACCACCGGTGGACGGGGCGGTACATTTCAGGCCGGTCTTGGCGCTGTCACGGTTTACCAAGCGGCAGATCGACTGACCCACAACAAAGTATACCCCGGTCTGGCCGCCGGTCCCGATAGTGATGAATTTTTCCTGCGCGGTGGCTGCGGTACCCGCGACCAATGCAGAGGCGATGGCGATGGACTTGAAAATCGTCATTTGAAGTCTCCCAACTTAGTTGTCTGAACACACGTCATTGATGCGTATGCTCTCCGTGATGGTTGAAATGAGCGCAGATATTCCGAAGCATAACAAGCGGATTTATTCCGTTTCCTCCCCGAAAACATGCTCTGACCCTATATGTTTCGCGTGATGAAACTGTGTTTTATTTTCACTATGCGGTACAAAAAGGCCACCGTCATTTAACGGACGCAGGGCACAAATATCAATGCGATAGTCCTGTAATCAACTGATTTTTCATAGCTATTTCTAAACGCCCATTCCAATATGGGATAATGATAGCGCGGATTGACGAATTATCAAAACTGCGCGCCGGCAGTAGGGCCGAACATCCGACTGGGTTGCGCAGTACATTGAGGTTTATCGTGCTATATACCCTCCGAAAAAGGTGCATTTGACCTTCGCCATTCCAGCAGGAGCCTCCTCCCTATGAGAGCACTAAAGTCCCTCGGCCGCTTTGGCCCTTTTGCGCTCATCTCAGCGCTTTTCGTTCTGTTCGCGGCGCTTTCGACGCTGTGGTCGTGGTGGATGATCCTACCGGCAGTGATCTTGGGCACCCTCATGGCGATGGGGATTTACGATCTGATCCAAACCAAACATTCGATCCTGCGCAACTATCCTGTTCTGGGTCACATGCGGTTCTTCTTTGAAGGCATCCGCCCTGAGATCAGGCAGTACCTGATTGAATCCGATCAGGACGAAGAACCCTTCAGCCGCGATGACCGGTCGTTGGTCTACCAACGCGCCAAGGGCGTTGAAGATGCACGACCTTTCGGGACGCGGATGCGTGTCTATGATGCTGGATATTCATGGGTCACCCACTCGGTGCAGCCTGTGCATATCACCGATACAGATTTTCGCGTGACCATCGGCAACAAGGACTGCAAGCAACCCTACGATGCGTCGATCTATAACATCTCTGCCATGAGCTTTGGGTCGCTGTCGGCCAATGCGATCAGCGCACTGAACAAGGGTGCCAAGATGGGCCGGTTCGCCCATGACACCGGCGAAGGCGGGATCAGCCGGTATCACCGCGAGGGCGGCGGTGATCTGATCTACGAAATCGGGTCAGGCTATTTTGGCTGCCGCACAGAAGATGGGAAGTTTGACCCCGACAAGTTCAAGGAACAAGCCGCCAGCGACCAGATCAAGATGATCGAGCTCAAGCTTAGCCAAGGGGCCAAACCGGGCCACGGGGGGATGCTGCCCGCGTCAAAGATCAGCGCCGAGATCGCGGCGGCACGGGGCATCCCGATGGGGCATGACTGTATCTCGCCCGCAGCCCACTCTGCCTTTACCTCGCCTGTGCAGATGATGGAGTTTCTAGGCAAGCTGCGCGATCTGTCAGGCGGCAAACCCGTCGGGTTCAAGCTGTGCATCGGACACCAGCGCGAATTCATGTGTATGGTCAAGGCGATGCTGGAGACCGGGATCGTGCCCGACTTTATCGTCGTGGATGGCACCGAAGGCGGCACGGGCGCCGCCCCGCTAGAGTTCGCCAACCACGTCGGCATGCCGATGGTCGAGGGGCTGACCTTTGTGCACAACACTTTGCGCGGTGCCGGTATCCGCGATCAGGTGAAACTGGGGGCCGCGGGCAAAGTTGTGTCGGCCTTTGATATTGCGCGGGCGCTGGCCTTGGGCGCGGATTGGTGCAACTCGGCCCGTGGGTTCATGTTTGCGGTGGGCTGCATTCAAGCGCAGGCGTGCCATACCAATCAGTGCCCCGTTGGCGTCGCGACCCAAGATCCCACGCGGCAACGCGCGCTGGATGTGGACGACAAAAGCCAGCGTGTCGCGCGGTTTCACCACAATACGCTGATGGCCTTGGGCGAGATGGCCGGTGCCGCCGGCCTGGAAAGCCCCAGCAATTTCCTGCCCCGGCATATGATGATGCGGCAAAGCGATAACAGTATGGTGCAGGGAGATCAGGTCTATGGCTACCTGCCCGAAGGCTATTTGCTGGACGATCAATCACCCGATTATAACGGCAACAAAACCCGTTGGGCACGGGCGCAGGCCGACAGCTTTGTGCCGTTCGACTAGCCGCCGCCAAGATCAGAACCACAAAAGGCGCGCAGGTTTCCCGGCGCGCCTTTCAGTCAGTCTGGACAGTTTACTTTGCGTCTTCGGCAACCGCGGCAGCGACGGAGGCTTCGAATATCTCGAGCCCCTCTTCGATGATCGCATCGGACGCGGTCAGCGGCACCATCACACGCACAGCGTTGCCCTGCATGCCACAGCTTAGCAGCAACAGACCGCGCTTGAGCGCATGCGCAATGACGCGCTTGGTGAAATCACCGTCGGGTGTTGCGGTGTCAAAGTCGGTCACAAACTCGACTGCAACCATCGCACCCAAACCACGGATATCCCACATGCGGAACGGCGCGGAGCGTGCACCAATCTCGGCAAAGCGCGCCTTAAGGTGTTCGCCCATGTCCAGCGACCGCTGCAACAGGCCCTCTTCCTCGATCGCCTCAATCGCGGCAAGCGCTGCGGCACAGGCGACGGGGTTGCCGCCATAGGTGCCCCCCAGACCGCCAGGGATCATCGCGTCCATAACATCGGCGCGGCCAATAACACCGGCCAAAGGATAACCGCCCGCCATGGATTTCGCCACGGTGATCAGGTCAGGCACTACGCCGGAGTGTTCAATCGCGAACCATTTGCCAGTCCGGCCAAAGCCTGCCTGAACCTCGTCTGCAATTAGCATGATACCGTGCTGGTCACAGATCTCGCGGAGCTGGCGCATCATGTCGAAGGGCACAGGGGTATAGCCGCCCTCGCCCAGAACGGGTTCGATGATGATCGCGGCCACACGTTCGGGCTGCGCGTCGGTCAGGAACAGGTTTTTCAGGCCAGTGATCGCGTCCTCAACGGTGATCCCATCACGGGCCGAAGGGAAGGGCGCGCGGAAGATATCTGACGGGAAGGGACCAACGTCTTTTTTGTAAGGAGAGATTTTACCCGTCATCCCCAGCGTCAGCAGCGTGCGCCCGTGGTAGCCACCGGTAAAGGCAATCACACCGGGGCGGCCTGTCGCGGCGCGTGCAATTTTAACGGCGTTTTCCACCGCTTCGGCACCGGTTGTGACCAGCAGGGTTTTCTTGGGTGTATCCCCAGGGGCCAGCGCGTTCAGCTTTTCGGCCAGATCAATATAGGGCCCATAAGGCACGACCTGAAAGCTGGTGTGCGTGTACTGGTCTTCTTGCGCCTTTGCCGCGGCGATCACCTTGGGGTGGCGGTGGCCGGTGTTCAGCACACCAATGCCGCCGACGAAATCGATATAGCGGTTGCCCTCTACGTCCCAGAGCTCTGCGTTTTCGGCGTATTTCGCATAGATCGGCGCGGCAGACGCGACACCACGTGGGACGGCAAGGTCACGGCGTGCAATCAGCTGCGCGTTGGTTTCGACAGATACATTCGCATCAAGCATGTCGGGCACGACGCTGCTTTTTGCCGATTTCTTTGCAGCGGCATTGCGCGGCTGTTTTTTGACAGTGCTAGGCATATACAAATCCTCATTTTGAAACGCGACCTGCGTTTAAAATCCTATTATTGCGTTTAATTTAATTGTCAATATAGATCTATCCCAGCAAAATTTACTTGAAGTTACTGCGCTAAAATTTGCCTGTGATCGCACCATGATACGGGTTAGGAAGCTGAAAGAAATAATCCGGGGACCGGACGTGGATATAGGTCAAAGACTAAGATCGATTAGAGAAGACCGCGGCCTGTCTCAGCGCGAACTGGCGACCAAGGCGGGGCTGACCAACGGCACCATCTCCCTCATTGAAAAGAACAAGACGAGCCCGTCGGTTGCGTCTTTGAAGAGCTTGCTGGACGCGATCCCGATCAGCATGGCGGAATTCTTTTCGACGTTGGAAGACACCCAGACCCCCAAGGTGTTCTACCGCGAGAGCGAATTTACCAAAGTCTCACCGACCAGTGACGGACAGGTTTCGCTTCGGCAGCTCGGAAACGCTGAACAGCATTCCCTGCAGGTGCTACACGAAACCTATCCCCCCGGCGCAGATACAGGGCCCGAACTGTTGGTGCACGAAGGCGAAGAAGCCGGCGTTGTCATATCAGGAGAGATCGAGGTGACCGTAGATGGTGCTGTGGCTGTTCTGGCCGCTGGCGATGGCTACCTGTTCGACAGCCGATTGCCGCACCGTTTCAGAAACATCGGCGACGTCCTATGCATTGTTGTAAGTGCATGTACGCCGCCGAGTTTTTGAATTCGTTATATGTGGAAGTGCGGATACCCCGCACTATGCCTTTGATTATCGTTCGTCGTCGCGCCGGATAGGGCGATGCAAAGACGATCTTTGGCGCTTTTTCTCTTCGCTGCCGCGCTGCGTGGTCAGCGAAACGATAGCGATTGCAGCCAAAGCGAGAATCAAAAATGATGCGATAAACAAGTCTGTCGTCATTGATGCCTCCTGTACGCTTTGTGTGGCTCGTTCAGGAGAGTAACAGTCGGGGGATCACAAGGTTCCAGCCTTGGACCCCCCTAAATGCTGCACCGCAGAGCGTGGGCTATAATCCGCTGCGCCCAAGAATGTCGCCTGACATAGTCACCGAGAACCGCAATCGAGGTGAAATCGGCAAAAGGCCCATGAATCCCTACAGTTGCGTGAAAAGTGGACCTAGTGACAGGCCGCCGCGGGATTCATCCGCGACATAGCAAAAAAATTTCAATTATTTTCGCTTAGTCTACGGCAATTTAATAGTCGTAAACATCTTTCGCCTGCAGGGGCACGTGAAATTCAACCCGAAGAACATAAAGCCCGTCATCCTCGGTAATCTCCACCTGTCCGTTCAACTGCCGTGAAAACGCGTTGATCAAACGAGAGCCAAGCCCCGTGCCGTCTTCGACTTCGCCTTTGCCGACGGTATTCTTGACCAACAGCAGCGCCATTTCGGGTTGGGTATGCGACAGGCTCACTTCGATTTGACCCGCACCCGTCGCGTCGGCAGCGACATATTTCAGCGCATTTGTGATCGCCTCGGATACCAACAACGTCAAAGGAGCAGCGTCGTCGGGGTCCAACTGCACGGCTTCGTAATTCTGCATCACCTTCACGGCAGAGCCCGAAGGCAACCCAACACTAAGTAGTTGGTTCACAATTTCATGCATCAGCGCGCCCCCGTCGACGCGGGACAGGTTATCGTTTTGGTACAGGCTTTTGTGCACCGTCGCGAGGCTAAGGATCCGATCTTGAAGGCGCTGCAAGACACGCTTGGAATCCGGCGTGGTGGCCTGACGAATCTGCATATTCATGATCGACGAGATCAGCTGAAGATTGTTTTTCACCCGGTGGTGAACTTCTTTTAGAAGGATGTTCTTTTGGCGCAGGTTATCTTCTAGCGCGGCCTCATCCCGTAGGATAGATTCCGCCATGCCAACGAAAGCATGTTCCATATTGACGATTTCGGTTGGAACGACACCGCCGAGCGTCGTTCTCGGCAAGGTCCGGTTCAACGCAAAGTGGTGCATTTGCCGGCCAAGCTTGCGGATATGTTTGATGGCCAGGCGGTTCAGCGCCCAAAACGCGACGATAAGACTGGCAAGCCACATCGCAATCGGAAGCACAAAGCTCAACCGGGTCATCGCACCGGCCTTCAGCAGCGGGGAGTTTTTGGGCCAAACGCTCATGGCATACCCGACGCCAGACACGATCGGCAGCACCGCATATACGCGCTCCTCACCCTCTTGATTGGTTTCATGGAAGACGCGGCCAGATTTGCCCGCATACCATTTTAATGCCGCGAAAGACGGCAGTTCCTTTAGGGTCGTGTCGAGCGCGCCTTTTGACGTCAGAATATCGCCCTGCGCATTGAACGTCAGCATAGAGATCGGGCGCGCCGACTGCTCCGGTTCAGGAGCGTCGTCGAAACTTTTAAGCGGCACAGACAGGTTGATGAACCCGATTAACTCATCATCAACCTTAAGCGGATTTGTGACGATCATCACCGGCTCGGAGCTTTGCGCCGGATTGTCGGTGACATTCGCCATCCGGGTCTTGAATTGGGTCATCTTCTGAAAGACATCCCGGTCTGATACATTACCCGAGACGCCAGTAGAAACGCAGTCCATGTTCCCCTCCGGCGTGATGAAGCTCACGACGGTATAAAGTTCAGATAGCTCTTGGTATTCGCGCATGAAGGCGCTGCACGAGACATCGTCGGATTTTATTAGCTTGACCACCGACGCCAAAGCAGCAGCCGCACCAAAGGCTTCCCTGATCGTGCCATTTTCCAACGTCGAGGCCTGCTCTGTTATTGCAAGCAAAGAAAGCTCTGCGTTTTCAAGGCTCTGATCGGCGATCTCGCGTGTTTGAACGACAGCAATCAGACCAATTGGCAACAGTGCGAGCGATAGGAAAAGCAGCACGCGAAACGCGAGGCCACGAAAAATATTCGTTGATAGGAACCCCGAGGTCATGGTCAGAAGGAAGAAACTTTGGATGCAGAAATTACAGACATTGTCGCATCATCCGTCATTTCGAGGCTTTCATCGTCACGCAAGCCCATCAACTCAGCAAGGCGCGCACGTGCACGGTTGGTCCGGCTTTTGATTGTCCCTACTGCCACGCCACACATATCTGCAGCTTCTTCGTAAGAGAATCCGGATGCACCCACAAGCAACAAAGCTTCGCGTTGTTCGTCCTTCAATAGACCCAAAGCCTTGCGGAAGTCTGTCATTTGCATATGCCCATCGTGTGCCGGCTTTTCAGCCAGGCTTTCAGTGAACACACCATCGACGTCCGCGACTTCACGGTTGGCCTTACGACGCGACGAATAATACGTGTTGCGCAAAATTGTGAAGAGCCACGCACGCATGTTCGTGCCGACCTCGAATTTCTCGATATTTGTCCAGGCTTTGACCAAAGTGTCTTGAACCATGTCATCGGCGATCGCACCATTGCGGGTCAGGCTAATGGCAAAGGCGCGCATGGCTGGCAAATGCTCTACCAGTTGATCGCGCGGATCAGCGGCGCTCATCCCTTTTTACCAACAGTTTTATCCTGCTCTTTCAGCTGGTTGAGCAGGTCCTTGAATTTATCTGGAACGCCTTCTTCCATCGTTTCATCGTAAACGCGGCGAAGATTTTCATCGATAAAGCGCTCACGCTCGTCGTTTTGGCCTGATTGCATCAACAAGTTTCCTGCCTTCTCTAAATACTATATATATACATATGACATGGAACCAAACTTAACGTTAGGGGGTTTGGTTCCAGAAATATTTTAAAAGGACGACAATAAATGACGGATGTCACCGAAACACCAAGTGTCAGCGATGCGTTGGGTGAATGCCTTCCTTACCTGCGTCGCTACGCGCGCGCGCTTACCGGTAGCCAAAACAGCGGCGATGCTTTTGCAGCCGCGTCGCTCGAAGCGATCCTGACAGATCGGTCGGTTCTGGATGGTGTCGATACGCGTACAGGTGTTTTTCGGGTGTTATACGGCATTTGGGCCAGTGCCGGTGCACCTGTTGAAGAAGGCGAAAGCGGCCTCCGGGCCAAAGCGCAAAAACACCTCGCTAAGCTGACCAACCACAGCCGCGAAGCGTTGCTGCTTCACACGATTGAAGGGTTTTCTTTCAAAGAGGTCGGTCAAATCATCGGCGTTGAAGAAAGCGAAGCCAGCCAGCTGGTGCAGATTGCGCGCCGTGAGATGGCCGATAGTGTAACCGGTTCGGTCATGATCATCGAAGACGAGGCGATTATCGCGATGGATATCGAATCTATCGTTGCCGAGATGGGTCACCGGGTCACCGGTGTTGCACGCACACGCGAAGAGGCCGTAAAACTAGGCAAGGCTGACGTGCCGGACCTGATCCTCGCCGACATTCAATTGGCCGATAACTCCTCCGGTATCGATGCGGTCAACGACCTGCTGCGCGATCTGGGTAACCGTCCGGTTATCTTCATCACGGCCTTCCCCGAACGCCTGCTGACCGGTGACAAGCCCGAGCCCGCGTTCCTGATCTCTAAACCATATACTGTGGATCAGGTTGTTTCCGCGGTTTCGCAGGCGATGTTCTTCTCTTCGACAGAAACGCTGAACAGCTAAGCTCCGCCATGGGAACCAACAAAAGGCCACGGGTTCCACCGTGGCCTTTTTTTATGCGCGATGTGCCAAGTGAAACACATTGCGTCGGAACTTATACCCACAGGACGCGTTTGGTTGGTGAACACATGAATATTGGAGATCACCATGGCCAAGGACGTAACCACCACAAAAGCGCTGTCTGTCGATGACATTTCGGTCCAACTGAGCGTCCTAAAAGACGATATTGCGTCTCTGACAAGCACGATGGCCGATCTGACCAAAGCCAAAAGCGCCGAAGCCGCCTCGACGGCGAAGTCCACCGCTCAGGATATGGCAAACTCCGGACGCGATAAGGCGCTAGAAGCTCAGAAAACCGCCGAAGATTTTGTACGCACTCAGCCCACTGCCGCCTTAGGCATCGCTGCGGGTGTTGGGTTCATCGCCGGTCTGTTCGCGACCCGCCGCTAATGTTCGAATATGTGACAGATAGGGTTGCCCTCAAGGCGACCCGAACTGCGCAAACCGCAGCGATTGGTTTCGGCGCGATGCTTTGCCTGATTGTAGGTGGGGCATTTCTCGCAGTCGCCTTCTGGCTATTTCTGCTAACGTTTACTTCGGCCTTGGTGGCGTGCCTAATTCTGGGAAGTTTGTTCTTTGGGCTAGGTCTTGTTCTGATCGCTGCCCTGTCAATTCGCGCCCGTGCGATTCGGCGTCAAAAGCGCGAAGCGGCCTTGCGAGCGCAAGCAATGCAACAAGCCCAAGTGACTGGCGGCGTGGGCGGAATTGCTGCGATCATTATGGCTTTCGTCAACGGTCTGAACGCAGGGAAGCAAGCGCGTCACTAATGCCTTGCATCATGGTTTCATTGGTGAAAGGCCGGTCGACAACGGAATAGACATACTGTTCGGGAAGCGCCTGACCTTGGCCATATAAGACATAAGCCACGTTGGTCTTGGGTAGATCATAGGCAAAAAGCTCTGCCAGATCGTGTCTCGTTCCAGAAACAAGCGCAACCGCTTGGGCAGAACAACTGCGCAGATCTTCGACAAAAGCCGTCAGGCTTTCGGACACAAACAGGGCAGTGCAGCCGCATGCCTGTTCGAGGATATCGACCACATCGGCCCGAACAATCGGGTCTGTATCAAAGACGAAAAAAGGAATCACAACGCGCCTTTCTGTTGACGCAAGTGTAGCAAACTCTATCCGGCATCGCGTTAAACTATGACATACGAGTTAGGAATTTTTTAATGGGTATCGATTGTCGTTATTGTCCTCTGCACAAAAAGGACGCCTTTGTCACAATGACACGGGAAGAGCTCGAATTCATGAAGAAATTCAAGGTCGGCGAGCTGTCCGTTGATCCCGGCACCACGATCCTGATGCAAGGATCAAACTCCCCCCAACTCTATACTGTGCTTTCAGGCATGGGGATTCGCCATAGGTCGCTGGACAATGGTGAACGACAGGTCATAAATTTTGTTTTCCCCGGAGATTTCCTTGGGCTACAGGCCGGTATGCTAGGCGAAATGGGGCATAGCATTGATGCGCGCACCCATATGCGTATGTGTGTATTCAACCGATCCGACTTTTGGACCTTTTTCCGCAGCAACCCCAACCGTGCCTTTGACATCACGTGGCTCGCTGCAATCGAGGAACATTTTCTCGGCGAGACGCTGGCCACTGTCGGTCAACGCACTGCCTTGCAAGCCGTGTCATGGGCGATGCTCAAGTTCTTTGAACGCGGTATGGGGCTGGGTATGGTCACCAACAATACGATGACCCTTCCCTTTACGCAGCGTGATCTGGCGGACGCTTTGGGCCTGTCCCTGGTTCACACCAACAAAACCCTTGCAAAGCTGCGCGATCAGCAGCTTGCATCATGGTCCGATCAAGTGCTGCAGGTTAATGATCTGGATAAGCTCGCCGACGTTGCCGAGACGGAACGAAGCAAACCGACAAAACGCCCGTTGATGTAGCCGTTATTCCTCTGAAAAACCGACCAGATTATCCGCAACATACGCGCCCCGGTTCCCGCGCGGACGATCAGGCCCGATGGTGCTGTCAGGACGTGTGCGCAGTTCCACCTGTGCGTTCCACGAGGCCCCCATCAATACCAAAAAGCTGCTGATCCACAGCCAGACCAGCATGGCGATGACAGCCCCGATGGACCCGTAGACCTGATTGTAATTCCCGAAATTCGCCACGTAATAGCTAAAGGCGATCGACACGACGGCCCATGAAAATACCGCAAAGACGGCACCCCATGTAAGCCAGCCGATCCGCGCGGCACGACGGTTCGGACCAAATCGGTAAAGTACGCCCACACCGGCCAGCAGGACCGTGATTGCGATGCTCCACCGGATGACCTCTGCCACGAAATAACCGAACACGCCCATCGGGATAAACGACAGGACGATCGGCGCAATCACCACCGTCACAAGTGCGATCAATCCGACCAGCACCAAGGTTGCCGTCAGCGTAAGTGCGCGGAAATAATGTCGTGCGGCATTCCTGTTTCGCTCACTATAGACGCTGTTCAAACCGATCATCATCGCGCCAACGCCCGCTCGCGCCGACCACATCGCCACCAGAACAGAGACCGCACCCGCCCAGCCGAGCTTGCCAGTGCTGGTCGTCACCAAAGACACAACCTGATCGTTCAAAATATCATAGACATCATTCGGCAGCAGGCCACGCATGTCCTCAAGCTGGGCAATGACAACGACCGGGTCCGAGATCAGGCTAAGGATCGTGACCAACGCCGCAATCGCCGGAAACAACGACAGCATTGCATAAAATGCCACCCCCGCAGCGATCAGCGATACGTTTTTATCGGCGATATCAACCAGCGCAGCCTTCAACGCGTCCCAGTACAGCTTGAAGATGCCCACCGATTTTTCTGCCAAAAGCCCTGATCCTTGTCTTCTGCAGCCGCTACAGCTACCGCATCAATTATTCGCTACTTGTCTTCTTCTACCTCATCGCGCACTTGACCCCAAGCCACGAGCGTAAAGATGATCGTTCCTCCGACAATGTTGCCCGCAAGCACCGGTAGGAAAAACTCGAACACCGCTGCAAATACGCCAAGCTGACCGTTCAGGATCATCACCGCCATCTCAACCGATCCCGCAACAATATGCGCAAAATCCCCTGCCGCGATGAGCCATGTGAATACCAAGATCAGGAAAAAAGACGTCTCATCCGCCTGCGGCATCATCCAAACAATGAGCGCCACAATCACTCCCGCCGGTATTGCCCGCCAGAACCCCTGATAGGCCCCCATGCTGGTTGCGTGATGCGACAGGTCAAGTATCGCCGACAGCACGTCGGGCGAGATCGCTGGCGTCCATAGGAACAGCATCGCGGCGGCAAATGCGCCCACCACATTCGCTGCCAGTACGACCCCCCACAGTCGCAACATGCACATCAGCGAATGCCATGTCTTAGCCCGCATGATGGGCAAAACGGTCGTAATGGTATTTTCGGTAAACAACTGCATCCGGCCCATGATTACGGCCAGAAACCCCAGCGAATAGCCCAGATTTTCGATCAAAAACCGGTGCGGCGTATCGGGCAGATAGGTGCGAAACACCGCCTCGCCCAGAACCGACAGGCTGATCATGATACCAGCGGCGATGCCCGACCAGATCAAAGACCGCTTACTGCGCGCCAGCTCTTCCTCGCCCTCGCGGCGGATAACCTCGTAAATCAGCTTGGGCGACAGGGCCGTCGCTTCGCTCACAGATTTCTCTTCGGCCTGCGCGTCTTGCGATTTCTTGCGCGAAACCCTGCGTTGAATAAGAGGGGCCATGTTTGCGCTCCTGAAAAAGGCTAAGGAATAGGGCCGAGGCCTTAAAATACCATTGTTATCCAGCCTCAAACTAGCGCAGAAACTGCATAAGCACACAATTTAACGTAGCGGAGCGCTAGAATGTTCACCGATAACCCCAAAGTCATGACAGCAATCCGCGACAGCTTTGCCCATGTAGACAACTGCCCGTTTCAGGGTCCGCGCGTGTTTTTCGAAAACGCTGGCGGCGCGCTAACGCTGAAATCTGTCGTCGATACTTCTGCCAAATTCGCGGCGATCCCTGACAACCAAGGCCGCGATAATCCGGCATCCCATGCGCTGGTCGATGTTATCAAAAAGGCTCGCGCCGACATGGCGCTGTTCTTTAACGCCCCCGTCGGGCAGTTCTTTGTTGGCGAAAGCGGAACCGAGCTGTCGTTCCGTCTAATCCGCACCGCGGTCATGGGCAGCGCCCCCGGTGCCGTCATCGGGTCCACCGTCGAACACCCCGCTTCGCGCAGCGCCGCGCAACACTGGGCCGATGTGGCAGGCAAACCATATATCAGCGTGCCCCACGACAACGCGACAGGACAGGTCACGCCCGATGCTTATGCTGCCTTGATGACATCCGAGGTACGGGTCGCTACAATTTTGCACACCTCGCCAGTTACAGGAATTGCCAACGATGTGGCGGGCATCAGCGCCGCGATCCGCGCCGTCTCTCCCGACGCCTTTATCTTTGTTGATGGCATCCAGCACGCCAGCCACGGCCATATCGACATCGCCAGCTATGATATCGATGGATATGTCATCTCGCCGTACAAACTGTTCTCGCGCCACGGCTATGGCATCGCCTGGGCCTCTGATCGCCTTTCATCGCTGCCGATTGAAACACTGGCAAACGGTCCCGCTGGCAACTGGGAAATGGGCACCCGAGACACAGGAGCCTATGCGACATTTTCGGATGTGGTGCGTTATTTTGACTGGCTGGGGGCGCAAGTATCCGACGCCAGCGATCCGCGCGCACGTATCGAGGCCGCCGCGGCTGCAATTCACACGCATGAGCATCAGCTTACCAACGCGCTGATGTTCGGTACCGGCAACCTTGCGGGACTAGCTGATCTGGCGGGCGTCACCATCCTTGGCGGAACAGACAACCCCGACCGCGAGGGGTTGGTATCGTTCACCCTCGACACGCTGCCCGCTGCAGATATCGTGTCAAAGCTCAACGCCCAAGGCATCCGGACCCATGTGCGCAAGGCCGATCACTACTCCGGCAATATCCTTACGCCGCTGGGGCTGGATGCTGCGGTACGCGTTTCTCTGTGCCATTACAATTCGATGGACGAAGTCCGCGCCCTGCTCACCGCGATAAAAGACATCGCCGCATAAACGTCCGTTCGCGGCTTCATTTTGCAAAATAAACTCAAATCCGACGGGGCAACTTCAAACTTCGCTTGCCATATATGAACGCCCGTTCAAACATGGCACCATGACAAGCACACTCTCTACCGCAATTATCGCCAAGCGCGACGACCTGATCGCCCTGACCCAAGATTTGATCCGCATCCCGACGTTGAACCCGCCGGGGCAGGACTATCGGCTGATCTGCGAATACCTCGATACCCGCCTGCGCCAGCACGGGTTCGAGACGCAGCTGATCCGCGCGTTTGGCACCCCCGGCGACAGCGAAAAATACCCCCGCTGGAACATCATCGCCCGTCGCGAAGGGCGCAGGGCCGGCGAATGCGTGCATTTTAACAGCCATACCGACGTGGTCGAGGTGGGCGCAGGTTGGACGTTCGACCCATTCGGGGCGGAAATCTCGGATGGCAAGATATACGGGCGCGGCACCTGCGATATGAAGGGCGGGCTGGCGGCCTCAATCATCGCGGCGGAAGCCTTTATCGAACAACATCCCGACTTTAGCGGGTCCATCGAAATCTCTGGCACGGCGGATGAGGAATCCGGCGGCTATGGTGGCGTCGCCTATCTGGCAGAACACGGGCATTTCAACCCCGACCGCGTGCAACATGTGATCATCCCCGAACCGTTGCAAAAAGACCGTATCTGTCTGGGTCACCGCGGCGGCTGGTGGGCCGAGATCGAAACCAAGGGCGAAATCGCCCACGGCTCGATGCCGTTTCTAGGCGACTGCGCCGTGCGCCACATGGGCGCGGTGCTGTCCGAGTTCGAAAACAAGCTTTTCCCGGCCATGGCCGCCCGCCACACCGATATGCCCGTGGTCCCCGAAGGGGCGCGCAGTTCAACCATGAACATCAATTCGATACACGGTGGACAAAAGGAAAACGATGCGGACTTTGACGGGTTACCGGCGCATTGCGTCCCCGACAGCTGCCGCATTACCATCGACCGGCGGTTTCTGCTGGAAGAACCGCTGGATCAGGTGCGCGGCGAAGTGCGCGCGCTGCTGGAAGGGCTACGCGAAACACGGGTCGATTTTGACTATGAGCTGACAGAACTGAACTCTGTCCTGCCGTCGATGACCGACCGTGATGCCCCTGTCGTAAAGACCGTCGCCGACGCGATTGAAAATATCATGGGCAAAGCGCCCGAATACGTCGCGTCTCCGGGATCATATGACCAAAAACACATCGACCGTATTGGCAAGCTTAAGAACTGCATCGCCTATGGCCCGGGCCTGCTGGAGCTCGCGCATAAACCTGACGAATACATCGGAATCGACGATATGGTAGACAGTGCCTGCGTTATGGGTGCCGCGCTAGAGACGCTCCTGCTCCCGAAAGAATAGCGTCAGCCCGCGCCGTCACAGGTCGGAAAATGCGTGTGGCGCTGCGATAGCGAGCCCATCGACGATTGCA
Source organism: Sulfitobacter sp. M22 (assembly GCF_021736025.1). NCBI lineage: Bacteria > Pseudomonadati > Pseudomonadota > Alphaproteobacteria > Rhodobacterales > Roseobacteraceae > Sulfitobacter > Sulfitobacter sp. M22. Next base: position 2,531,603 of record NZ_WMEC01000001.1, on the reverse strand, counting down.
GTCATCGCGGCCCCCCGATGCACCTCCGCCTGGGGGAAGGCGTCGCGCATGGCGCGGTCGATGACCCCCATCAGACTAGACCCGCCAACAAAGATCAGTTTGGTCACGGCGTCGGTCTCTACCTCCGCCTGCGCCGCCAGATCGGTCGCCACCTGAGCAACCTCTGTCGACATCCCCGACAAGGTCGTAGCCATCATCGCTTGCGGCAACGGCACCGTCAGCCCGCGCTCGACGATCTTTAGGTCGATTTGTGGCGGGGCGCTGGCATCAGGGTCATTGGCGGCAATTTTTCCAGCCTCGACGGCAAAGGCCATGTCGTGGCCAAGCTCGTCTTCCAGGACACGGGCAAGGCGGTTCAACAGCTCGGGCTCTACCGCGTATTTCACCAGATCCTCAACGGCGCGGCGTTGTTCGCGGGTATAAAGGAACGGAATTTTCTGCCACGTCGCCAGATCGGCAAATACGGCATGCGGCGCCGCGTGGGTTTCATCACCGAACACATGCTTGATCTGGCTGCCCATCCCCAGATGCGGCATCACGTGCTGAAGGCTCAGTTCCCGATCAAAATCCGTACCGCCAATGCGAACGCCTTTGCTTGCGAGGATATGAATGCCGGCGTCACCTTCCTGCCGAAACAGGGTAAAGTCAGAGGTACCGCCGCCAATATCGACGATCAGCCCCAGATCGCCAGGCTCTAATACAGCGCGGTTGGCCAGTGCCGCGGCCTCTGGTTCGGGCATAAAACGGACGTCTTTGAAGCCGGCTTGGGTATAGCATTCGGTCAGATCCACCAACGCCTGCGCATCCCGCGCGGGATCGGCGCTATGGAACATCACGGGCCGCCCGGACAGCGCTCGATTAAACTGCTGGCCGGTGGCGCGCTCTGCTTTTGCTTTCAACTCCGCTAGAAAGCTCGCCACAATGGCGATGAAATCCATGCGCTTGCCCAACAAAACACGGCTTTCCCGCATCAACGGCGTGCCCAGCAGACTTTTGAGCGCGCGCATATACCGCCCGTCCTCGCCGCCGATCAACGCCTTTTGGGCACCGCGCCCATAAATGATGCGCTTTTCCTCATTATCGAAAAACAGCGCGGTCGGCAGCGTGTTCTGCCCAGCCTCGACGTTGATCAGGTGCGGCACGCCGTCTATCGCATAGCCGGCGGCAGAGTTCGACGTCCCGAAATCAATACCCAAAGTGGTAGATATCGTAGCCATGGTGCGCCCCTGCAAAACCTCAAAAAACGGCGCATAAACCGCAGACAGACAAGGCACAACCGATAATTGTCCAGCGAACCCGACGCTGGTCAAACCTGACAGAACTGGTTAACATTTTTTATTATTTCCAACAGGAGGGATATATGGCCCATCTTCGCAAACTTATCATAGGCACCTGCGCTGCCGCGCTGATGGCCAGTGGCGTCGCTGCGAAAAGCGATATCACCGTCGCGATGCAGCTTGAACCACCGCATCTGGACCCAACCAGCGCCGCGGCGGGGGCTATTGATTCTGTGCTTTATTCCAACGTTTTCGAAGGCTTAACGCGGTTCATGGGGGACGGATCAATCGTACCCGGACTTGCGCAATCTTGGGAAATCGCTGACGATGGCCTAACCTATACGTTCAAGTTGCAAAGCGGTGTGACCTTTCACGACGGCACGACGATGGACGCCGCCGACGTTAAATTTTCACTTGATCGGATCAATGCCGAAGACAGCGCAAATGCCCAAAAAGCGCTGTTCGCCGCGATTTCCGAGGTGACCATCGTTGACCCCTCCACCGTTGAAATCAAACTGTCCAAGCCGGATGGAAACCTGTTGTTCAACCTCGCATGGGGCGACGCGGTGATTGTGGCTCCCGAAAGCATCGACAACATCAAACAGCTGCCCATCGGGACCGGCGCGTTCAAATTCACCAGCTGGACCCAGGGCGACAATATCCGCATTGAAAAGAACCCTAATTATTGGGGGACACCGGCTGCGCTGGACATGGCCACGTTTAAATTCATCTCTGACCCGACGGCCGCATTCGCGTCGATGATGGCGGAAGATGTCGACGTTTTCGTCAGCTTCCCCGCCCCTGAAAACCTGCCGCAGTTCGAAGCGGACCCCCGGTTTCAAGTGCTTGTCGGATCATCCGAGGGCGAGACAATTCTGGCGATGAACAACAAGCAGCCTCCGTTTGATAATCCGAAGGTCCGCGAAGCGGTAGCGCACGCCATTGACCGACAAGCCATCATCGACGGGGCAATGTTCGGATATGGCACGCCCATCGGCACACATTTCGCGCCCCACAATCCAGCCTACATCGACCAAACCGCGCTGAGCATGTATGACGTCGACAGATCCAAAGCGCTACTGGCCGAAGCCGGCTTTGCCAATGGGTTTGAAACCACACTGGATCTGCCGCCCCCTTCGTATGCCCGTCGCGGCGGGGAAATCATCGCCGCGCAACTCGCCGAAGTCGGTATCACCGCCAAGATCAACAACGTAGAATGGGCCCAGTGGCTGGAAACAGTGTTCAAGGGCAAGAATTTTGGTCTGACCATCGTTAGCCACACCGAGCCGATGGACATCGGCGTCTATGCCAACCCCGACTACTACTTTCAGTACGACAATCCCGACTTCCAAACGTTAATGGCCAAGTTGAACACAACGACAGACCCCGACATGCGCAACGATGTCCTGGGCGAGGCACAAACCATGATCTCTCAGGATTACGTCAACGGGTTCCTCTTCCAGCTTGCTTCGCTCTCTGTCGCTAAGGCGGGACTAACCGGGCTTTGGCGCAACGCACCGACACAGGCTGTCGATCTGACCGGAGTTTCCTGGACGGACTGATGTAACAAGCATGCTGCTTTAGAGGGCATTGGGCGCAGCATGCAGAGCCCAATGCCCTCGATCGTATGAACAAGGTCATCTATTCCCCACCTGTGAAGTATCATTTCCGCGCGAGGGCAACGCCCTAACCTTAGCCGCGACCCGCGCCGGATATGGCTGCCCCAGGACTTCCTCTGTCGGGCCGAACCGTTTCATGCGCCCGTCAGATAGGATTAATACCTTATTCAAAGCCGAAATTGCGCAAGGCTGACGCGCTGTAATCACCACCGTGCAGTTTCTGTTCCGCATATGGCGTGTGACGTCGTGCACGATTTCTTCGACATCAGGGCAGCGGCAAAGGGATCGGCGAGGATCATCCATCACGATGAGCGCAGGGTCGAAAACTAAGGTTCGTGCCAAGCCGATTTTCTGCAGCTGTGCTTGGCTCAGAACCGATTGCTCCCCCCTCCCTAAAAATGTCGAATAGCCGTCGGGGAGCGCCATAATCTCATCATGCACCCGAGCAAGCTTGGCCGCGTTGATAGCCTGCGTATCTGTGGCTTCGGCGCGGAACCTCGAGATGTTGTCAAAGATCGTAGCCGGCAAAAGCTCCACCACCTCAGGCAGATAGCCGATGGCAGGACCGATCTGGGAAGACGGCCAGAGACTTAGTTTGACTGCATCAAAACGGACCTCACCGGAGGTCGGCGGCGAGATACCTACTAAGAGCTTTGCCAACGCGCTTTTCCCTGCGTCGAGACCCCCTAGAATACACAGGCCATCTCCTGGCTGCAGGTCGAACGTGATGTCCTGTAGGCTATATTGTGAACCGTCCCCCCGCGGAGGGGCTGGTGTCTGAGAAACAGATGAAACCGATATGCGCCCTGTCGGCGCGGGGAGCTCAACCGCTTCGAGCGTCGGCGCATAGTGTTCAAAATAGGTATGTAGCTGTCGATGTGCGGCCCAACCGCCAGCGATTAGCCGCCAGCCACCGGTGATTTGGTCAATGGGTGCCAGTACGCGCCCTGCCAAGATGGATGCCGCCATAATCATCCCAGCGGAAATTTTTCCCTGAATAACAAGAACAGCACCCACCGTCAGGATCGCCGATTGCAACATCAGTCGAAATGTTTTGCTAAAGGCTGCCAGCGCTTCAGGGGCAAAATGCAACCGTTGGTGCCAAACCAGGCTACTGCGCTGCAATCCTAGCCAATATGCCGCAAGATCATCCTCCATACGCATGGCGCGCAATGGCTCGGTCAGTCGGCGGCTTTGATATGACATATCAGTGAGAATAGTGTCTTGAGCGACAGAGGCGATACCTGTTCTACGCGTCAACCAGCGGCCGAACACCACCATGCCACAGGCCAGCGCAGCCGCTGCGAGAACCATTGTCCCCAGCCATGGATGAATGAGATACAGCGCCACCAGGAATATCGGTACAAACGGCATATCACACACGCACACGAATGCAGGGCTGGACAACAATCGCCTAAGGTGAACCAGCTGCTGCAGAGGCGACAGCTCCCCTCCTCCCTGCGCGCGGCTATGCTCTTGAACGCTGATCCAATCACCAAAGCACGCCGCCCCAAGCGCAAGGTCCATGCGCACTGAAATGCGCGCCAAAAGCCGTTGCCTTGTGAGATCGAATAGGCCCAGAAAACAGTATAGAAGCAGCACAATCCCGAATAATCCAAGCAGGGTCACAATAGATCCGCTCGGCAAGACACGGTCGTATATCTGGATCATATAGATTGACCCAGTCAGCATCAAAAGATTTACTATCCCACTTATCGCGACGAGCAGCACTATCCCACCTGATTGAGCCTTTAACGCGATGCCATAGAGATTTAGCGTGGGCACGTTACCTATAATCCCAAATACAATTCGATCATTTTGGCCGGCAATTCCTCGCGACCCTGTATCTGAGTTAAAGGAATTTCCTTACTAGACTGCAAAATTTGGCGTCGGCTAAACGTCTTGATAGGTCAAATTGGATATTATTCGTGCGGCGAACTCGGTGTTTCGTCCAACATCCAAAGCCCCGCTCCGAATACGAAAAAGACGAACCCGTAGATGGCACCCCAAATATGTACCGTGGACAGCGATAGGCTTAGTCCGACGAAGCATAAAACCCAGCCACGTCGCATCTGTCGTAATGTAGGGTCTTCCTGGAAATTTATGCGGCCAACTCGCCAAAGTGCGAGTCCATAACCGACGGTCAGAAAAGCAAACGCGGGCAGCCCAAAACGCATTGCGATAAAAAGCCAAAAATTGTCGATACTTGTCGTGTGCATCCAGATCGGCTTAAGCCAATCATGCAGCCCAATCCCTGTCACCGGCGCACTCCAGATATTAACCATGCCCCATTGAAATATCGCCGATCTCCAATAGGCACTTTGAGCCGAAAATGTGGCGTAGCTCATGAAAACTTGGATTGGGGCGCGGTCAGAGATTAGATCAACGAGAATGTAGAGGGCCGCCACACCAACTGAGAGAACAATCCACTTTTGCGCGAGTCTTCGACACAAGAAGCCCCATAGTATCAGACCTATCTGGACGAGAGCGGCGAGTAGTGCACCGCTGGAAAGGGACAGGAAACAACTGGCACAAATCACCGCCAGTATCATTAGCCGCAATCCAAAACTGTGCTGCCGCGCCAAGCCGACAAAATAGAGCGACGTGGCAATAGTGCAAAATAAGCCCCAGTGAATGGGATGTTCGAAAGCGAGCTGAACGCGCTCCAGTCCCATCCGGCGATCGATCGAAAGGTCAGGCGGCGTAGACAGACCTGTCATTTGCCAAAGCTGGATCGGAACCGACGTGCCGTTTTGGGCTTCGATCACAGCGAGGGGAAAGCAGAGCACAATCAACGTCGTCAGAATTTTTATTAAGGCAGCAAAACTATGCCTGTCTCGGACATAGGCGCGTCCAATCAAGTAGCCCCCTAGGAACTCAACTCCAACGGACCCCGCGTTTTCCGTCGCTTGCTCGGGATTGTTAATCATTAAGGAGAGCCCAACCCACAAAAAATGTAGCAGGAACAAAATATCCGTTAGTTGGATGCGCCCGAAATGCCCACAAAACAAACGCACAGCAAGCGGTACGATGACGCAAGCCAGAAGGATCCTAGTGCCAGTCAGATAGACCGACCCGATGCTAAAGCCCGCCGGCAACAGCAACAAAAGCATATAGATAAGCACTACCATCGAGACAGGCGTGCTTCGGCCCATCAGGCGTCGCTTTGCCACGCAGCACCGTACTGGCATGTATTGGTATTTTAAATCCAAATCATAGTTGCCCTCTCAAAAGCTGCATCGGCGACTAGAACAACCCTGCGGGCTAAACATTAATATTACGTAAAAATTAATCCTGCTCCCGCCCGCTCCCTGTTCGAAGCAACGCTATCGGCTCACTGATATACCTCACGGCTTGAGCAAACTGATCGCAAGGGGCCGACTATGCAAATGACACTCGGTGTGGGGATGAAATTGGGGCAAACTGGGGCAGAGCCTTATGCTCTAAATTCTTTGCCCAATACAGAAATTTTGGCTGATGGCTGGCAAGTATTACAAAGCGACATGACGCATTATTTGAATGCGTCAGAACCACAAAAATTGTTGGTTTCTCGCCCGGGATTTGATCGGTTTGCCACGCCGACCTTAGCTGAAACAACGGTCGATCTCACCGGTCGGGTCAGGCAGCCTTATCCTGATCAATCAAATTTTACGGACAACTCGATTGCTTGTTCCGAATTTGTTTACACCGCCGATAGTATTGAAGGTGCATCTAACCACAGCATGCGCTCAGCGCCCCAGCCAATTGCGATGTGGTTAAACCATGATCGCGAACGCGTTGTCAGCGTTACGCATGAACTACGTCTCGCAGTTGCGCACGCCCATGCTCGGGACGGGCAGCCCGTCGCTGCCGTCAAATTTATCGTCAAGGATGCCGTTGGAAATGAGGTAACCCAGTTAGCGACAATGCAAAGCAGTTTGAGGTTTGAAGCCTCAGGTCTGCAAATCCCACATTTCGCGGCCAATGTTGATTTATCCAGCCTTGCTCAGGGGGTGCTGCTGACGGTCGACGCTACGATCTACCCTTGGGTGGGGGAGGCTTTTACACTTTCAATTGGGGCCGATCCCTACCCGTCCCCGAACCTCACGATACTACGTTTGTTAAATGACACGAATGGAGGATATGGAGCCTTTTATGCACTGGTAGACTCAACGACTGGCGATGACGCAACGGGCCAAGTGGCAACAGCTCGGGTAGATTCCGCAACTTCGCCCTTCGCGACCATCGTTGCAGCCGCTGGGGCAATAAAGGACCTGAACGCTGCGCACCACGGGCGGGTAGATGACGCCGGTGGCGGAGTTATCCTATTGGCCGAAGGGGTACATGCGCTTACCCCTTTCAAAACCGAGGGCCACTCGTCCGACATCCCTTTGTGCATTGCGGCGTCTGATCCTGCCAAACGTGATACCACGGTCCTGACGGATGGTGGCGTCAATCGGTTCAACGGGATCCCAACGCGCCTGAGGTTGCGTGACTTAACTTTGCGAAAGGGCGGGCCGAACTCCGTCTTTCTAGACAGCGGAGCGGCGTCGGCTGAAAATCTGTTAATCGCTGAAAATTGCGCTTGGGATGCAAATGAAATGGGAAGTTATGGGGCTTGGGTCTATCGCGTCGGACGTTTTGTGCAGATCAACTGCACGGCAAGCGAAGGAAATGATCCCCGTCAGGGAAACTCTTTCTCGACAGAGGCAATCATGGTCAGCGCGATCGGCTGCAAGGGCTGCGCCGGCACCATTACGTATAATGCGGTAGGCTGTTGTGACCTTGACGAATTTACGTTGCGTGCGCCGGTTGGCGACCGGCCTGCGATGGTTGGGACCTTCCTAGGTTGGAATAAGTTTAGCAACGGCAGCGCAACAAACGCTATTGTCGCCATAAGAACCGAAATCGGCCAGCGCGGTTTTGCATTCGTCGGGAATATAATCGAAAGCTGGGGCACGTCTACCAATGCCGCGTTGCGACTGAATGCGGATAGCGATGAAAATCCGGCGCAGAATATTGTCTTTCACAACAATACCATCGCGGGAGAACGCGCAAATTTGCTGTATCTGGATGGTGCGGTAAACGTCCCTAAGTCGGGCTCCTTCCGAAATAATTTATTTCACCGCATAAACATAAAAAGCGACATATTTTCCGCTCAAACTTCAAATACCGGAAACTGGCCTGCGAGGTACAAAGTCGGATGGGCCGACAATGTCGCTATCGCCGGATCGAGCAATGAACCCGGGTATGGCGCGTCATCATGGTTGGGGGAGTTCCCTTCGGTTCGGGAGGTTGCTCATATCGCGACACCTTGGGTTCATGATCGCTCTCACAGTGGAGATAATACAGGCGGGGGCAGCTATGTGCCTGCCGCGTCATCTTCGCTCCCCAAGGTTGCGCCTGAAAACATGCCCTATTCGACCGATCTGTTTGGCAACACGCCGGTGGCCGAAGGGGCCTTTATCGGGGCTGTGTTTTCGGCCGCCTAAGCTGTTGCCCGCGCTGACTGCTTTTCCGCCAAAAGTCAGCGCGGGGTTTTCGACCCAATGCCAAGATATGATGGCGCAGATCAAGGTTAACGGGAGCGCCATAGCTATGTTTGCAACCGGCGTCACGTCGCCCCATAGCCAAACGGTCAAACCCTGTAGGGGCATCGCGTAAACATATATACCGTATGAATAATCACCGACTTTATTGAACATAAGCAGAGGCGGTACCCTGCAGTATCCCGCCCATAAACTGCTATAAGTCACGGTTAATGCCAACATCGGGAAAGCGAGAACTGTGCCTTGCGTGGCCCATGCCAGCCCAATTGATACGAGCACGATGGGCCACCACAAGAAGATATGTGCGCGCCAGATCCAGCATGCTGCGCCAATCACAAAAGGGAATGAAAGCTCCTGCGTCTGCTGTATACGCGGATGAACGAACTCTTGAAGGGTTGGCATGGCGATCCAACTCAGAAGGTATAGCACCGCCAGCCCCGCCGTCATCGACTTTCGCTGCAGTACCCCCGCGAGGCCGAGCAGCAGGATCAACGCATAGCAGGCGACCTCATGCGCAAGGGTCCAGATGGACCCTTCAACGGCAGGGTAAGGGTTATCCGTGAACACGCCTGGCAACGTATATACTGGCTTGAAAATCAGGATATTTTGGACAACGAACCGCCCCGTGTCCGGGTGGGAAAAGTAGCTTGCGAGGTCAAGCGTGCTGACCAGCGGGCCGATGATTAACGCAACGAAAAGGATCGATACAGCCAACCCCGGCAAAAGACGGGACGCGCGCGCCAAAATGAAAGCAAAAACAGATGACTGCCGTGCAAAGCTGCCCGCGATAAAGAAACCGGAAAGGCCAAAGAAGACAAAAACCGCGAGCTCACCCAAGGAGTACCCAAGCGCGTCTTTCAATGGTTCTACCGTACCCCGCCCAAGGGCGAGCGGCCACGCATGAGAGACCAGCACCGCCCCTGCCGCGAAAAAGCGGATCAGGTTGAAATGGTTTTCGCGCCCGACGGCAAGGTCGGACAATCTTGCCCGTTTGATACTTGTTGTCATGAAAAAGGGTTAAGAATTTTTCGACCACAGCCTGATATGCAGACCGTTGTTATTGCCCAAACAACCCGGGACCGCAGGAGGCTCCATCCCATCATCTGTTCCTTTTCTCGTTAAAATTTTGCGTATCCCGATCAACGTCATAGCCATCCACGCGAACAGCATCATGAAGCCCGCAATCCGGTAGCCAAGAGGATCTTCATGCGTAAGAACCGCCCAAATTAGCGTGCCTGCCAACCAGAGCATGGGTGGCCCAAGCGGGCGCAGCGGCACATGTTGCACCCGATTCATCCATAGCAGCGCAATCACCATCCCAGCGCCTTCGCCCAGCGCCGCGATTTGCACCACGCGGACCAGGCTTGCGCCCTGTATGACGCTCCATGCGGCTAAGGGTAGAAACGCGATACGCAAAAGATCGGTCATCAGCTCGGTCTTGCGAAACCCTTTGCCCAGCGCCACGATTGCGCAACCGCCTTTGACAACCCGTAGGGCCTGCGCCACCGACATAAGTGTGAGCAGCGGTAGGGCCGCGCGGTATGTGTCGTCCAAGACGTACTGCACGAATGGCGCACCAAGCAGGCTGACCAACGCCACCATCGCGCCCGCAAGTACGATATGGCCGCGGAGCGTGTTGACCGCACAGTCCGCAAACGCATTGGGCCCGCCACAAGCCGTTAGACGCGGCAGGAAAAAGCTCATCGTGCTGCGCATCAGGACCAGCGACGGCACCAGCGTCAGGGATACCGCCATTGAGAAAAGGGCCAATGGCTCTAGCCCCAAGAACCGACCGACGATGGCACGTTCTCCGTTGAACACAAGAAACATCACTGCGCCGCTGGCCATTAGGGGCCACCCGAAGTGCAAACTGTGCAGCGTGATAGCGAGGTTGAGCCGCAGCCGGTAGGGGCGCTTTGCGACTGCATGGTGCACGAGGGTGCCCAGCGCCATATGAACCAGAAGCGCACCGAGCATGATCCGGAAATCATCGAAGAGAACCGACAGCGGCATTACCGCAATCAACGAGCCAAGCGGTGGGGCCAGTGCGATCCATACTGCAGCGCGATGTTTGTGCTGGCGGGTCTGGCGGTAAACATCAAGGTGCACCCCCCCCTGCATCAGTGGCACCACCGCCATCAGTTGAAACGCCCACACCAGATGCGAAAGTCCGAAGGCATCGGCCATAGGAGGGGCGAACACCAAAATCACCCCCGCACCGAACACACCACGTATCATCGCCACACCGTGCAGAGCGCTGTGATAGTTTGGGTCATCCCCATGTGGCGCGTTTACAATTTGTTGCTGGAACCCGAGAGCGGTCAGCATCTCTATCAATGTTAGTGAGAGAACAAGGCTCGCGCCGATGCCGAAATTCTCTAGGTTGATGAGGTGCGAGATTAGCACCGTTCGCAGGAGTAAAATTCCGGCGGCGCAGGCGTTACCCGACAGAAGAAAGCTGAAGGCGCGGATCATTGCCGCCCGCGTCGGACTTGGGGGAACATCATGGCAGATCAAAACGGTTCCACCGCTGCAACAGCCGGTTCGGGTCGTTTCCATACAGCAGATGCAACATGCGCTTGGCACGATATAGGCGAACAGAGGCTAGACCGATGAACGCCATTACGCGGTTACGCCTGCCGTTGATCCGGGCGCTGATAAAAATCTGCGGCACGGCACCTAGAGGCGAAGCAATGAGCAGCAGCGACTTAGCTGCCCACCAGATCTTGTCCCTGTGTCGGCTGCATCGCACCCAGTCATGGGCAAGCTGCCGGTCCCATTTCGCTCGCAACCCTGAAGCCGTGTGGGGCGGGTGATGGACAATCAACTCGGGCGCAAAAGCCATGCGATGCCCCGCGGCTGTGGCACGCTGCCCCCAGTCGCGATCCTCGGCAAAGCGCAGCCCCTTGAACGGCCCGACTGCAAGAAACACCTTGCGATGCACGATCAGATTCCCGGTCCCCGTAAACCCCTGACGTGCGATGTAGTGGTCCATTCGGTAGGCAAAAATCGCTTGGTAGGCTGTCGTTGCGTCCAATTTGTCACCCGGCCCACACGCGATGCGAACATCCCCGCCGAGAATCGTATCGGGGTCCCGCTGCAGGCGTTTTGCAGCACGCTCTAGCCAGGGGGGATCGGGCTGGCAATCTGCGTCCAAAAAGGCAAGGACTGCACCCTGCGCCCGTGCCGCACCAAGATTACGGGCTGGGCCGGGGCCGGGGATCGTCTGTTTGATCAGGGATACCCATAGGTAATCGTTAACAATCTCTTTCGGCAATCTTACAGAGCCATTGTCGACGACGATAACCTCGGCCGGTTCAATCGTGCCCCCCGCAAGCGCAGCGAGGCAGCGTGCAAGGGCATCGGGTTGGTTCAGATGTGGAATCACAACAGTGATGCTGGGCAAGGCGGGCGCGGAGTTCATCCTCCTTTAAGACCGGAAGATAGTAAATATTTCGCTAAGGCTGGTGGCGGATCAGCCGCGGAACCCCCGCCGAAGCTGGCTGCTGATAGGTTCAGCCAGATAGCTGAGCACGGTTCGGTCCCCTGTTTTCAAGAATGCCTCGATCGGCATGCCGGGTACCAGACGGGCAGATGCGGGCAGACGGCTAAGCTCGGTGTTCGGGATTTCGAGGCTGATCCGGTAGAAACTCTCGCCGGTGTTTGAATCAATCACCACCTTCGGAGAGATACCCCGCACGGTACCGGTCAAGCGCGGCGTCGTGTGCGGATCAAACGCAGAGAGCACAATGGTTGCGGGCTGCTCATAGCGCACCAGATTGATAGAGCGCGGGTCGACACGTACCTCGAATTCGAACATCTCGCGTTGCGGCACAATATCCATCAAGGTTGCGCCCGCTGCCACGACCCCCCCGACTGTCGTCGCCCGCAGCTCATGCACCATGCCATCCGCAGGCGCGCGAATGACGATACGGTCCATCTGCGCTTGGCGGGTGATGGTGGCCAGAACAAGCTGTTGTACAGCGGCGTTCACCTCGCGCAGTTCAAGCGCAACCTCTTCCTGAAAGCGACGGTCCGCTTGCAGGCGTTCCAGTTTGAGGGTCCCGCGCTGGTGGATCAATTGGGCGAGCTCTGCCCGACGGGCGGCCAGATCACCGCGCAATCCCGCCTGAGAGGATTGCAACTGTGACAGCCGCACCTGCGGTGCCAGCCCTTTTGCAACCAAGACCGACAGGCTGGTCAGCTCATCCGAAAGGATCGCAAGCTGCTGCTCTGAAGCAAAAATCTGCCCGTTGATGCCAGTGACCTGCATGTCGACAGCGTCAAGATTGCTGGAGATACGATCAAGCATACCAGCACGCATCTGGGCGCGCGCTTTGAATATTGCGCTCTGCCCTGCCCGCGCTTGGGTCATATCCAGCGGGCGAATGCTATCGGGCAACTCGATCGTATCGAACCCCGGCACAGCGCTGCCATCCCGCTCTGCTTCGAGCCGGGCACGCAGCCCGATCGCATCGGCGAGCCGGGCGCGGGCCATGCGCAAATCGATTTGCAAGGCAGCCGCGTCAAACCGCGCGAGCACCTGACCCGCCTTTACGATATCGCCGCTCTGAACCGTCAGTTCTGCCAGCACGCCGCCATCGACCGTCTGGATCACCTTGGGTTTTCCTGCCACATCAATCTGACCCGTCGCAATCACCGCCCCCGCAATCTGCGTCGTCGCGGCCCATCCTCCGAGCACCCCCGCCAAGCAGAAGATTGCCGCAGTCACGCCGGCGGTCAGGTGCCAAAGGCCCGTCTTGGGAGAGGTGGTTTCAGGATGTTGCATGGTAGGCTCCTTGTCGTGACAGGCCCAACGTGGGTGTCGAGGCTGTCCTGCATCATGGGCTGCGACTTAGGGCCCGACGGCGGCGTACTTGCGGCGGGAATGTGACGGCAGATGTGAGGTCAGAGGTTCGGGGGAAGGCAAGGAGTAGCAGCGATTTGGCATTGCATAGCCGTGAAGTTCGCCCGTTTTCGTGCAGAGTTTATATGCAAAATATAAGAATTTCAGATCGTTAGCCGATTTCTCGCTGTGACAATATCAGCAAGGCAGACCAGGCTTGCACGGCAGGAAGTTGCCCTATTCTTTGTCCAATCCGGTCATACCGCCAAACACCGCGCTTTTTAGGCGAATTTTAGGCGCTAGGCTCGGCATGTATACTCGCGGCATGGCTCGGTATCATTGTTTCCGATTTGGATTTAATCCACGCCTCAGGGACGCATTACCCCAAATCTATCCAAGACCGACCTCGGTTCACTTGCTCGCTAGAACCCCGACAAGGTCGGCATCGATACAATGCCTGAGCAAACCCGCGGCTCGGCCTGTCTCCTGATACCTACGCCAGACACGCAAAAGGCGGGCACATCACTGCACCCGCCTTGGAAAACACCCTAAGGGCCTATGTTTTATTTGTCGCCTGGCAGACCAGCAGCGGCTTCGCCGACTGTTGCGTCAAGGTTCTGGTTACATACAACCAAGAAGCTTTCCATCGCGGCTTCGTCCATTGGCTCAGCCGTCATGTTGGATTCAGCGGTGTTGCCACCTGTGCCTTCAACAGCTTGCAGGTCACCTTCGAGTGAACCTTCTTCAGATTCATCGTCGGTTGCTTCAGCAGCTGTTACAGTTGTGGTGGTGGTTGTATCACCTGTGTCACGGCCAGAGTTGCCCATGGAGCCACCATTGTCACCATCGTCGATCTCTGCGATCGCGGCGGAGGCCACCATCATCTGATCGTCTTTCGACAGCTCATTGAATTCAGCGCAAGTCATAGAAGAACTGGCGTGTGCAGCTGCGAATGCTGGAGCAGATACGGTACCCATGAGGGCGGCGATGACGAGGGTTTTAAATGTATTGGTCATCGTTAATCTCCTAAATTCTCGTTTCTGCCTGACCAACTCCGCATTGCGCGCATTGGTTCCGCAGTCAGAGATCAATTCGCTTCACCAAAAAGAGAGCACGCGGTAACCCGTTCGCCTTAAAAAGGTTTTTCTGCGCTGGACGCTGTTGATTTGCACGCCTACCTTCGGCCTCATGATCCGGTATCTGCTCAAACGTTTGCTCTCGCTTTGTATCAGCCTGGCTGTTGCATCGCTGGTGATCTTTACCGTTATCGAAATTGCCCCCGGTGACCCTGCCTCCTTTATGTTGGGGATGAACGCCCAGCCTGAAACCCTTGCCGCGCTGCGCAGTGAGCTTGGGCTCGATGTATCGAAACCAGCACGCTATCTTGCGTGGGTCGGTGGGCTGCTGCAGGGGGATTTCGGCACCTCCTACACCTACCGCACCCCGGTCTCCGACATGATTGCCGCGCGACTTTGGGTATCCATGCCGCTGGCGCTCTATGCACTTGGGCTGTCGACGCTGATCGCGTTTCCAGCGGGTATCTACGCGGCGGCGCGGCGTGGCAAAGCAGGCGATGTCGGTGTCATGGGAGCCACGCAGCTGGGTGTCGCGGTGCCGAATTTCTGGTTCGCCATGATCCTCGTGCTGATCTTTGCGATCAATTTGCGCTGGTTCGCCGCCGGCGGTTTTGTCGGCTGGGAACAAGGCGTGCTGACGGGGCTGCATGCCCTGACCCTGCCCGCCATCGCACTGGCCCTGCCGCAAGCTGCGATCCTAGCGCGGGTCATGCGGTCTGCGCTGCTTGATGTCTTGGGCGAAGACTACATGCGCACGGCCCGCGCCAAAGGGCTGACCGAAAGACAAGCGCTGTGGCGTCACGGGTTGCGCAATGCGCTGATCCCGGTGCTGACGATCATCGGGCTACAATTTTCGTTCCTGCTGGCGGGGTCGATCATCATTGAACAGGTGTTCTATCTGCCGGGGCTCGGACGGCTGGTGTTTCAATCCATCTCGGCGCGGGATTTGATCGTGGTGGAATCCGTGGTCATGCTTCTGGTGTTTTCGGTTATCCTGGTGAACTTCCTTGTGGATCTGGCCTATGCGGCGGTTGACCCGCGTCTGAGGGCGCGCGCTTGAACCGGAACCTGATCCTTGGCGCGCTGCTGACATCCGTCTTTCTGCTGTCCGCACTTGTGTCCTTTGTCTGGACGCCGTTTTCCCATACGGCGATGGATATCCCGAACAAGCTGCAAGGGGTCGGCGGCGCTCATCTGCTGGGCACCGATCACTTTGGCCGCGATATCCTGAGCATGATCATGGTCGGCGCGCGCACCTCTATCGCCGTGGCGCTGGTGGCCGTGGGCATCGGCATGGGCCTTGGCGTGCCGCTTGGTCTGTGGGCCGCAGCCAAACGCGGGTCGCTGGTGGATGAAATCATCATGCGCGGGAATGATCTTGTCTTTGCCTTCCCCTCGCTGGTGATCGCGATCCTGATCACGGCGATCTTCGGGGCCAGCGCGATCAACGCGATCATCGCCATCGGCATTTTCAACATTCCCGTCTTTGCGCGCATCACCCGCGGCGCCGCGCTCAGCCTGTGGGAGCGTGAGTTCATCCTTGCCGCGCGGGTCGCGGGCAAATCGGCGGCGCGGATCTCGGTCGAACATATCCTGCCCAATGTGACAAACCTACTGATCGTGCAGGGCACGATCCAGTTCAGCCTTGGTATTCTGGCCGAGGCAGGGCTGTCCTATGTCGGGCTTGGTGCGCAACCGCCGACACCTTCCTGGGGCCGCATGCTGGCCGACGCGCAAACCATGGTAAGCATCGCGCCGCATATGGCGCTGGTGCCCGGCTTTGCGATTATCCTGACGGTGCTGGGGCTGAACCTGATGGGCGACGGGCTGCGCGATGCACTGGACCCACGGCTGCGGGTGACCCGTAAATGACCTTGCTGAGTATCACCAACCTGTCGCTGGCGATCCACCGGTTCGACATCCTGCATGATGTCACCCTGTCCGTCGATGCCGGAGAGATCGTGGCCGTGACCGGCGAAAGCGGCTCTGGCAAATCCATGACCGCGCTGGCGGCGATGCAACTGCTGCCGAAGGGGACGCAGGCGCGCGGTCATATCATGCTGGGGGATCAAGACCTGCTGGCCCTGCCTGAATCCGAGCTCTGCGCCATCCGCGGCAATGACATCGGCATGGTGTTTCAAGAACCGATGACCGCGTTGAACCCCGTGCAGACCATCGGGCATCAGGTCGCTGAAACCATTCGCATCCATGACAAAACCGTGTCTCGCCAAGCCGCTGCCAAGCGGGCGGCCGAAACGCTTGAAAGGGTCGGCTTGCCCAACGATCGCTTTCCGCTGACCCGCTACCCACACGAGCTGTCGGGCGGGCAACGCCAACGGGTAGTGATCGCCATGGCCATCGCGCTGCGGCCGCGATTGCTGATCGCCGATGAACCGACCACCGCGCTGGATGTCACGACGCAGGTGCAGATCCTTGATCTGCTGAAATCGCTGGCCCGGGACGACGGGATGGGGCTCCTGATGATCACCCATGATCTGGCGGTGGTCGCCGCTATGGCCGACCGCATCATCGTCATGCGCAAGGGAGAGATCGTCGAACAGGGGCACACACAATACCTGCTGCAAACCATGCGCCACCCCTATACACAGATGCTGTTTGCCGCCTCGACCCATGCGGTCGCCCTGCCCAAGGCCCCACCCCCGCAACCGCTGCTAAAAGTGGAAAACGTCAGCCGCGACTACGCCCTGCCGCGCAAGACGCTGTTCGGCAAACCGGGGCGGTTCCGCGCAGTGGATGATGTTTCATTTACGCTGCAACGGGGCGAACGCCTGGGCCTCGTGGGTGAAAGCGGCTGCGGAAAATCGACCCTGACACGTGCGCTTTTGGGTCTAGAACCCGTGCAATCGGGCAGCATCACACTTGACGGCACCGCAGTCTTTAGCGGCACCAAAGCCAACCTTGATGTGCGCCGCAAAATGCAGGTGGTGTTTCAAGACCCGTTCGGCAGCTTCAACCCGCGACACCGCGTGGACCGGCTGATCACCGAACCTTTCCACCTGCTGCCAGCCCCCCCAAGCGGCAGCGCCCGTACCGATGCCATCGCCGACGCATTGATCGCCGTGGGCCTGTCCCCCGATGATGCGACCAAATATATCCATGAATTCTCGGGCGGCCAGCGCCAGCGGATCGCCATTGCCCGTGCGTTGATTATCCGCCCTGACCTGATCCTCTTTGACGAAGCGGTCAGCGCGCTGGACGTTTCTGTGCGAGCGCAAATTCTTGATCTGCTGGCAGAGCTGTGCAGCGCCTATGACCTGACGTACCTGTTCATTTCCCATGACCTGTCTGTGGTGCGCACAATCACGGATCGCGTGCTGGTGATGAAATCCGGCCAGATCGTTGAACAAGGTGCCACCGCCGAGGTTTTCGACCAACCTCAGCACCCCTACACTCAAAAACTCCTCGCCGCTGCGCCACGTTTGCCGGACCTGTGATGCCCCAGCTTCATTTTGCCAAATAAACTCCCCGCGGCGCGTCCCGCACCAACCAAAGGCACTGCCCTATGAAACCCGGACCCAGAAATCTCATCACCGATGTGCCCGGTCTGCGGGTGGGCAATGCGCAGGACGATGCGCTGAAATCAGGCACGACGGTGCTTCTGGCGGATGCCCCCTTCACCGCCTCTGTCCATGTGATGGGCGGTGCCCCCGGCACGCGCGAGACGGATTTGCTCGCCCCCGATAAATCGGTCGCCGCAGTAGATGCGCTGGTGCTGTCGGGCGGGTCGGCCTACGGGCTGGATGCCTGTTCGGGCGTGGTCGACGCGCTGCGCGCTGCCGGGCGCGGGTTCCGGCTGGGCGATGCCACGATCCCGCTGGTGCCGGGGGCGATCCTGTTTGACCTGCTCAACGGCGGTGACAAGAATTGGGAGCACAACCCCTACCGCGCCTTGGGGCGTGCGGCCTATGACGCCGCGACAGCGGACTTCAACCTTGGCACCATTGGTGCCGGCACCGGTGCGCTGAGTGCGATGGTCAAGGGCGGGCTTGGATCAGCTTCGCTAGAGTTACCCGATGGCACGATAGTGGGCGCGCTGGTCGCGGCCAATCCGGTGGGCGCGCTCACCACGCCGGGCGACAAGTATTTCTATGCCGCCCCCTTTGAGGTGAATGGCGAATTTGGCGGTAGGGGTACGGACCCTGCAACGGGGCTTGGGATGACAATGGAGAGCCGCAAGATGGCTTCGATGTCGCCGCGTGAAAATACCACCATCGCGATTGTTGCCACAAATGCGATCCTAACAAAGGCACAATGCCAACGCATGTCTGTTGCCGCCCATGACGGGATCGGGCGTGCGACGGTGCCTGCCCACACGCCTTATGACGGTGATCTAGTTTTTGGCCTCAGTACGGCGGCACATGAGGTCACCGAGAGCATCCTGCCGTTGATCGGCCATGCCGCGTCACTGTGTCTGGCACGAGCCATTGCGCGGGCAGCCTATTTTGCTACGCCAGCAGCGGGCGATCTGTTGCCCTGCTGGTCGGACCTCAACAGCTGATACGCATAAAAAAACCCGCGTCCCCATCTGGGAACGCGGGCCTTTTACGCGGGTTAGAGCCGCTTATTCGGTTTTCTCGGCCTCGGAATCCTTGGCCATTGGCGCATCTGCGTCAGCTTCTGCCTCAGCCTCAGCCTCAGGCGAGAAAGTTGCAAGATAGGCCGCGACGTCTTCGCCGCCTTTGCGCATTCTGAACGACATCTTCGAACGTGCCTTTTTATCATCCAGTGTGGTGCGCAGGAAATCGGTAGGGTTGACCAGATATTCGGCCATATTGGCTTCGTCCCAGACCAGACCCGCTTCGCCGGCCGCGACCAGATCATCGCCGTAGCGATAGTCTTCGACGGTGCCCGCTTGTTGGCCGATGATCCCGAAAAGGTTCGGACCGACCTTGCCGCCGCGCTGGTAGGTTTCGCCTGCGTCGTCGACGATCATGTGGCAGGCTTTGCATTTGCCGAACTGCTTTTCGCCAGCTTCGGCGTCGCCCATGCTGTGGCTGTCTGCCAGTGCCGGACCCGCGATCACGGTGGCGAGTAGTGCGCTATAAAGATATTTCATTGCGATTTCCCATATTCATTCATCATCGTTTAACCTAGCTCAGGCTCCCATATGTCAACGGGGGCCTGTTTTCGCGGGGCGATGTTGGGGTTTCAGGCGCGGGGGCCTATCGTGACCTCAAGCGTCGCGATCCCGTCCACACCGCCGGTCACGACATCCCCTTCGACAAGGGCCGCAACGCCGGCTGGTGTGCCCGTCATGATGATATCACCCGGTGCAAGCGACATGGAATGCGACAAGATCGCCACGTGTTCGCGCACCGACCAGATCAGATCTGCCAGATCGGCGTCCTGTCGCACTGTCCCGTTCACAGCCAGCCAGATGCGTCCCTGTTCAACCGATGGCACATCGGCGATGGGTTTCAGCGGCGCAATCGGGGCCGAGTTGTCGAACGCTTTACCCCAATCCCATGGACGCCCTGCTTTCTTTGCCTCGGCCTGCAGATCGCGGCGTGTCAGGTCGATCCCGACAGAGGCGCCCCAGACGTGATCCATCACGTCTTCCTCGGCGATGTTGCGCCCGCCTTTGCCTATGGCAATGACCAGTTCAATCTCGTGGTGCAGATCCTCTGTCTGGGGCGGATAGGGGATCGTGCAGGGTGTATCCAGCGCGGCATCGGCGGGTTTGGTAAAAAAGAACGGTGCCTCGCGGGTCGGGTCATTGCCCATCTCGCGGGCATGCGCCTCGTAGTTGCGGCCAACGCAAAAAATCCGACGAATGGGAAAGCGGGCGTCTGTGCCCTGCACCGCCAGACTGGCCTGAGGGGCGGGGGGAAATACGAATTCATCAGCGGGCATGGGGCATATCCTTTGCTTTATCGTGTTACTGCCCTGCATACGCCCCTGCGCAGGCGCCGTCACCAGATAAGACACCAAAACGCCCGATAGGGCCTGTCCCCAAGCA
The DNA here is from genome assembly GCF_021736025.1 of Sulfitobacter sp. M22. Classification (NCBI taxonomy): domain Bacteria; kingdom Pseudomonadati; phylum Pseudomonadota; class Alphaproteobacteria; order Rhodobacterales; family Roseobacteraceae; genus Sulfitobacter; species Sulfitobacter sp. M22. Next base: position 2,511,277 of record NZ_WMEC01000001.1, on the reverse strand, counting down.
AAAGGCCGACACAATGCGTGCCGGCCTTTGTTTTCGTTAACCTGTAGATAACGCGCTATTTCTCGGGCTGGGTCGCTGGCTTTTCAACCGGATCGACGGTGCCCTCGGGCGCGTCGTCGATCAGCTCTGCGTCCTCGATATCGGCGCGGGTGGCGACTGCTGGCTTTGCATCGGCACCGGAGTTGTCTTCCAGCGCGCCCACAATAAGTGGCAGCATCTGCACGCCGCCGGGCATCGCGACTTCGGACATGGGCGGCGTTTTCCACGCCAGCGTATCGAAGCTGTGGCAGTTTTCGCAGATCGGTTTCCAGTTTGCGTGGATGTGGTGGCAGTTGTCACAGATCCATTGCGGGCCGCGCGATACCGTTAGGGCGCGTGCCAGCCATCCTTTGACAACCGTGTCCGACGCGCCTTCGCCCCGTTCGATGGCGGCCATCAGAGTGACCGAGCGGGCCGTCGGATCGGTTTCGACGAGATCACCCAAAGACCGGCGCGCCTGCGGGAAATCCTCGGCGGCGATGTTCAGTTCTGCCAGCAGCATCTTGGTTTCGGGATGGTCCGGCTGCACGCGTGTCAGCGCGGTAAAGCGTTTCAGCCGCTCTTTCGGCGTTTCATCCGGCTGGATCGCGGCGAATGCACCGGCGAGATCGGGATGCGGCTGCACGCTCCATGCCTTTTTCAGCACGCGGGCCGCGTATTTCGGTTTGCCCTGATCGATGTACCCATGCGCGGCCATCACGGCCGCAGGGATCAAATCGGGCGACAGACGGTTCGCTTCGATCGCGGCTTCGCGGGCTTCGATGCTGTTGCCTTCGGCGATGATGTCTTTCGCCTCAGAGAGGGCAAGCACGGCGTCGCGGCGTTTGTGTACGTCACGCGGCATCTGGCCGTTCTTGAGTTTGGTGTTCAGCGTTTGACGTGCGCCGGCCCAGTCTTCTTTCTCGGCTTGCAGCTTAAGCAGTACATCGCCGGTTTCCGAATGCTTCGGTTTGATGGCAAAGGCTTTCTCGGCCAGTTTCAACGCTGTCTCAGTGTCGCCTTCGGCTAATTTTTGCTTCATGATGCCGCGCACACCGACGAAACGGGTGCGTTCGTTGGTCACCAGCTTGCGATAGGTTTCTTCCGCCTTGCGGTGGTCACCTGCCAGTTCAGCAGCTTGCGCAATCAGCAAGTTTGTCAGGTCAGGACGTTCAAGATATTTGTCTGCCTTTGCGGCCTTGGCCATTGCCAGACGCCCTTCGCCACTGGCCAGCGCCATCAAGCCTTCGGATAGGGCCTCGTATCCCTTACGTTCGCGGTTGCGGTCGAAATAACGCGACAGCGCCGTTTCGTCCCCGTTCAAGAAGTGCCAAACCGCAACGAGCAGTGCAAAAATCTTGAGCAAGATCCAAACGGCGACAACCAACAGCACCACCGCGATCACGGATTGCAGCGGGCCAAAGCTGTATTCGGTGCCCATCACAGTCACTTGCAACCCGCCCGAGCTTTCCAGCAGGAACGATGCGCCCCATGTGATGGCGGCAATCACCGCAACGAACACAACGATCTTAATCAGTGACCAAAGCATAAATCAGGTTCCTCAGTTCGCCGTCAGGCGTTGTGTCAATGTCTGTACGGCGTCTTGGGCATCGTGGCGCGCTTGCGCATCGGCAAGCCAATCGGACATGGGGTCCTGGGCCTCTGGCGGCAGGGCTTTCACCTCGGCCAGCGCCTCGTCTAGGCGACCGTCGCGAATGGCAGCTTCGGTACGGGACAGAATGGCATCAGCGTCGTCCCCGTCACGGGGTGCTACCGACCGCGCGCCCAACTGTTGTTTAAAGAAGCCACCAATACCGCCGCCGTCTGCCTCTGGGGTCGCGGCACGTGCCGCTGCAAGCGTCGCGCGGGCCACATCAGGAAAGCGGTCTTGTAGGTTGGCACCCGTGACAACACCTGTCGCGGCGTTGTCTGCAAGCGCGGCGGGAATGTCCTGAATGCCATTCTCCTGAAGCGCTGCGATCTCGGCTTCAAACGGTTGGCCTGTGGTAACAGCCGATACGATCCGTCCCAAAGCAGACTGCAACGTCGCAGCCTGTGCGGCCTGCGCGGTCGCTTCTTCCACACTAAGTGCGTTGTCCAGCAAGCGTTCGATTTCGTCGCGCTGTGTCTCGACCGAGGATTTCAGCGCGGCCAGTTCCTGTTCAAAGCCCGAAGTATCGACGGGGGCCGGTGCCTCTGCCGCAGGACGATTGCCAAGCGCTTCAACACGTGTTGCCAGTTCAGCGACCTGCGCTTGAACCTCTTGCAGCGCGGCGTCATCGGCAGGCGCAGGGGCGGGGCGGGCTTCTTCCAGCGCCTTGATCCGGGCCTCTTGCGTGGCGAGCGTCTCTGTCAGGGTAGATTGCGTGGTATCTGCGGGCCGCAAACCAGCCTGTTCCAGTACATCATATTCCGCCACGGCAAAGCCGATCCCGCCGGCGATGATCCCGCCAAAGAGCATGGGCCAAAAGACACTGCCACGCTTTTCAGGCTCAGCCTTGGGCGACACGGGCGGCGGCGTCTTGGTCGTTTCAGCAGGTTTCACCGTCGCAGCGCTGGAGGGGGGTGTAGGTTTTGCACTCTCGGGCTTTGACGCGGGTGTCGCGGGTTTGGTTGCTGCTGTGTCCGGCTTCACGTCTTTCAGATCGGGTTTTGTATCGCTGGGCGTCGTTTCGGATTTGGTAGAGCTTGTAGAACTGGACGCTGCAGCGGTGGCCGAGGACGCCTTGGCGGGTGTGTCGCTCGCTTTTGTTATCGCGGGGATGGTTGTGGTTACATCTTTAGTGGATGTTGTTTTTGCAGAGGTCGACGGTTTGTCGTCAGGCATCGCTGTCACGCCCGCCGCCTTGCCCGTCGATGTGTCCTTAGCCGTATTAGCTGTCGCCGTATTAGCTGTCGCCGTTTTACCAGGCGTCGTTTTACCAGGCGTCGTTTTATCAGGCGTCGCCGCGCTGGCCGGCGATGGTTTGACCGCGGGCTTGGGTTTGGCTGTCGAAGATGTCGACGTGGATGCCGTCGTCTTCGCTGCGGCGGGTGATCCGGTTTTTTTGGCAGTCGTCTTCGGCTTAGCGGCGGCAGCAGACGCCCGCGATGTCGAAGATGTCTTCGGGGTGTCGTCACCTGAATTTGGTGTTTTCGCTTTCGCCACGCTTAAAAACCTTTCCGATTCTGACCTGATATCAGACGTATTCCTGAACCTTAGACGGCATATAGGCCGACCTTCAAGCTAACCTGTTCCAATCCACCGCAGTTTCAAGCGTAAAACGCAGCGACGTGGTAGTTGGTTCAGCTGCGACCAACAATTGTCGAACCTCCTTGGACCCCAACGCCTCGGCCACTGCATCGCTGAGGGCTATGATGATCGCATTCGCCATATCGGGTACCTGATCGGCAAATTGGGCGGCGGTGCGTGGGGAAAATAGGGGCACGATGGCCGGAGCCCCGCTCACCAGTGCAGCTTGGGCGGCGTCGGTCAGCGGCAGCGCCTTTTGATCATACAGCACCACAACATGCGTCAGCAGACCGGACTGCGTGAGCTTATCGGCAACATCGCCGCGTTGACGGGTACCGCGCAAATGCAGCAGAGGCGTCGCTGGGCCATGCTGAACCAACATAGGCACCAACCGCGCTGCATCCGGGGCATGAAATTGCACCCGCCATCCGCGTGCTATGGCGGCCTCTGCCGTGATCTCGCCCACACAATAGGCCGTGACCCCGTCCCCATCAGGCCCATGCATCACACCATTGGCCGAGGTGAAAATCACCCCACCGACCCCGTCAAGGTCAACAGGCGTATCAACCGGTTCGATCTGGAGCAAAGGACTGATCACCAGCGTCACCCGGGACAGCAGCTTGGGCGACAGGCTTTGCGCAAAGCGAGTGCAGGCCAAGCGAGGGCGGGTCAGGATCAACGCTGGTTTTGTCATCTTTCGGTATGGCCCCAAGGATTGTTCCACATGCCCCGAGGTGTTACTTGCCCCCTGTCACCCTTGCAATGGAAACAGCCATGTTACTTCTTGGATTGGAAAGCAGCTGCGACGATACCGCCGCCGCGCTGGTACGCCAGATGCCGGGTCAGCGCGCCCAAGTGCTGTCCTCCGTCGTTGTGGGGCAAACCGAATTGCATGCCTCTTTTGGCGGTGTCGTCCCTGAAATCGCAGCACGTGCCCATGCTGAAAAACTGGACCTCTGCGTCGAAAAAGCGCTGGCCGAGGCCGAGCTGTCTTTGGCAGATGTTGACGGTTTTGCCGTGACTGCGGGACCGGGCCTGATTGGCGGCGTTCTGTCGGGGGTGATGTGCGCCAAGGGGCTGTCGGCGGCGACGGGCAAGCCGCTGTACGGGGTGAACCATCTGGCCGGCCACGCGCTGACGCCACGGCTGACCAATGATGTGCCCTATCCCTATTTGATGCTGCTGGTGTCGGGCGGGCATTGCCAGTTTCTGCTGGTGCATGGGCCGGACCGGTTTGAACGACTGGGGGGCACCATCGATGACGCGCCGGGCGAGGCTTTTGACAAGGTTGCACGCCTGATATCGCTGCCGCAACCGGGCGGGCCTGCGATTGAACAGGCGGCCAAGGCGGGGGACCCCAAACGCTTTGCCCTACCGCGCCCCCTATTGGATCGGCCGGATTGCGATATGTCATTCTCGGGGCTGAAAACGGCGGTGCTGCGCACGCGGGACAAGGTGATTGACGAAAAAGGCGGGTTGAGCGTTCAGGATCAGGCCGATCTGGCTGCCGGTTTCCAGGCTGCCGTCACCGATGTGCTGGCCGAAAAGACCCGCCGCGCCTTGCGGAAATATCTGGACCATGCGCCTGCTGTGCGCAGTCTTTGTGTCGCGGGTGGGGTCGCTGCGAACAAGGCAATAGGCCACGGATTAGAGACTGTTGCGCGTGAAGTAGACTGTGCCTTTATCGCGCCGCCGCTGTCGCTGTGTACCGATAATGCCGCGATGATCGCCTTTGCCGCGATTGAACAAAGCCATCTCCGCGGCCCCGATGATCTGACCCTGTCGGCCCGACCGCGCTGGCCGCTGGACACAAGGCAGCCCGCCATGTTGGGCAGCGGCAAAAAAGGAGCGAAAGCATGAGCATTGCTGTTCTCGGCGCTGGCGCCTTTGGCACCGCGTTGGCGATTTCTTTGGCTGGAAAGGGCGCGGTCACGCTGTGGGCACGGGATGCGCACGGCATGGGGCAAAGCCGTGAAAACACCGCCCGCCTGCCCGGTTGCCCCCTGCCAAAGGGATTGTTCGTCACCGAGGATCTGGCAGAAGCCGCCAAGGCCCAGACCTTGCTGGCGGCGGTGCCGATGCAAAAGCTGCGTGGTTTCCTGACCGAGAACGCCACAGCGCTGGATGGCAAGACCATCGTCGCCTGCTGCAAGGGGATCGAGCTGAACACCGGTCTAGGCCCTGTCGCCGTGATCCGCGAGGTGCTGCCGAATGCCACGGCTGCGATCCTCACCGGACCCAGCTTTGCCGCCGATATCGCACGGGGGTTACCCACGGCGTTGACGATTGCCTGTGCCGACAAGCCTACCTGTGCTGCTCTACAACAGAGCCTAACAACGGCAAACCTGCGCCTTTATCGCACCTCTGACACTGTGGGTGCCGAACTGGGCGGGGCGCTCAAGAACGTCGTGGCGATCGCCTGCGGTGCCGCAATCGGGGCCGGTCTGGGCGAAAGCGCCCGCGCCGCCGTGATGACCCGCGGCTTTGCCGAGATGCAGCGGCTTGCCGCGCATCACCATGCCGATCCCGTGACACTGGCGGGGCTTTCCGGCTTTGGCGATCTGACACTGACCTGTACATCGACCCAGTCGCGGAACTACCGTTTGGGGCTTGCATTGGGCCGGGGGGAACCCTTTGACAGCGCCACCACCGTCGAAGGGGCCGCCACCGCGCGCGCCGTGGATACGCTGGCGCAAGACAACGGGCTGGACCTGCCTATCACCGCCGCCGTTGCAGGTCTGGTCGAGAACCGCTTAGATGTGGCAAGCGCGATGAAAGCGCTTTTGACCCGCCCCTTAAAGGAAGAATAACATGTTGGTTGCCCTTATTGCCAAAGACAAAGCTGGCGCGCTTTCAGTGCGTCAGGAAAACCGCCCCGCCCATGTCGACTATCTGAAATCAACTGGCGTCGTTGCCCAAGCCGGCCCGCTGCTGGATGATGCCGGTGATATGATCGGGTCTTTGGTCATTCTGGATGTGGCAGATAAAGCCGCAGCACAGGAATGGGCCGACAATGATCCATATGCCAAAGCAGGACTGTTCGCCGATGTGCAGCTGATCCCGTGGAACCGGGTGATCGGCTAATGGCCTACTGGCTGTTCAAATCCGAACCCTCGACCTGGGGCTGGAAGGATCAGGTCGCCAAAGGCGCGGCAGGCGAGGAATGGGACGGCGTGCGCAACTATCAGGCGCGCAACTTTATGCGCGAGATGGCAGTCGGCGATCTGGGGTTCTTTTACCATTCGCAAGGGGAACGCGCGATTGTCGGCATCGTCGAAGTCTGTGCCGCAGCGCATCAGGACAGTTCGACCGAGGATGCGCGGTGGGAATGTGTTGATATCAAAGCCCTGCGCCCGTTCGAGGCACCTGTGACACTGGACGATATCAAGGCCGATGGCCGGTTCGACGATATGCCCTTGGTCAAAAGCCCGCGCCTGTCAGTGCAACCTGTCACGCCGGAACAATGGACCGCGATCTGCGCGATGGGGAACACCCAAAGTTAGACCCTATCAAGAGATTTCGATACGGAAAAACGCCCGCTTGGCAAAGCGGGCGTCTCATATTCAATGCACTAGAATTTACCCGTAAACGGATTCTTTGCCAAAGTGTTTGGTCAGCATATAATAGACCACGGCGCGGTATTTGTTTCGCTCGGACTTTCCGTAGGTTTCCACGGCTTTGTGAATACCGTCCATCAGGTCAGGGCTGTCAGAGAGGCCGAGCTTTTTCATCAGAAAGTTGGCTTTTACCAATTCAAGCTCGCTTTCTTGTGACGCGGCGATGGTTTGGGCGTCGGCGTTATAGATCGACGGACCGCAGCCGATGGTCACTTTTGTCAGCAGGTCCATGTCTGGTGTCATGCCGCATTTCGTTTTCAGATCGTCAGCGTATTTTTCGATCCATTCGTCTCTCTTGCCCATAGGGTGTCTCCAACCGTTGATGTGACCGGTAGCTCCGGCCTTGGGTCAAAGCCTAGAGCGGTTTTGGCGCGTTCGAAAGAAATTTTTCCCGCAACACTGGTCCTGCGCCGTTTCCGGCGCAACCTGTGCCCCCGTCATTTAGCTGTTCAGGAACCTTCAAAAAGTTGCCAAAAAATCGGACCGCCCCTCACTTTAAGGTGTCATACTGCGCTGTTAGACGCATAGGCTAAGCGAGCGGAGGGACCGAGAATGTTTAAGCGATATGCCATCTATTATACGCCGCGCACGGGGGATTTTGCCCAGCGGGGTGCTGCGTGGTTGGGCTGGGACCTGCAGGCGGGGATACCGGTCGCACATCCCGCCGTTGAAAATATGGACATTGCCAAATTGACCGACCGGCCACGAAAATACGGGCTGCACGGGACGGTCAAAGCCCCGTTTGAGCTGACAAAAGCGTCGACCGAAGCGCAGCTCATCGCGGGCGTTGCGACCTTCTGCAAAGGTCAGGCACCGGTGCAGCTTGACGGGTTAGCGTTGTCGCAGATCGGGCGGTTTCTGGCGCTGGTGCCGCAGGGGGATACCACCGCGCTTGGCAGTCTTGCGGCCACGACCAATGTCGTGCTGGATGCGTTCCGTGCGCCTTTGTCCGAGGCAGAGTTTACCCGCAAGAATGCGCCCCACCTCACCGATCAGCAGCGGATTTACCTTAAAAACTACGGATACCCGCATATTATGGAGTATTTCCGGTTTCACATCACCCTTACGGGCCCGCTTGCGTCCGACCAGTTAACGCCCGTCAAAACGGCTCTGCAGCGCTATTTAGGGACAGATATTCCCGCCCCCTTTATCATCGACAGCCTGACCCTATGTGGCGAAGATGCCGATGGGCGTTTCCACAAAATTGAACGCTTTACCCTTGGGGGATGACAAATGAAAAACGCCGCCTGAACAAATATTCAGACGGCGTTTCATCGAATGCAATACGCTGGTTTAGTAGCGGTAGTGTTCCGGCTTGAACGGGCCTTCGGGTGTTACGCCGATATAGGCGGCTTGTTCGCTGGTCAATTGGGTTAGCTTCACACCAATACGGTCCAAGTGCAGGCGTGCGACTTTCTCGTCCAGATGCTTGGGCAGGATGTAGACCTGATTTTCGTATTTGCCGGTGTTTTCCCACAGTTCGATCTGCGCCAACACTTGGTTGGTGAAGGAAGCCGACATGACAAAAGACGGGTGACCGGTCGCGTTGCCAAGGTTCAGCAGACGGCCTTCGGACAGCAGGATCAGACGGTTGCCCGAAGGCATCTCGATCATGTCGACCTGTTCTTTGATGTTCGTCCACTTGTGGTTCTTCAGCGCGGCGACCTGGATTTCGTTATCAAAGTGGCCGATGTTGCCAACGATCGCCATGTCCTTCATCTCGCGCATATGCTCGATGCGGATCACGTCTTTGTTGCCGGTGGTGGTGATGAAGATATCGGCGGTGTCGAGCACGTCTTCCAGCAGGACGACTTCGAACCCATCCATCGCGGCTTGCAGCGCGCAAATCGGGTCGGCTTCGGTCACTTTTACGCGGGCACCGGCACCGGCCAGCGATGCGGCAGAGCCTTTGCCAACGTCGCCATAGCCGCAAACAACGGCAACCTTGCCGGCCATCATCACGTCGGTGGCACGGCGGATGCCATCGACCAGCGATTCACGGCAGCCGTATTTGTTGTCGAACTTCGACTTGGTGACGCTGTCATTCACGTTGATCGCAGGGAAGGGCAGCTGGCCTTGCTTCACCAGATCGTACAGACGGTGCACGCCTGTGGTGGTTTCCTCGGAGACTCCCTTGATCTGGTCGCGCATCTTGGTGAACCAGCCGGGGGATTGCGCCATCCGCTTTTTGATCTGTGCCTTAATCGCGATTTCTTCTTCCGATGTCGGGACAGAGATCACGTCTTCGCCAGCTTCTGCGCGGGCACCCAACAGGATGTAAAGCGTCGCGTCGCCACCATCGTCGAGGATCAGGTTCGGGCCTTCGGGGAACTGGAAGGATTTATCCAGATAGTCCCAGTGCTCTTCCAGCGACTGGCCCTTGATCGCGAACACGGGCGTGCCGCTTTCAGCGATGGCCGCAGCGGCGTGGTCTTGGGTAGAGAGAATATTGCAGGACGCCCAGCGCACATCCGCACCAAGCACGACAAGCGTTTCGATTAGCACGGCGGTCTGGATCGTCATGTGCAGCGAGCCCACGATGCGTGAACCGGACAGCGGTTTGCTTTCGCCATATTCGGCACGCAGCGCCATCAGGCCGGGCATTTCGGTTTCCGCAATATCAAGCTCTTTGCGGCCAAAGGCAGCAAGGCTTATGTCTTTAACGATGTAATCGTTGGCCATCGGGGGCATCCCTTTTCAAAAGATCGGCAATGTTTCTATATTTGAAAAGGGCCGTAGCACTTTGGGGGAGTGATCTCAACGGTGGTGGTTCGCCGTCACACGAAACGGTTACTCTGCCGAGGCGACGACCATTTGATCGGTCTTCATGCCCGCCATCCAGTTTTGACCCTGCGCCGTCACGCACGCCATCCCGTTCGACAGGGTTTTCACGGCAGACCATGTACCAGTATTGTCCGACGCCCAGATTTGAACGGCGCTGTCATCCTGTCCTTCGACCGGTGTTTCGCCGTACCAGTCCACCAATGACGCCTTGAGCTCTTGCGCGGGCATACAGACGTCGCTGGCCAAGGCCGGCGCGGCAACAGCCCCGAGGCCAAGGGCAAGTGTGAGAGCGGAAATTACAGGTTTCATGATCGTCTCCTTCGTGGGAAGAACACGATGAACCCGCAAATGTTCCACGTGAAAAAAGGCAGAATAACACAATGGCGCAGCAATCGCGTGCATGGCAACGCATGTTATCCGGTCGCAGGCTTGATCTGCTGGACCCGACGCCGGTCGATATAGAGATCGAGGATATCGCCCATGGGCTGGCCTTTGTGGCGCGTTGGAATGGTCAGACGCGGGGGGATTTCGCCTATTCCGTGGCTGAACATGCCCTGCTGGTCGAAACCCTTTACGGGCGGATGAACCCCAAGGCTCCGGCGAAATGGCGATTGGCCGCCTTGCTGCATGATGCGCCGGAATATGTGATCGGGGATATGATCTCTCCGGTGAAAGCTGCAGTCGGGCCGGAATATGGCGCACTGGATGACCGGTTGATGTCCGCGATCCACATCCGCTTTGGTCTGCCCGCAGCGCTGCCCAAATCGGTCAAGCAGCAGATCAAACGTGCCGATAAGGTCAGCGCTTGGATGGAGGCGACGCAGATCGCCGGTTTCTCGGAGGCAGAGGCGTCCAAGTTCTTTGGCCGGCCCAAGCCCGAGGTGATGGAGGGGCTGTCCATCGTGCTGCGCCCGCCGGTGGAAACGCGCAATGACTTCACCGCGCGGCATCTGGATTTGCTGGGCGCGCTGTAATGGTCAAGGTCCGCCCCTCTATCGCGCTGGATGCGTCCAGCATGGCGCAGCTGTTAAACGAGATTGTCACCATTGGCGGCACCACCGCGATGACGCGCCCGGTCACCGGTAAGGATCTGACCGAATGGATGGCCACCAATGCCGACCAAAGCGCATGGCATGTGGCGCTGGATGACCAAGAGAACGTCGTCGGTTTTCAATGGATCAGCCCACACCCTAACCTGCCGCCCGAGGCCTGCGATATCGCGAGCTTTGTGCAGGTCGGTCGCACAGGTCTTGGCGTCGGGTCCGCGCTGTTTAATGCCACGGCACAGGCGGCGGAACGGCTGGGCTATGTCTGGATCAACGCCACGATCCGCGCTGACAACGACGGCGGGCTGACCTATTACCAAAGCCGCGGGTTTCGCGATTGGCACTTTGACCAAGGTGTCACGCTTGCCTCGGGTCAGGTCGTGGACAAGATCAGCAAACGGTACGACGTCTAGCGCCCTATTGCGGTGACCGTTTTGCCAGAATGCGCTGCAAGGTCCGGCGGTGCATATTCAGCCGCCGCGCGGTTTCGGATACGTTTCTATCGCAAAGCTCGTAGACACGCTGGATATGTTCCCACCGCACACGATCCGCGCTCATGGGGTTTTCCGGTGGCGGCGGCAAGTCATCGCCCGTGGCCAACAGCGCGTTCACGATGTCATTGGCGTCAGCGGGTTTTGACAGATAATCCGTCGCGCCGATTTTGACTGCGGCGACGGCGGTGGCGATGGCCCCGTATCCCGTCAGCACCACAACCCGCGCATCGGGGCGCTTGTCGCGCAACACCTCGACCACATCCAACCCGTTACCGTCCTGCAACCGCAGATCAACCACCGCATAGGCCGTGGGCCGTGCAGTCGCGATCGCAACGCCAGCGGCGACAGAGCCCGCGGTCTCTACCTCGAAACCCCGTTTTTCCATCGCTTTGGCCAGACGGCGCAGAAATGGTTCGTCGTCGTCCACCAGAAGGAGGGACCGATCCTCGCCTAGGTCGAGCGTATTTTCCTGAACCATATCATGCTCCGCTGGTTGAATGTTGTACCCGACTTTATCCAGATATGTGGCGCGAGCATAGGGAGGTCAAATTTTCTACTGGTTGTCCACAAAGCACGCGACCTTGTCGGCCAACTGCTCTGGCGGGACATCGCGGCGAAAGAAGTCGACGAAACCGTCTTCGGGCATCACCAGATAGCTAAAGGTCGAATGATCCACGAGGTAGTCTTCCCCTTCATCCTCATGCGCCTTGTAATAGGTGCGGTAGGCATCGCTTGCCGCTTTGACCTGTGCGGGCGATCCGGTCAGGCCGATCATCTTGGGGTGCATGTTGGCGGCGAAATCCCCAACAACTTCAGGGGTATCTCGGGCGGGATCGACCGAGATGAACACCGGCGTTGCAGAAATACCGCGCGCTTCCAGTTCATCGACGGCGCGGGCGTTCCGGTCTACGTCCAGCGGGCAAACATCAGGGCAGAAGGTATAACCAAAGTAAACGAGGCTGGGTTCGGTGATCACATCCGCGTCCGTCACGGTCTGGCCTTGCGCATTCACCAGCTCGAACGGGCCGCCCAATTCGGCACCACCGGCCACGGCAGAGTTTTTGCACTGCGCGTATTTGTCGCTGTCGCCATCGGACCGGTAGACGAGCATCAAGGACACCGCCAAAAAGGCCAGAACGACCAGCACCGCACCAATTGCCATTACTCTTCTCATATTCATTCTCCTGCGCGGTTAGGCGCTCTTGATCCCGGTCGGACACAGACCTACGCTTTCCCTCTATCAACGTAATCTACATTTTGAAAAGGTGCGCCGATGACGCAGGCCGCTGACATTCCCGTGGGGAGAGGCTTGGGCAAGGGTGCCCGCGCCAACTGGATCAGGCTACGCACCATGATTGTGCTGCGGTGGGTGGCGATTGCGGGACAGCTGACGGCGATCACTGTGGCGCAACGCATCTTTGGCCTGCAGTTGGAACTGGGGCTGTGTTATTTGGCCATCGGTGTGTCGGTCCTCGGGAACCTGATCGCCATTCTTGTCTTTCCCGAAAACAAACGTCTGTCTGAATACGAAAACCTGCTGATGGTGCTGTTCGATCTGGTGCAGCTGGCGTTTTTGCTGTTCCTGACCGGCGGGCTGCATAATCCGTTTTCGCTGCTGCTGCTGGGGCCTGTGACCATCTCTGCCACGGCGCTAAGCCTGCGGTCGACCATTGTGCTATGCGGTACGGCGATTGTGCTGGCGACACTGCTGGCACTTTTCCACCTGCCACTGATTACAGCTAACGGCGGGCGGCTGGAACTGCCAAGCATCTTTATCTTTGGCATCTGGATTGCACTGGTAATCGCGATTTTGTTCTCTACCGCCTATTCGCGCCGCGTTACGACGGAAATCCATTCGATGGCCGACGCCTTGGCCGCGACGCAAATGGCGCTGGCGCGGGAACAAAAGTTGACCGACCTTGGCGGCGTGGTGGCTGCCGCTGCACATGAACTGGGGACGCCCCTTGCCACGATCAAGCTTGCCAGTGGCGAGCTTTGGAACGAACTGCAAGACCAGCCTGAACTGGCAGAAGACGCGGCCTTGATCCGCGATCAAGCGGACCGGTGCCGCGATATTTTGCGTAATATGGGGCGTGCAGGCAAAGACGATCTGCACCTGCGACAAGCCCCGTTGATGACTGTTCTGGAAGAAGCCGCCGAACCGCACCGTATGCGTGGCAAAACCTTTACCTTTACCCTTGGCCCTGATGCGGGTGATGTCTCCGACCAGCCCGCGATCCTGCGCCGGCCCGAGGTTATTCACGGGCTGCGTAACCTGATGCAGAACGCAGTCGATTTTGCCGCAACGACAGTCTGGGTCGAAGCCAACTGGACCGATACCGTGATCTCGGTTCGTATATTTGACGATGGTGCCGGTTTCCCGCCAGATATCCTTGGCCGTATCGGAGACCCGTTCATGCGTCGGCGGCGGTCTGACCCAAAGGCTGCGCAGCGGCCCGAATATGAAGGTATGGGGCTGGGGCTGTTCATCGCAAAAACCCTGCTGGAACGATCCGGTGCGGAGCTGCGCTTTGCCAATGGGCCCGAAACCGCACCGCGCACCGAGACGCCTGTTGGGGCTGTGGTCAAAGTGACCTGGCCGCGGGCGAAGATCGATGCCGACCGCGGTGACACGCCGCGCGCGACGGGGGAAAATACACAATTTTCATGGTAAATCTTTCACGAATAGAGTGTCAGCGCGCTCTGGGACAAAACCCGCCGATCTCTGGATCGGTTAATAAACCATTAACTCTTTTGGCGCTTAACTTAGCAGAACCCTAAGGAAATGAGTCTCGCCGTGGCTTCCACATTTGACATCGCGCTTGTGATAATGGCCATCCTACCCAGTGGCTATGTCGCCTATCTGTGGCTCAATAGCCCTGAACGCAAGGATAAGCCCGTCCTGCAGGGCGAACCCGAGCTGTCATACCTGTTCGACCACGGCGTGTTGCAGCATGCCTCTAGCGCGGCGCAACAGTTCTGCCCGCTGGAAGCAGGGCACCATGAATGGCCCGATTTATATCACAATATCTTGCCGCGTTTCGGGCTATTCCCGGACAAGCCCCCTTCCACCGGCGAAGGCCAAATGATTGTCGCGGCGACTGATCCCAAAATCCAGACAATGCTGCGTATCAACTGGGACAAACACCTGTGTCGGGTCGTTGTGCTAGATCCCAAAGACGTCGGCGTTGACCTGCGGTCAGAGGCAGAGGTCACGCTGTCGCGGGTGCGCTCTGATGTTTCTGTGCCGCTTTGGCACACGGATCAACACCACCGACTGCTGTGGTACAATGATGCCTACCACAAGCTTTTTAACGTCTCCCACCCGACGCTGGCTATCGAAAGCAGGGCGCTGTTTCCTGCGGACTTCAGCAATACGACACACCGCCTTGCGCTGCGCGATCAGACAACCGGCGCGAAAAACTGGTATGCCGTGACCCATAGCCAGTCACGCACCACCAATTGTTACCAAGCGATTTGCATCACACCCCTGATCCGCGCCGAGGAAGCACAGCGTAACTTTGTCCAGACCTTGACCAAGACCTTTGCCCAACTGTCGATCGGGCTCGCTATATTTGATCGCAAGAACCAGCTTGTCCTATTCAATCCAGCCCTCATCGACCTCACCGGCCTTGGGGCGCAGTTCCTGAGTGCCCGCCCCGAAATCCAGACCTTTTTTGACAAACTGCGCGAAACACGCAAAATTCCCGAACCCAAAAATTATGCCTCATGGCGCAATACCGTATCGGAATTGATAAGCGCCGCGCATGATGGCCGCTACGAAGAAATCTGGTCGCTGGAGTCCGGTCAGACGTTTCGCGTCAAAGGCCGTCCCCATCCCGACGGTGCCACGGCCTTTCTGATCGAAGACATCAGCGCGCAGGTCACCCAGACCCGCAGCTTCAGGGCCGAACTGGAACAGGGCCAAGCCATGCTGGATACATTGGATGACGCCATCGGCGTATTCTCATCCTCGGGGGTTTTGACGTTCTCGAACAGAGCCTACCAAGAGCTCTGGAAGGTCGAACCGGATGCGGCCTTTGCCGATATCACCATCCATGATGCAATTCAGGTCTGGAAACGGCGGTCCGCGCCCAACCTGCCGTGGGAGCAGATACAGGGCTTTGTGGAAAACAGGGACGATCGCCTGAATTGGAGCATGCCGCTGTATCTCGTCGATGGGACCGAGCTGACCTGTCTGTTCTCACCGATCCTCGACGGAGCCACGCTGATCCGTTTTCACCAACCGAGAAAACATCCCGCAGAAATCGAATATTTCGACCGCGCGAAAGCGCCACAAGATACCTGATCCCCGCTTTCGCCTTGCGGCGCACCACCGCAGCCAAGTAACCTTGGCGCATGGCATCACACGCATTTGATCTTACGCTGCAGGACGCAGACCAAACCGCCCGCTTGGCCGTGACATTAGGGCGCGTGCTGACAGCGGGCGACGTTGTTTTATTGACCGGCGACGTCGGCGCCGGCAAAACGCATTTCGCCCGCGCATTGATCCAGTCCTTGCTCGACGTGCCCGAAGACGTTCCCTCGCCCACGTTCACGCTCGTGCAGACCTATGACACCCGAGATGCCGCGATCTGGCATGCGGATCTGTATCGGCTGACCTCTGTCTACGAGATCGAAGAGCTGGGGCTGACCGATGCGTTCAGCGATGCCATCTGCCTTGTGGAATGGCCCGACAGGCTGGGCGATCTGCGCCCCGAAGACGCGCTTGATCTGACATTGACGGTCACCGGCGACGACACGCGGCGGCTGTCTGCCACGTGGAACGACGATAAATGGCCCGAAAAGCTGGGGGCATGGCGCAAATGAACGACCGTAAGACCACGATCCAGAGCTTCCTTGCCGATGCTGGATGGGCGCAGGCGCGGCGTGATCTGCTCGCCGGCGACGCGTCGAACCGCCGGTATGACCGTTTGACAAAGACCGACGGCAGCACCGCTGTGCTGATGGACGCCCCCGCCGAAAAAGGCGAAGACGTGCGCCCGTTTATCCGCATTGCCAACTGGCTGCGCACACAAGGTGCCAGCGCGCCCGAGGTATATGCCGAAGATATCGATAACGGTTTGCTGCTGATCGAGGATCTGGGCGATGACCTGTTCGCACGGTTGATGATCCAGACGCCCGCGATGACACATACGCTGTATATTGCTGCGACAGATTGCCTGCTGCACCTGCACAAAGCACCGCCGCCCGATCTGCCGCTTTGCGATGCGGACTGGCTGACAGAGGCGGCGCAGATGGTGTTTGACTGGTATGCCCCCGACAGCCGTGCCGCGGCAGAGTTTAACGCCCTGTTCACCCCGCTGGCCCGCGCGCTCGACAATACTCCCCGCGTCAACATCTTACGCGACTACCACGCTGAAAACCTATTGTGGCTTCCCGAACGTTCCGGTTCTGCCCGCGTCGGGCTGCTGGATTTTCAAGACGCACTGCAAGGCCATCCCGCCTATGATCTGGTGTCGATCCTGCAAGACGCGCGGCGCGATGTGGCCCCGCAGATCGAAGCGGCAATGATCGCGCATTATATCCAGTACAGCGGGCAAAACGACGCCGCCTTCCGCAGCGCCTATGCGCTGCTCGGGCTGCAACGAAACCTGCGGATTCTGGGAATATTTGCACGGCTATGCCTGCGCGATGGCAAGGCGCATTATGTCGACTTTATCCCTCGTGTTTGGGGCTATGTGCAGCGCAACCTTGATAATCCGGCGCTTGAACCGCTGGCCAAGGTGCTGCATGCCGCGCTTCCCGTGCCGTCCCCCGATTTTCTAGAGGATTTAAAAGCCAGATGCGCAACGCCCCCAAAGCCGTAATGATGTTTGCCGCCGGATTTGGTACGCGGATGCAGCATCTGACCAAAGACCAGCCCAAGCCGATGATCCCCGTCGCGGGGCGCCCCCTGATCGACCATGCATTAGATCTGGCCCGCGATATCGCGCCGGAACGCATTGTCGTAAACTTGCATTATAAGCCTCAGGCAATGCTGGATCATCTGGCGGGGCGCGACGTGCAGACGATTGTGGAACAGCCCGATATTCTGGAAACCGGCGGCGGGCTGCGCAATGCGCTGCCACTGCTGGGCAACGGGCCCGTCTTTACCATGAACACCGATGCGATCTGGGCCGGCCCCAACCCCCTGTCCCTGCTGGCGAATGCATGGAACCCTGCCAAGATGGACGCACTGCTGATGGGTGTGCCCGTGGCGCAAGCTGTGGGTCACGCCGGTGACGGCGACTTTACGATGGATGCCGACGGTCAGCTGAAACGCGGGCCGGGTGTCGTCTATGGCGGGGTGCAGATCATCAAAACCGACTTGTTAGAGACGATTTCAGAGCGTGCCTTCTCGCTCAACCTACTGTGGGACGTGATGCTGAACTGTGGGCGCATGTACGGGTTGGCATACCCCGGGCGCTGGTGCGATGTTGGCCATCCCGGCGGGATCACCCTTGCCGAAGACATGTTGGATGCCGCCGATGTTTGAACCGCAGGACGAACCGCGTGTTTTCGGGCTGGCCCCCGGCGTCGACTTTCCCAAGGAACTGGTGCGCGGGTTGCTGTCACGGCTGGAAGGGCAGCCGGCCCATGCCATCGGGCGGATCGATCTGGTGGTGAACACCCGTCGGATGCAACGCCGTTTGCGCGATATCTTTGACGCCGGACCACCCAGCCTGCTGCCGCGCATCCACCTGATCGACAACCTCGACACGTTGGGGACCGGCGTTGATCTGCCGCGGCCCGGTCCGGCTCTACGCCGCCGGTTAGAGCTGATTACGCTGGTGTCGAAACTACTGGATCAAGCACCCGAGCTGGCCCCGCGAGCGTCGCTTTATGACCTCTCGGACAGTTTGGCGCAGTTGATCGATGAAATGCAGGGCGAAGGCGTGCCGGTCGAGGCCGTGACCGAGTTGGATGTCAGCGACCAGTCTGGTCATTGGGAACGCGCGAAACAATTTCTCGCCATTGCGCACCACTATCTGGGCGAAAGCGTTACCCGTCCTGATCCGCGCGCACGCCAAAGGCAAGTCGCGTTAAGACTGATTGCGGACTGGCAAGAAAACCCGCCCCAGCATCCGGTAATTGTCGCCGGCTCTACCGGATCGCGGGGGACCTCGGCCCTGTTATTGGAGGCGGTGGCAAAGCTGCCCCAGGGTGCGTTGGTGCTGCCGGGTTTCTGTTTCGACATGCCACAGGCGGTCTGGACCGATCTGGGCGAGGATCAGGAAAAGATCGCGCAGGATCACCCGCAATACCGCTTCCGCGACCTGCTGCGCCAGCTTGAAATGTCGCGCAGCAAGATCGAGGCCTGGACCGACACGCCGCCGCCCTCTGCCGCGCGGAACGCTTTGGTGTCGCTGTCGTTGCGCCCTGCCCCAGTGACCCACGTCTGGCTGACCGAAGGGCCGAAGCTGCCCGATTTGCATCAGGCCACCGCAGGGTTAACCCTGATACAAGCCCCCACCCCGCGCGCCGAAGCGCTCGCCATTGCCCTGCGTCTGCGACAAGCGGTCGAGGACGGTAAAACCGCCGCGCTGATCACCCCCGACCGGATGCTGTCGCGGCAGGTGACATCGGCGTTGGACCGCTGGAATATCCTGCCCGACGACAGCGCGGGCCTGCCGCTGCACCTGTCGCCTCCGGGTCGGTTCTTGCGTCACGTGGGCGATCTGTTCCTGCGTAAGCTCGATTCAGAGGCGTTGTTAACCCTGCTGAAGCACCCGCTGACCCATAGTGGCGGGGATCGCAATATTCACCAGCTCAACACCCAGCGGCTTGAACTGCAACTGCGCCGCGACGGGCTGCCCTATCCGGATGCGGAAGGCGTGTTGAAACTGGCGCGCAAGACGGTGTCGCGGTCGAAAGACCCTGCGCAGATGGATGTTTGGGCCGATTGGGTCGGCACTCACCTGACCGATTGTGAACTAACAGGCGACCGGCCGCTGGAAGATTGGGTCGCCCTGCATATGGCGCTGGCCGATGCCATCGCCGACGGTGCCGCGCCAAGCCAGCCCAACGGGTTGTGGCAGCACCACGCCGGCGAAGAGGCAGCAAAGGTGATGAACGACCTTGCCGAAAATGCGCCCTATGGCGGCGAAATGTCGGCGTCGGACTACACTGATCTGGTCGGTGCGCTTCTGCAACAAGGCGAAATCCGCGACCGCGACGCGCCGCATCCAAACGTCATGATCTGGGGCACACTAGAGGCCCGCGTGCAGGGCGCCGATCTGGTGATCCTTGGCGGGCTCAACGACAGCGTCTGGCCCGAAGCGCCGCCGCCGGACCCTTGGCTGAACCGCCAGATGCGCCTGAAAGCCGGATTGCTGCTGCCAGAACGGCGGATCGGCCTGTCTGCGCATGACTATCAACAATCCATCGCCGCGCCCGAGGTCTGTTTGACCCGCGCGATCCGGTCGGACGAGGCGGAAACCGTGCCTTCGCGTTGGCTCAACCGATTGGGCAACCTGCTGAACGGCTTGCCCGCACAGGGCGGTGATGCGGCGTGGAAAGCGATGATCAAACGCGGCAATCACTGGCTGGATCAGGCGCGCGCGCTGGAAACCGTGACCCGTGTGGCCCCCGCGCCGCGCCCGTCCCCGCGCCCGCCCCGTGCCGCGCGCCCCCATGCGCTGTCGGTGACAGAGATCAAACGCCTGATCCGCGACCCCTATGCGATCTACGCCAAACACAGCCTGAAACTGCGTGCATTGAACCCGCTGGTGCAGTCGCCCGATGCGCCTGTGCGCGGCATCATTGTGCACGAGATCATGGAACGGTTCATTAAGTCGGTGACAGCGGACCCGGCGCTTTTGACGAAAAGCCATCTGTTAGAGACTGCCAAAACCGTGTTAGAGACCGAAGCCCCTTGGCCCGCCGCCCGTGTCATGTGGCTGACCAAGATCGAACGCATCGCCGATTGGTTCATCGAAAACGAGACGCAGCGACAAAGCTATTCCACCCCTGCCGCGTTTGAAAAAGCCGCGAAGGGCAGTCACGATTTCCCCGATCTGGGCTTTACCCTTACGGGCTTTGCCGACCGGATCGACCGGACGGAAGATGGCGACATTCTGATCTATGATTACAAGACCGGCACGCCGCCCAGTGTGGCCGAACAGAAGGCCTTTGATAAGCAATTGCTGCTAGAGGCCGCGATGGTCGAAGAAGGCGGCTTCAAGGAGATCGGCCCTGCCCCCGTCGCCCAAGCCGCCTATATCGGGTTGGGGAGCAAACCGGTGGAACGTCCTGCGCCTCTGGAAGACGAACCACCGGCAGAGGTTCTGGCCAAGCTGCACGCGCTGATCACTAGCTATCTGTCGGATGAACAGGGGTTTACCGCGCGCCGGATGGTTAAAACCACGGATTTTGCGGGCGATTATGACCAGTTGGCCCGGTTTGGCGAATGGGATGCCACGACCGAACCCACGCCGGAGGATCTGACATGACCGCCCCCTTTGACGACGCCACCCGCGCCCAGATCGACGCGGCGCGGCCCGATGCCTCTACGTGGTTGGGGGCGAATGCGGGGTCGGGTAAGACCCGCGTGCTGACCGACCGCGTGGCGCGGCTGTTGCTCAACGGGGTTGAGCCGCAGCATATCCTGTGTCTGACCTATACCAAGGCCGCCGCGTCAGAGATGCAGAACCGGCTATTCAAACGGTTGGGCGCTTGGGCCATGCTGACCGACGCTGACCTGCGCCATTCGCTGTCGGAGCTAGGCGTCGAAGACGGTTTTAGCCCTGAAAAGCTGCGCATGGCCCGCACGCTGTTTGCCCGCGCGATCGAAACCCCCGGCGGGCTGAAAATTCAGACCATTCACTCGTTTTGTGCGTCTCTATTACGGCGCTTTCCGCTAGAGGCAGGGGTGAGCCCCCAGTTCACCGAGATCGAAGACCGCGCCGCCGATCTGTTGCGGGCCGAGATCGTGGACACGATGGCAGAGGGGCAGGATGCTGGGCTGATCACCACGCTGGCACGGATGTACACGGGCGAGGATTTCAGCAAGCTCACCCGCAGTATCGTCGGCCAACGTGAAGGTTTTTCCGATGTATTGTCGTGGGAAGAGGTGCTGGCGCTGTTCGACCAACCCGCCGATCTGACTGAAGACAAGATCACGGCCTCGGTGTTTCTAGGGTCAGAGGCGATGATCCTTGAACAGATGATCCCGCCGATGCGGGCTAAGGGGGGGCTGGACGGAAAGGCTGCGGAAAAGCTGGCCACGATTCAGACGATGGACATCACCGCCCTGCCCGTTCTGGAAGACGTGATGCTGACCGGTGCGGGCGCCAAGGAACCCTTTACCGCCAAGGTCGGCAGCCTGCCCACCAAACCGACCCAAAAGCTGCTGTTTGATCTGATGCCGCAGGTCGATGATCTGATGCGACGGGTCGAAGATGCCCGGGACGCGCGGCTGGCACTGCGGGCTGCGCAGAAGACTCATGTGCTGCACCAATTTGCGCAGCGGTTTCTCGAGATTTATGCCCGCGAGAAACAAAAACGCGGCTGGCTGGATTTTGATGATCTTATCCTCAAGGCACGGGCGTTGCTGACCAATCCGGCGGTTGCGGCATGGGTGCTTTACCGGATCGACGGTGGCATTGATCATATTCTGGTAGATGAAGCGCAGGACACCAGCCCGCGCCAATGGGATGTCATCGAACGGCTGGCCGATGAGTTCTATAGCGGCGACGGTGCCCGCGAAGAAGAAGACCGCACGCTGTTTGTCGTCGGTGATAAAAAGCAGTCGATCTATTCCTTTCAGGGCGCCGACCCCCGTGAATTCGACCACAAACAGGACCTGTTCGAGCAAAAAATCACCCAAGCCGGACAGACCTTCCAGCGGCGCAGCCTTGAGTATTCGTTCCGATCGTCCTCGGCGATCCTGCAACTGGTAGATACGACGCTGGCCCCCCATACCGACGCAGGGTTTCAGGCAAACGCCGCGCATAAAGCGTTCAAATCCGCCCTGCCCGGCCGTGTCGATCTATGGCCCGTGGTCGAGAAGACAGACGAGGCCGATGACCGTGAATGGTCCGATCCGGTGGATCAGAAATCTGCGCATCACCATGCGGTCGTTCTGGCCGACCAGGTCGCGTCGCAGATTAAGGAACTGACCGAGGGCGACCATTACCTTCCCGTTGATACCGACACCCCCGGTGTCTTTGCCCGACGGCGCATCCGTGCGGGCGATTTCCTGATCCTTGTGCAACGCCGCAGCGATCTGTTTTCAGAGATCATTCGCGCCTGCAAAACCGCCGGTGTCCCGATTGCGGGGGCCGACCGGCTGAAGGTCGGGGCCGAACTGGCGGTCAAGGACCTGGCGGCGCTGCTGTCATTTCTTGCCACGCCCGAGGATAGCCTGTCGCTGGCGACGGCGCTGAAATCGCCTCTGTTTGGCTGGACAGAGCAGATGTTGTTCACCCTGTCCCACTACCGCAAGGAAGATCACCTGTGGCAGGCGTTGCGCAGCAGCGACGCATATCCCGAAACCGTCGCGATCTTGCGGGATTTGCGGGCGCAGGTCGATTTCTTGCGACCCTATGACCTGATTGAACGCATCCTCACCCGCCACGACGGGCGCCGCAAGCTGCTGGCGCGGCTGGGATCAGAGGCGGAAGACGGGATCAACGCCATGCTCTCGCAGGCGCTATCCTACGAACGCGGCGCGATCGCCAGTCTCACGGGGTTTCTGGTGTGGATGCAGACAGACGACCTCGAGATCAAGCGCCAGATTGATAACGCGTCAGATCAGGTGCGGGTGATGACCGTGCACGGGGCCAAGGGGCTTGAGGCACCGATCGTGATCCTGCCGGATACCGGAAAGCGCCCTTTGGTGATCCGCGACGAGATCATCAAGATCGGCGACACGCCTGTGTGGAAACTGTCCGAAGGGGACATGCCGGCCGCGATGCGCGGTGCGCTGGACGACCGCAAAGCGCGCGAAATGGCGGAACGGCTGCGGCTGCTTTACGTGGCGATGACGCGCGCCGAAAAATGGCTGATCGTCGCCGCAGCAGGTGATCTGCCCAAAGATGGCAATAGCTGGTATCAGATGGTCGGCGCTGCCATGGGTCAGGCCGGTGCAAAACCGGTAGCCAGCTCGGGCGGAATGCGCTTTGAACATGGCGACTGGGATGCGCTGCCGGTGGTTGATACCACCCCTAAAACCCATACAACGCCAGTTTTAGAGCCTGTTTTCAGCACGCCCCTTACCGATATTCCGCTACGCTCCAAAACGCTGGCCCCCTCTGATCTGGGCGGTGCCAAGGCCCTGCCCGGTGACGATGGTCAGTCAGAGGCAGAGGCGAAGTCATACGGCAATCTGGTCCATAAGATGCTGGAAACACTGCCGATGATGCAAAGCGACCGCTGGAACGGCGTTCTACAAACCTTGGCCCAAGGGTATGATGATGTGACAGCTCAGGCTGCCTTGAAAGAGGCGATTGCCGTACTCGATACGCCCGCCATTGCGCATGTCTTTGGCAAGGATGCATTGGCCGAGGTCCCGATTACTGCGCCGTTGGGCAGCGCGCGCCTGCATGGCACAATCGACCGGCTGCTCGTATCCGATACGGATGTGTTGCTGGTGGATTACAAAACCAACCGCGTGGTGCCAGACACGCCCGATCGCTGTCCCGAAGGGATTTTGCGCCAGATGGGGGCCTATGCCGCAGCACTGGCGCAGGTGTTTCCCGACCACCGTATTCGCACTGCGATCTTGTGGACGCGTACTGCTGCGCTGATGGAACTGCCCGATGCGCTGATCACAAACGCCCTATCGCGGGTGCGCGATCTTGACGGGACGCATGGGGCTACATAGGTTCCCACTCTAACCAACCCCCGTGCAGGAGCAGCAAAATGGCAACCGTCGCAGTCACAGACGCAACATTCGACGCAGAAGTTAAGAATTCCGATATCCCCGTCGTGGTGGATTTCTGGGCTGAATGGTGCGGCCCCTGTAAGCAAATCGGCCCCGCGCTGGAGGAACTCTCCGCCGAGATGGATGGCAAGGTAAAGATCGTCAAAGTCAACGTTGACGAGAACCCGAACAGCCCTGCCCAGATGGGTGTGCGTGGCATCCCTGCCCTGTTCATCTTCAAGAACGGCGAAGTCGTATCGAACCTGGCCGGCGCCCGCCCAAAGGCGGCACTGCAAGGCTGGATCGAAGAGTCGATCTAAGCTGCCACACCTGCAGCAAGCACATTATTTGGCGCGTCAGGCAAAAGCTTGGCGCGCTATTTTTTTGATCCGCTCGAACCGCATCACATTGGCGAGCGAGGCATGTTCCTGAATGCGGTTCCAGTCGGTTAAAATTTGCACCCGCGTTAGAAATTGCACCGTGGGATCATCGGGCGGCACAAGGGTGTATCCTTGGAAAAATGCCTCCCATGCGGCGGCGGGTACGGCGTATCCCTTGGGCAATGCGTCAAGGTCACCTGCCATCTGGGTATAGCTTTGCAGCAATCGCGCGATGTCATATCCCACAGGCGATGGTGTGGTCGCTGAAAAGTCGAACGCAGCAGTTTCATCCACTGACATCACCAGATTAAGCCCGTTAAGATCACCATGTTTGGCCGCGATGCTGCCCGCGTGCCCTTGGGCTTGCGGTGCATAATCGGCAATACGGTCCACATAAGCTGCAAAGCGCTGCTTGCCATTGATGCGACGCTGGCCACTTTCGACACGCGCCACCAACCGCTGCAGGTGATTGACCATAAAGTGCGGCTGGAACGGGCGTGTGCCCTGCACCGTGGCCCCGTGAAACGCCGCCAGCCAGCCACCCGCACGGCGCAGCAAGGGCGCGTGATCGTCTGTCTGGCGACACAGGTCCAGAAACGTGTCGCCCTTGGCAAAACGCATCAGATAGGCCTGCGCCTCGCTATCCGCCGCTAATATCTGCGGCACCGTATAGGCGGGTATCGCGTCCAGCGCGTCACAGGCCGCCTGATGCGCCCCCAGCATCGCGGTGAACCCGTCGGTATCCGCAGGGCGTGCCACGTATTTTAATACAACTGCAGCACTATCGCGCCCGTCATACCGCTGCACGATCTGGCGTTGGTTCTGATCGTGCTTGATCCACTCCGCGCCACAAACATAGGTTTCTGCCGCAAGACCTGCCTTTGCGGCCAATCTGCCAAACATTTGAAAAGCCTCGACTTTAAGGTCGTCTACCGGTGGCATTCAAATCCTTTCCGGACAATAGCCTTGCGAAACAGCGGCGGGGTTTTCATATAGGTTTGAACTATGGAGGCTACATGTCAAAGCAAGAATTCCCCGGCTGGCACGGGACCACCATCATCGGTGTGAAGAAAGACGGCGAAGTCGTGATCGCGGGCGACGGTCAGGTTAGCCTTGGCCAGACCGTGATCAAAGGAACCGCGCGCAAGGTGCGCCGTCTCAGCCCCGGCGGGTTTGACGTTGTGGCGGGCTTTGCCGGATCGACCGCTGATGCTTTCACGCTGCTGGAACGGCTTGAAGCCAAGCTGGAAGCCACGCCGGGGCAGTTGGCCCGGGCCAGTGTCGAGCTTGCCAAGGACTGGCGCACCGACAAATACTTGCAAAAGCTCGAAGCGATGCTGATCGTGTCAGACGGGCGTGAACTGCTGGTGATCACTGGCGCGGGTGACGTGCTGGAGCCTGAACATTCTGTCGCGGCCATCGGATCGGGCGGGAATTATGCACTGGCCGCCGCGCGCGGCATGATGGACAGCGACCGCGACGCCGAAACCGTCGCACGCGACGCGATGAAGATCGCGTCTGACATCTGTGTTTATACCAATGGCAACCTCACGGTGGAGAAAATCTCACAATGACCGATCTTACCCCCCGCGAAATCGTATCCGAACTTGATCGTTTTATCATCGGCCAGAACGACGCCAAACGCGCCGTGGCCGTGGCCCTGCGCAACCGCTGGCGCCGCAAGCAGTTGGGCGATGATCTGCGCGACGAAGTATACCCCAAAAACATCCTGATGATCGGGCCTACCGGCGTCGGTAAAACCGAAATCAGCCGCCGCTTGGCAAAACTGGCGCGCGCGCCGTTCCTCAAGGTGGAAGCTACAAAGTTCACCGAAGTCGGCTATGTCGGGCGCGATGTCGAACAGATCATTCGCGATCTGATCGATAGTGCCATTGTGATGACCCGCGAACACATGCGCGAAGACGTAAAGGTCAGCGCCCATAAGGCCGCCGAAGAACGCGTGGTGGACGCGATTGCTGGCAAAGATGCCCGCGAAGGCACCCGTGACATGTTCCGCAAAAAGCTGAAAGCGGGCGAGCTGGACGACACGATGATCGAACTTGAAGTCGCCGACACCTCTAGCCCGTTTCCCACCATGGATATCCCCGGGCAACCCGGCGGTGGCATGGGGATGATGAACATTGGCGACCTGTTTGGCAAAGCCATGGGCGGTCGGACGGTCAAGAAGCGTCTTTCGGTGTCCGAAAGTTACGAGGTGCTGATCAGCGAAGAGGCCGACAAGCTGCTGGATGACGAAACCGTCAACCGCGCGGCAATCGAGTCTGTGGAGCAGAACGGCATCGTGTTTCTGGACGAGATCGACAAGGTGTGCGCCCGCTCTGATGCGCGTGGCGGCGATGTCAGCCGTGAAGGCGTGCAGCGCGACCTGCTGCCCCTGATCGAAGGCACTACCGTATCGACCAAACACGGGCCGGTGAAAACGGATCATATCCTGTTTATCGCCTCGGGTGCCTTCCACATTGCCAAACCGTCGGATCTGTTGCCCGAACTACAGGGTCGTTTGCCGATCCGAGTTGAACTGCGTGCGCTGACGGAAGATGATTTCGTTCGCATCCTGACCGAAACCGATAACGCGCTGACGCTGCAATATACCGCGCTGATGGGCACCGAAGAAGTCGAGGTCACGTTCACCGACGAAGGCATCAAGGCACTGGCCAAGATTGCGGCCGATGTGAACCAGTCCATCGAAAACATCGGGGCACGGCGCCTGTACACCGTGATGGAGCGCGTCTTTGAAGAGCTGTCGTTCAGCGCACCGGATCGCACCGGCGAAAAGATCACCGTCGACGGCGACTTCGTCGAAAAGAATCTGGGCGAGCTGACGCGATCCACCGATCTGTCGCGCTACGTTCTTTAGGGCTTTTCAATATGCCATGCGCCTGAGAAGGATGGCGCATGGCATACTTCAGATTTATCCGCGCCAATTGGGTGTTCTTGTTGGCGGGTTTCCTACTGACATTCACGTCGGCCTATGGGCAAACCTATTTCATCTCGCTTTTCGCAGGCGAGATTAAGGGCAGCTTTGGCCTGTCTGACGGTCAATGGGGCGGGATCTATACCATCGGCACGACGCTCTCGGCGATCACGATGGTCTGGGCCGGTGTGCTTACTGACAGGTTTCGGGTACGCCGTTTGTCGTTCTGGGTGATGGTCGCGTTGGCGGGGGCCTGTCTGGCGATGGCTGCCGTGCCGAACTGGATCGCGCTGATCTTTGTCATCTATGCGCTGCGGTTGTCGGGTCAGGGGATGATGTCCCAGCTGAGTGCCGTTGCCATGGTCCGCTGGTTCGAGGCCGCACGCGGCAAGGCCTTGTCCCTGTCGTCAATGGGGTTTGCAGCGGGTCAGGCGATCTTGCCCGTTGTGTTCGTCGCCCTGTTTGCCAGTTTCCACTGGCGCAGCCTCTGGGTGCTGGCAGCTGTACTGGTGGTGATCACCATGCCTGTCATGCTGCTATTGCTGCAGCAAGAACGCACACCGCAATCCATGGCGCAAAGCACGCAATCGGCGGGGATGGACGGGCAGCACTGGACACGGATGCAGATGTTCCGGCACGGGCTGTTCTGGCTGATGATCCCCTTGGTCATCGGGCCTGCCGCGTGGGGCACGGCGCTGTTCTTTCAGCAAGTCCACCTGACAGAGGTGAAAGGCTGGACACTGGTCAGCTTTGTCGCGCTGATGCCGCTTTATACAGTGACATCAGTGATCGCCACCTTTGTGTCGGGCTGGGCCATTGACCGGTTCGGCGTGACGCGGGTGACACCTGTGCAGATGCTGCCTTTTGCCGTGTCATTCGCGGTTCTGGCCTTTGCCGATACCATCGCAATGGCGGGTGTGGGGTTGATGATCTTTGGCGTGGGGCAGGGCATGCAGGCGACTGCGACCTCTGTGTTCTGGGCCGAATTTTATGGCAAACGCTATATCGGGTCGATCAAGGCCGTGGGGGCCGCGCTGATGGTCTTTGGATCGGCCATTGGGCCGGGCGTGACGGGGCTTTTCATTGATCTGGGCGTTGATTTTCCACAGCAGATGATCCCGATCGCAATTTATTATGTCATCGCAGCGATCATGGCGACCGCCGGCGTACTGCTGTATCGCAAGCGGTTGGTAACCCCCTAGGGATCGTTACCGGTGGCGACGCAGGTAAACGTAGTAGGCGCCGCCGCCGCCGTGGCTAATGTGCGCCTGGCTGACCTGCAACACCGCAGACGAGAGCGGCGGCATCGACAGCCATTGCGGCACCTGATGGCGCAGCACGCCGTGGCGCACGGGGATCGGGCCGCCTTCGTCGCGCATCTTGCCCTTGCCGGTGATCACCAACACAAGGCGCCGCCCCTTAGCGTGAGACCCGAGGATGAATTTGGTCAGGGCAGGATGGGCGCGGTCCAGCGTCATGCCGTGCAGGTCGATCCGCCCTTCGGGGCGCATCTTGCCGCGCTTGAGCTTGCCGAAGGCTTTTGAATCCATCTGAACCGGCGACTGGCGCATTTGTTCAGGCAACGAAGGCACCAGATCATGCGTGTTGCGCCGTGGTTTGGGATTGGGCTTGCCCAGCAGGACAGAGGTCGTCTTGCGGATCTGCGGCGGCGTCGGGGCAGGGCCCTTGAGAGCAGCGGCGCCGTCGATTTCGGCGCGGAACAGCTTGTCAACGTCGAGCTTCTCTGTCCGCTCTGCCACCTTTTTCCAAAGGGAAAGATCATCCTTGTTCAAGCGTTTTCGGGTCATAGCAGCGGCTCCGGCAGAAGGGCGTAAGCCCGCTGGATCGGCATCAGGACCATCATCCGGCCAGGGTCGCGCAGCTTTCCGGCCGCACGGCCTGCCTCGTCACCAGTGCCAAAGAACACATCCGCCCGCTGCGCGCCCTTGATCGCCGACCCGGTATCTTGCGCGATCATCAAGCGGTGCATGGGTTCCTTGCCCTGTTTTTCGATCCAGACAGGCGCCCCGAGAGGTACAAATTTGGGGTCAACGGCGATGGTGCGCAGGGTTGTCACGGACCGGTTCATCGCGCCAAGCGGCCCTTGGTCGGCAGGTACCTGACTGACCTCGCGGAAAAACACATAGGACGGATTGTGGTACAGCAGTTCGCGCCCGTCTTCGGGGTTCCGGCGGACCCAATTCTTGATCACCTCGGCGCTGACCTGATGCGGATCATAGACACCACGGCGTACCAGTTCGACGCCGATCGACCGGTACGGGTGGCCGTTCGCACCACGATAGCCCACACGCCGATAGCTGCCGTCGGGCAATTTGATCCGGCCAGACCCTTGAATTTGAAGAAAGAAAAGTTCGACCGGGTCGTCGACATAGGCGATTTCAAGGCCGCGCCCCTTCATCACATCGGTGTCCAGAATATCGCGGCGCGGCAGCCATGGGTTATTCTCTTTTGCCTCTGGCGGCATGGCATATACCGGATAGCGATAGCGGTCAGACGGGTAGAGATCACCATCAAGTTCGGGTTCGAAATAGCCGGTGAACATCGCCTCGGCACCGTCTTCGATCAACACGGGCCGGAACAGCAGTTCAAAGAACTGGCGCGGGTCGGGATCGGACTTGGCATAGGCGCAGATATTGCGCCAATCCACCCTCTTCATATCGCCGCAGGTGTTTACAAAGGTGCGCAACGCTGCGGCATGGTCGTCGGTTTGCCAGCCGTCAAGCTGGTCAAACGACAGGATGCTATAGGACACATCGGTCGCAGAAGCGGGCGGTGCCATCAGGCCCGCCCACAGAAATGCACCCGCACAGGCACCTTTTAACCGTCTGTAGAAACAAGCAGCCAATTTGGATCATCCGAGCCCATGACACGGGCAAACACCCAAGTGTCTTTTTGACGATTGACCTCTGTCGTGCTGCCTTCGACGACTTCACCGTCTCTGTCTTTCACGACCGACGTCAGTTCGGCCACGAAACGGATCGTCAGCTCCGCCTCGTTAGTGGTTTTGTCCATCGTGGCGCTCTCAAGCTCCATTTCGCGGATGCCGATAAAGTGGCTTTCCACGGTCAGGCCTTGATCTTCGCGTGCAGCGACGCCTTCAACAAAGCTTTCGTAGATCTCTTCCGACAGGAAGGGTTTGATTTCGTCCAGATTACCGTGTTCGTAGCCCATCACGATCATCTCATAGGCACCGCGGGCGCCGCCCAAAAAGTCGCTGACCCCGAAGGACGGCTCGATCCGCTTCATCTCGGCCAGAGCGAGCGCAGTGTCGGACCCTTCGGGCGCGTGATCGGTAATATCCAGATCAGGGCCACCTTCGATGACTTCGAACGCGGGGCCGCTGGGGCGTTCGGGTTTCTCGCTGACCTCGGCCGGCTTTTCAAAACCGGTGCGTGTGCCAAGCACATTCTTGAGCCGCAGGATCAGGAACACGGCAATAGCGGCCAGTACCAGAAGCTGTATCATGGGCGAATTCATAGGTACCTCGTGCTAAGAAACATGGAAACGTCGGTCTAGTGCCCCTATGTAGGGTGTGAACAGGGCCAAGTCCACTCTGGCCCATAGGAAAGGACGCCTGCCATGTGGCTGTTTTTAGCTTTTATTGCCGTACCGCTGATAGAAATAACGTTGTTCATTCAAGTGGGTGGGGCGATTGGCCTCGGCTGGACCTTGGCGATTGTTGTGACGACAGCAATCATCGGGACGTATTTGATGCGTGCACAGGGGGCCCTGGCGCTTGGCCAGATCAAATCCTCCCTGTCTGAAGTCCGCGACCCGACCGAACCGCTGGTGCATGGCGCGATGATCCTGTTTGCTGGCGCCCTGCTGCTGACACCGGGTTTTTTCACTGATGCTATCGGCTTTGCCCTTTTGGTCCCAGGCGTGCGCACAGCAGCCTTCAAAGCGGTCCGGAGCAAGGTTAAGGTTTCTGGCGTTCAAATGGGCGGCACCACAGGGCCACGGCGCCCGCAGCCCCATCGTCCGATGCAGGGCGATGTGATTGACGGAGAATATCACGAGCTGTCAGAGCAGGACCGCGGGCCCAAGCGCCCGTCGGGTTGGACGGACCATTAAGGCGGGCCATTGAGCGCGACCAAGCGATCTGATAACCCTTACGAAATGAGTTTATTGTCTTAAGGAGCCTTTGAATGGCTGAAGAAGAAGCAACACAACCGACCCAAGCCGCACAGCCGCAGATGCGCATTCTGGGTCAATTCATCCGCGATATGTCGTTTGAAAACATCATGGCACAAAAAGGCGCGCCAACGGATGTGCAGCCAGACGTGCAGGTTCAGGTCAATCTGGATGCGAAAAAGCGGTCTGCTGACAACCAGTATGAATCCGCGATCAAGCTCAAGGTGACATCAAAGGCCAAAGGCGGCGACGCGACGCTGTTCTTGCTTGAAATCGACTATGTCGGGATTTTCCACGTCGAAAACGTGCCAGAAGATCAGATGCACCCGTTCTTGCTGATCGAATGCCCACGGATGATTTTCCCGTTCCTGCGCCGTGTTGTAAGCGATGTGACCCGCGACGGTGGCTTCCCGCCGCTGAACCTCGAAAACATCGACTTTGTCGCGCTGTATCGCAACGAAATCGCGCGCCGTCAGACCGAGAATACACAAAAAGCAGACGCCTAAAGCGTCTTCCACACAGCGCTGTCGCCCAGTTTATCGACAAATTCGGTATGGGCGGCAGTCTCTTGCGGGGTAATCCGCGAGGGCAGGGGCGTCGGGCGCGGTTTGGGTGTCCAGTCAGGGGTGGTATCACCTTCTTTGCGCTCTGGCTTGGTCGACAGACCGAAATCAGGCTGCCGCCCGCCAATCAGTTCAAGATACACCTCCGCGAGAATTTCACTATCAAGCAAAGCCCCGTGCAGCGTGCGCGATGCGTTGTCGATGCCGAAACGACGGCAGAGCGCATCCAGCGACGCCGGCGACCCAGGAAAGCGTTTGCGTGCGATGGCAAGCGTATCCAGCGCCTGTTCCCATGGGATCTGGGGCAGGCCCATCCACTTGAGTTCAGCATTCAGGAATTTGATGTCAAAGGCCGCATTGTGGATCACCAGCTTTGAATCGCCGATGAAATCCAGAAATTCCTGCCCGATCTGCGCAAACTTGGGTTTATCGCGCAGGAACTCGTCGCCTAGCCCGTGCACCTCGAATGCCTCGGCGGGCATGCTGCGCTCGGGATTGATATACTGGTGATAGGTATTGCCCGTCGCCACATGCCCGATCAGTTCAACCGCGCCGATTTCTACGATCCTATCGCCGCTTTGAGGGTCGAATCCGGTGGTTTCCGTATCCAGCACAATCTCACGCATGGGACAGCTTTCCTTTGATATCGTCGATAACGGCCTGCACCTGCGCGCGGGCATGGGGCAGGGTGTCTGTTTCAATCACATAGTCGGCCAAAGCGCATTTTTCATCGTTTGGCATCTGTTTGGCGCGCATGTTTTCGAACTGTTCAAGCGTCATTGTGCCGCGTTCCATCACCCGCCTTTGCTGGATTTCCGCCGAAACGGTAACGCAGGCAACCGCATCCATGCGTTTGTTGCCGCCGGTTTCAAAAATCAACGGGATATCAAGCACAACAATCTCTGCCTTGGTATCGGCCAGAAAAGCCGCGCGATCTTCGCCAACCAGCGGGTGCACAATGGCTTCGATCTTTTTCAATACGGTCGAGTCCGCATCAATCAAGTTTTTCAGCGCGGGTCGTGATACTTCGCCCGCGACGACGGCAACGGGCAACTCCTTTTGAAAGGCAGCAACTGCGGCGCCCTCTTTGGCATAAAGACGATGCACAGCGGCATCGGCGTCCCAAACGGCACAGCCCAGTTCAGCGAACATTTTTGCGGTGGTCGATTTCCCCATGCCGATCGACCCGGTCAGACCCAGTAGAAACATCAGCGCAACGCCGCCAAGCGTGTTTCGTGATCCACGATAGGACGCGCGCCAAACCACCGTTCGAACCCCGGCACCGCCTGATGCAAAAGCATGCCTAAACCATCAACAGTGACGCATCCCGCCGCTTCGGCCGCCGCCAATAGGCTTGTCTTTAGCGGCGCATAGACGAGATCCGTAACGACCGTGTCTGCGCGCAGCCCGCTCAGCGGCACGCGCAGCTCTGACTTGCCGATCATCCCAAGCGACGTGGTGTTCACCACCAAAGCGGCATGGCCCACCATCGTGCCAGCCTGCGACCAATCATAGACGGTCACCCGGTTTCCAAACACCGAGCGTAAGCGCTCGGCCCGCTCTCGGGTGCGGTTAGAAAGCAGAATTTCAGGCACGCCCGCATCCAGCAACGACCAGATCACGGCCCGCGCAGCGCCACCGGCGCCAAACACGCATGCGGGGCCAGACGATGGCACCCAATCCGGTGCACCGGCTTTCAGGTTTTCAATAAACCCGTAGCCGTCCGTATTATCGCCCTGGATTTTTCCATCGGCGCGAAAGGTAATCGTGTTCACCGCACCAATCATCGCAGCACGATCCGTTATGATGTCCGCGATCTCGATCACAGCTTCCTTATGAGGGATCGTGACATTGGCCCCAACGAACCCCATTTTCGGCATCACCTCAAGCGTTTGGCGCAAATCGTCGGGTTCGACGTGTAGCGGGATATAGGCCCCCTGCAGGCCATGCGTTTTCAGCCAATGGCCATGGATCTGTGGGGATTTTGAATGGGCAATCGGCGACCCGATCACACCTGCTAGCGGTATTTTTGCCAAGCTCATGCGGATAGATCCCCCCGTAGCGTCAGATAATTCAACAATTCAAGCAGGGGTAACCCTAGGACATTAAAGTAATCCCCTTCAATGCCGCTGAACAGCCTGACGCCTTCTTCCTCCAGCTTATAGGCTCCAACCGCGTGGCTAATACTGTCCCAGTTTCGCGCGACGTAGTCGTGTATATAGTCATCCGAAGCATCGCGCATCCGCAAGCGCACCTGACCCACATGGCGCCAGATCGGTTTGCCGTCTTCGACGATAACCGCAGCGGACAACAAACTATGGCGATCACCCCGCAGGGATTTCAGCTGCGCGATCGCTTCGTCGGGCGTGGCGGGTTTCGACAGCAGCGTGCCGCGATGGTCGAGCACTTGATCGCAGCCTAGTACCAGCGCGCCGGGGGTCTTGTCGCTGACCTTGCGGGCTTTCATCTCTGCCAGTGTATCGGCGATGTCGCGTGGGGGCGCCTGCTCTGACAGCAGGGCCATCTTAATCATTTGTTCATCAATTTGGGCGACGCTCACCTCGTGAGGGACGCAAGCCTGTTGCAGCAACTGTGACCGGATCGACGAGCCGGAGGCGAGAATGAGACGTTGGGGCATGGGGATAAACCTGTGTGCGACGCTAGGAAGTTCTTAGGGATTTTTCCCCCGAATGGCGAGGGTCCGCAAAACCGTCGGGAAAACCCATGCCCTCCAGCCGGAATTTCCCGTTTTATACGGGCAGGCATAAGGATAAATCCGAATTCCCCTGAACGGAGTTAATCCCAAGCTTATCCACAGACCTACACAGTTTATCCCCCGATTTTTTTTCGAATAACCCACTGAAAATAATAATTTTAATTTGACATCCTGTGACTTATCACTGTCAGAGGATTTACGAAGTACACAGGTGGATAAATCGAGGTACAAAACAGTAATCCACAGAAAATGGTCTCCCTACTTACATCATCATCTTTCTTCTTTTCTTATTTATATTAGTAAGAAGGCCCAAACCGGAGTCTGACATGACCGACCTGCTTGCCATCGCCTATCCTTGGGTAAAATCGCTTCATATCATTTCGGTCATTTCGTGGATGGCAGCGCTATTTTATCTGCCGCGCCTTCTCGTGCATCATACAGAGCAGGTAGGCCAAACTGGCCAAACCCATGATCTTTTCAAAATGATGGAGTACAAGCTGGCCACAGTCATCATGCGTCCTGCGATGATCGGCACGTGGATCTTTGGGCTGGCGCTGGTTCTGACGCCCGGCATCGTTGATTGGGCCGCTGTCTGGCCGTGGACGAAGGGCGCCAGCGTGTTTGCGATGACGGGCTTTCACGGGTGGCTTGTCGGGCGTGTGCGGGCCTTTGCAGCCGGTGAGAACAGCCTAAGCGGTAAACGTTACCGGATCATGAACGAAGTACCGACGCTGCTGATGATCATCATAGTGTTCTCGGTCGTCGTGAAATTCTAAGCTGATTGACGAAACCGGCAAATCTGAGTATGTGTTTGCTGCACCCCGTCCGGGGTTTGTATTAATCTGCCCATTTTTATGACACGACCCGCCCGTATTCCGGGACCGGAACAGGATATTTCCATGACAACTGAAACACTTAACCTTGCCGATCTAAAGGCGCAGACGCCTAAGAATCTTTTGGCGATGGCCGAAGAGCTTGAGATCGAAAACGCATCTACGATGCGTAAAGGCGAGATGATGTTCCAGATCCTGCGCGAACGCGCGGATGAAGGGTGGGAAATCTCTGGCGATGGTGTGCTGGAAGTATTGCAGGACGGCTTCGGGTTCCTGCGCTCGCCCGAGGCAAACTACCTGCCAGGCCCCGATGATATTTATGTTTCGCCCGAGATGATCCGCCAGCATTCGCTGCGCACGGGGGACACGATCGAAGGTTTGATCAAGGCGCCGGATGATACCGAACGTTACTTTGCACTGACTGAAGTGACCAAAATCAACTTTGAGGCGCCCGAAAAAGCACGGCACAAGGTTGCATTTGAAAACCTTACGCCGCTCTATCCCGACGAACGTCTCACGATGGAGGTGGATGATCCGACGATCAAGGACCGCTCGGCACGTATCATCGATCTGGTGTCGCCCATTGGTAAAGGCCAACGTTGTTTGATCGTGGCGCCGCCACGGACTGGTAAAACCGTTCTGCTGCAAAATATCGCCAATTCGATCGAAAAGAACCACCCAGAGTGCTATTTGATCGTTTTGCTGATCGATGAACGTCCCGAAGAAGTCACTGATATGCAGCGTAGTGTCAAAGGGGAGGTCGTCTCCTCGACTTTCGACGAGCCTGCAACCCGTCACGTTGCCGTGTCCGAAATGGTCATTGAAAAGGCAAAACGTCTCGTTGAACACAAGCGCGACGTCGTAATCTTGCTAGACTCGATCACCCGTTTGGGCCGCGCCTTTAACACTGTTGTACCATCATCGGGTAAAGTCCTGACCGGTGGGGTTGATGCGAATGCGCTACAACGTCCTAAACGATTCTTTGGCGCCGCGCGTAATATCGAAGAGGGTGGGTCGCTGACCATTATCGCGACCGCCCTGATCGACACCGGCAGCCGCATGGACGAAGTCATCTTTGAGGAATTCAAAGGGACCGGTAACTCCGAAATCGTCCTCGATCGCAAGATCGCAGACAAACGCGTCTTCCCTGCGATGGATATCCTCAAGTCCGGCACACGAAAAGAAGATCTGTTGGTTGATAAAACTGATCTCCAAAAGACCTTTGTCTTGCGTCGTATCCTGAACCCGATGGGTACCACGGATGCAATCGAATTCCTGATCGGAAAATTGAAGCAAACGAAGTCAAATTCCGATTTCTTCGACTCGATGAACAGCTAAATATTCACTTAATTCAGTGGGTTATATGATATGGATACGATATTCGCCCAAGCCACAGCGCAGGGGCGGGCCGGTGTTTGCGTCATTCGTATCTCGGGCCCGCAGGCTTTTTTAATCGCAAATACGATCGCATCGCCGTTGCCGGCAGTGCGGTTGGCTGCGGTTCGCGCAGTTCGCGACGCCGAAGGGCAAATCCTCGATCGTGCATTAGTGCTCTCGTTTGAGGGGCCTAACAGTTTTACTGGCGAAGACACGGTAGAGTTGCACCTCCACGGCAGTATTGCGGTCGTGCGGGCTGTGCTACGATTACTCTCCGGTTTCGATAATGCTCGCCTCGCGGAACCTGGAGAATTTACGCGTCGAGCGATGGAGAACGGTAAACTTGATCTTACTCAGGTCGAAGGCTTGGGGGATTTGATCGAGGCTGAGACTGAGGCGCAGCGCAAACAAGCTTTGCGCGTCTTGTCCGGTCACTTGGGCCACAAAGTTGACAGCTGGCGCGAAAAACTAATACGCGCTGCTGCTCTGCTTGAAGTCACCATCGATTTCGCTGACGAGGATGTCCCTGTGGACGTTTCGCCTGAAGTGAATACGCTTCTTACTGCGGTAAATTCCGATATTTTAAAGGAAATCGCAGGTACTCACAGTGCCGAACGGATCAGAACGGGGTTCGAAGTCGCTATTATCGGCCGGCCGAATGCTGGCAAATCGACTTTATTAAATTCTCTGGCGGGCCGCGACGCAGCGATCACCTCGGCTGTAGCTGGCACAACGCGTGATATCATTGAGGTCCGAATGGATCTAGGCGGATTGCCCGTCACACTCCTTGATACTGCCGGCCTACGAGAGGGCGCCGACGAAGTCGAAGCAATCGGAATTGACCGTGCTAAGATCCGCGCTGAACAGGCCGACCTTCGGGTCTTTTTAGTTGATAAATACGAAGAGCTTCCGGTCTCCGTTATGCCCGATGATATCATTCTGCGACCAAAAGCGGATCTGTTGGAGAATCCAGAGGGCGCAATTTCAGGTGTTACTGGGCAGGGCGTAAAGCAACTTATTAATAGAATTCAAGAAGTTCTAAGTATTCGTAGCTTAAATGCTGGTTTGGCAACACATGAACGTCATCGTGTTGCGTTGCAAAAATCAGCCGAAGGTTTGGCAACTGCGATGTTGGTTCTGGATCATGGACCTGATCAATATGATATAGCGTCAGAAGAGTTGCGCCATTCGATTCGCGCGCTTGAGGCATTGGTTGGTCGGATTGACGTTGAGAACTTGCTAGATGTAATCTTTTCAAGCTTTTGCTTGGGTAAATAGATGGAGTGTTTCACGTGAAACATTTTGATGTCATTGTTATCGGTGGGGGACATGCCGGGGCCGAGGCTGCGCATGCGTCAGCTCGATTAGGTGCAAGTACCGCTTTGATAACAATGTCGCGCGATGGAATCGGGGTGATGTCCTGCAATCCCGCAATAGGCGGATTGGGTAAAGGTCATCTTGTGCGTGAAATTGATGCGATGGATGGCGTAATGGGCCGTGTCGCAGATAAGGCCGGCATTCAATTTCGCCTTCTAAATCGCCGCAAGGGCCCAGCCGTACAAGGGCCGCGCGCCCAGGCAGACCGTGCTATATATCGTCGCGAAATGCTTTCAGAGACCGAACAGCGAGCCAATCTCGAGATAATTGAGGGCGAAGTCACCGACTTTATCGTTAAAAAAGGCAGCGTAGCCGGTGCTATACTGTCCGATGGGATGGAAATCTCCGCAGCGGCGGTTGTTTTGACAACAGGCACGTTCCTTCGCGGCGTTATTCATATCGGTGATAGAGCACGATCTGGGGGTCGTATGGGCGACAGAGCTTCAGTCGACCTTGCAAACCGGATCGATTCATTTGACTTACCTCTTGGACGATTGAAGACCGGAACGCCACCACGGCTAGATGGGCGAACCATTGACTGGGAGAAACTTGAATCGCAGCCGGGGGATGCAGAGCCAGTACTTTTTTCGTTTTTGTCTGAAGCGACATCGGCAAGTCAAATTTCCTGCGGTATCACGCATACTAATGAGAAAACGCACGACATTATTCGCAACAATCTGACGCGTTCTGCGATGTATGGCGGTCATATTGACGGTGTTGGACCGCGCTATTGCCCCTCAATTGAAGATAAGGTGGTAAGGTTTGCGGATAAAACCTCGCACCAGGTTTTTCTAGAGCCCGAGGGCGCCGACGATCACACCATTTATCCGAACGGTATTTCTACATCTTTACCCGAGGAAGTGCAGCTTGAATATGTGCGTTCTATGGTTGGATTAGAGCGGGTTGAGATCATTCAGCCTGGTTATGCGATTGAATACGACTACGTAGACCCCCGGGCCCTCGATCTCACGCTTTCCGTGCGAAGCGTACCGGGACTTTTTTTGGCGGGCCAGATTAACGGCACGACGGGGTACGAAGAGGCTGCAGCTCAAGGTTTGGTCGCAGGATTGAATGCGGGACTGCTGGCACAAGGTAAGGAAGCAATTACTTTTAGCCGGTCAGAAAGCTACATCGGCGTAATGATCGATGATCTTACAACGCGGGGCGTAACCGAACCTTATCGGATGTTTACATCGCGCGCTGAGTTCCGTCTTTCGCTTCGCGCAGATAATGCCGACCAAAGGTTGACGCCGATTGCCATCGCACTGGGTGTGGCTGGTACGAAGCGGATTGAGCGCTTTCAGGCCAAGATGTCTAAAATCGATGACGCTATGGCGATACTTACCAAAGATGCTTATGCCTCAAAGGCTATAGAGGCTGCT
The DNA here is from genome assembly GCF_021736025.1 of Sulfitobacter sp. M22. Classification (NCBI taxonomy): domain Bacteria; kingdom Pseudomonadati; phylum Pseudomonadota; class Alphaproteobacteria; order Rhodobacterales; family Roseobacteraceae; genus Sulfitobacter; species Sulfitobacter sp. M22. The sequence goes on along the minus strand of NZ_WMEC01000001.1, from coordinate 2,471,500 downwards.
GGGATTAAGGTAAGCCAGGATGGGTCAAAGCGAACAGGATTCGAACTTTTAGCTTTTCCAGATGTGACGTTCGAACATCTCATTAAGATCAACCCGGAGCTTGAGATCATCGAGCCGGAAATTCGGCGTCAGGTCGAGCGGGACGCACTGTACGCACATTATATTGTGCGCCAAAAAAGGGATATAGACCTTTTACGGAAGGACGAAGCACATATTATTCCAACTGAGTTCGACTATAATTCAATTGATGGCCTGTCGAACGAACTCAAATCGAAACTATCGATTTCTCGGCCAGGAAATCTGTCCCAAGCAGCCCGAATTGATGGCATGACTCCATCTGCTCTGACGCTGCTACTGTCACATCTCAAACGTGACAGCCGAAAGAAGTCAGCATAATGACGGTACCAGAGGGCGATGTTTCACGTGAAACATTAAAAAAGCTCGAGCTTTTTTCAGATCTCGTAGAAAAATGGACGGCGAAGATTAATCTCGTTTCCAAGTCTAGCGTCTCCGAACTGTGGGATCGGCATATTCGGGATTCTATGCAGCTTTATGCCCACGCACCAAAGGCGGACCATTGGGTCGATTTAGGCAGTGGGGGCGGCTTCCCTGCAATAATACTTGCCCTAATGGCAGAGCAAGAGGGAAGAGATACCAGATTCACCCTAGTCGAGAGCGATCAGAGAAAGTGTGTATTTCTGCGCACGGCCATTCGCGAACTTAATCTCAGCGCGCTGGTGGTAAATCATCGGATTGAGTCCATCGAGCCATTGTCTGCAGATGTGCTTAGCGCACGGGCACTCGCCGATCTATCTACCCTCATGGGATTTGCGAGCCTTCATATGAGCCCATCTGGAACTGCACTCTTTCCGAAGGGCGGAAATTGGCGTGAAGAGCATAGCGTGGCAAAATTGAAGTGGGCCTATACCTGCGAGGCGATCCCGAGTAAGACGAACAGCGCTGCCGCAATCCTTAAGATCAAGGAAATCAAACATGTCTGACCTGTCTCGGCCATCAGGACCAAAGATTATCGCAATTGCGAACCAGAAGGGTGGGGTGGGCAAAACCACAACGACGATTAATTTGGCTGCCGCATTGGTCGAGCAAAAGCAACGTGTTCTTGTGATAGACTTAGACCCGCAGGGGAATGCATCGACGGGTTTGGGCATCGAGCTTGATGATAGAGAATTCACAACTTACGAATTATTGCTCGAAGATATTGATCTAGACCAGGTTATCATGTCGACCGAGACGAAGGGTTTGCATATCGTTGCTGCGACGGTTGACCTGAGCTCGGCAGATATGGAGCTTATCTCCAATGAGAAGCGCAGCTTTCTTTTGCATGATGCTTTGCGTCAGACCCAAATGGACAGCTACGCATTTGACTATATATTGATCGACTGCCCCCCATCGCTGAACTTGCTGACAGTGAACGCGATGATTGCGGCGCATTCAGTTCTGGTGCCACTACAAAGCGAATTTTTTGCTTTGGAAGGTCTCTCGCAGCTGATGCTTACAATTCGAGAGGTGCGGCAGAACGGAAATAAAGACCTGCGTATCGAGGGAGTTCTTCTGACGATGTATGATCGGCGGAATAATCTGTCTCAGCAGGTTGAACAGGACGCCCGGAGCAATTTGGGTGAGCTGGTATATAAAACTGTGATTCCGCGGAATGTCCGTGTTAGCGAGGCACCGAGCTATGCGATGCCGGTTTTGAGCTATGACAGTGGATCGAAGGGAGCGAAAGCATATCGCGATCTTGCGCAAGAAGTACTGGCAAATAGTGTTATATAAATAAGGGGTCAGACAATGGCAGATAGAGACAAACGACGCGGTTTGGGCCGCGGATTGTCGGCGTTGATGGCAGATGTAGCGGAGACACAAACGGTGGCATCAGAAGGCGCAGCGGAACAATATGTTCCGATTGAAAAAATTTCTCCTAACCCGGAGCAGCCACGCAAGCGGTTTGATCCGCAGGATCTGGATGACCTCGCAAATTCGATCCGCGAAAAGGGCGTTATCCAGCCGCTGATCGTGCGCCGCCGCGACGACGGAACCTTCGAGATTGTTGCCGGTGAACGGCGCTGGCGTGCGTCACAGATGGCGCAGCTGCACGAGCTGCCGATCATTGTTCGCGAATTTACCGACGTTGAAGTTCTTGAAGTCGCGATTATCGAAAACATTCAGCGCGCGGACCTCAACTCGATTGAAGAAGCTGCAGGGTATCGGCAGCTGATGGATCGTTTCGGGCACACGCAGGAAAAAATGGCTGAAGCCTTGGGTAAAAGTCGAAGCCATATTGCGAACTTGCTGCGGCTTTTGAACCTGCCCGAAGATGTGCTGGAACTGGTACGGCAGGGTGATCTGACGGCCGGACACGCACGGACCTTGGTGCCGTCAAAGAACCCTGAAAAGTTGGCGAAGCAGATTATTGCAGGTGGCTTGTCAGTACGGGCTGCCGAGGCTTTGATCAAGAAAGAGCATCAGGCCGAAAACGGAGGCTCCGAAAAGCGCACTGCGCGTCCGACAGGTGAGAAAGATGCAGACACCCGCGCACTTGAGGGGGATCTGTCGGCTAATCTGGGCCTAAAGGTAACGCTTAACCATAAACCCGGGCAGGAAGCCGGCCAGATGGTATTGCATTACACAACGATGGATGAGCTGGACGAGCTCTGCCAACGTTTGTCGGCTTCTTAGTCAGACAATAGCTCGGCCAGGATAGCGTTCAGCACCATAAAGCCCTGATCCGTGACGAAAAGCTGATCTTGAACCCTAGAAATCATCCCGATGTCCTGCATCTGGGTGATTTTCTTTGTTGATAGGGGGGCACCCGCGAGGGCCTCGTAACGTCGAAGGTCGACACCTTCTTTCAAGCGCAGACCCATCATCAAAAACTCGCTGCCTTGATCCTCGGTGGTAAGCAGCTCGCGGGGTTTTTCTGTGGCTCCACTTACGCTTGCATCAAGCCAGCGTTTAGGATTGCTGAAGCATTCGGTCGCAAACCGATTACCATTCTGGGTTAAACGCCCATGCGCCCCGGGACCAATGCCTAGGTAATCGCCGTACCGCCAGTAGATGAGGTTATGCCGCGATTGGGCACCGTCGCGCGCATGGTTAGACACCTCGTAAGATGGCATACCCATCTCTCCGCAAATGTCCTGGGTTGCAGCATACATATCGGCGCCAAGGTCATCGGTCGGAAGCCCGCGAAGTTTTCCGACCGCATAGCGATCCCCAAAGGCGGTGCCTTGTTCGATCGTCAATTGGTACAAAGACATATGGTCTATCGCGAGGGATAGGGCCTGCTTTAGCTCGGTCTGCCAGTCAGCTAAAGTCTGATTCTGGCGTCCATAGATCAAATCAAAGCTGACGCGGTCAAATGTCGTGCGGGCAATATCGAACGCTGCCAGCCCCTCTGCTATAGTATGAATACGCCCAAGCCGTTTCAGGTCAGCGTCGTTCAGCGCCTGTATCCCCATAGAAATACGGTTAACGCCGGCCTGTCGGAAGGCGGCGAAGCGATCGGCCTCAACCGAGCCTGGGTTCGCTTCAAGTGTAATTTCCAAGTCATTAGCTGTTGGCCAAAGGCGCCGGATTGCGGCGATGACGTCCGCGACGACGTCAGGGTCCATCAGGCTTGGGGTGCCGCCGCCGAAAAAGACAGCGTTCAACACGCGTCCTTGGGTTTCGGCCGCGCCGCGTTCCAGCTCTGACAGATAGGCGTCACGCCAAGCGCGTTGGTCAATTGAGCGACTAACATGGCTGTTAAAGTCACAATAGGGGCATTTAGCTTCGCAGAAAGGCCAATGAATGTAAAGGCCAAAGCCGCCCTGACGCCAATCCTCAGTCAAAGCAGGCAGAGATCAGTTTGGCGAAAGCATCCGCACGGTGGCTGATTGCGTTCTTGGCATCGGCAGACATTTCGCCAAAGGTCTGATCATGCCCGTCGGGTTGGAACATCGGGTCATAGCCATGACCGATGTCGCCGCGGATGGGCCAGACGAGAGTGCCATTCACGCGGCCTTCGAAAATCTCTTCATGTCCGTCGGGCCAGACCAAAACCAATGTCGCGCAGAACCGCGCGCGGCGCGGGTGAGGGGCGTTCGCCTCTTCCAACAGATTGTGGGTCTTGGTCATCGCCATGACGAAATCGCGGCCGTTGGGCGTTTCGGACCAATCGGCGGTATAGACGCCAGGGTAATTGTCCAGCGCTTCGACTTCGATCCCGGAATCATCTGCTAGCGCGGGAAGGCCTGTTGCCTCGACCGCTGCCCGTGCTTTGATGCGGGCATTGCCGACGAAGGTGCTTTCGGTTTCTTCGGGCTCGCCTAGGTTCATCTCGGCGGCGCCTTTGACGGTGACGCCGAAGGGCGCGAAAAGCTCCGTCATTTCCTGCAGCTTGCCAGCGTTGTGGGTGGCGACCAGGATCTGGTCGCCGGTGAATTTACGGGTCATGCGGTGGCTGCCTTTTGCTTCTCGACCAGCTCTGCCACGCCCTTTTCGGCGAGGTCCATCAGCTGGTTCATCTGGTCGCGCGAATAGGTGGAGCCTTCGGCGCTCATCTGGATCTCTATCAATTTGCCGCTGCCGGTCATGATAAAGTTACCGTCAACGCCCGCTTCGGAATCCTCGGGGTAATCAAGGTCCAGCACCGGCTGGCCCGCATAGATGCCGCAGCTAATCGCGGCGACCGGATCAACCAGCGGGTCGCTGATGACATCGCCGGCCTTCATGAGCTTATTTACGGCGAGCTTCAATGCGACCCAACCGCCCGTTATAGACGCGCAACGTGTGCCACCGTCTGCCTGCAGCACGTCGCAGTCGATAGTGATTTGACGTTCGCCCAAAGCGCTGCGATCCACGCCGGCACGCAGGGCGCGACCGATGAGGCGCTGAATTTCGACGGTGCGCCCGCCTTGTTTGCCCATTGCGGCCTCGCGGCGCATGCGGGTGTTGGTAGCGCGCGGCAGCATACCGTATTCGGCGGTAACCCATCCCAAACCGGAGCCTTTGATAAACGGCGGCACGCGGTCTTCGATCGTTGCTGTACACAGCACGTGGGTGTCACCCATTTTGATCAGGGCCGACCCTTCGGCGTGTTTGGTAAAGCCGGTTTCAATCGACACGGCACGCAGTTCATCAAGTTTCCGACCAGAGGGGCGCATAGGGTATTCCTTTTCCATTTGTCTTTGGGGATAACTCTGCGTTGCTGCGCGATGCAACCCCGATTGACGTTTGCCCCCCGACGCACATACTTCTGCCTACATGGACAAAGCACCAACAGTTTTAGATGAAATGAACGACCGCTCGCGCGAGGTGTTCCGCCGCGTGGTCGAAGGCTATCTGGCCAATGGGGACCCTGTAGGGTCGCGCACGCTGACCCGGGATTTCAGCGAAAAGGTCAGCGCGGCCACCATTCGCAATGTGATGCAGGATCTTGAATATATGGGCCTGCTTGGCAGCCCCCATGTCAGCGCGGGCCGTATCCCGACGCAGATGGGCCTGCGGATGTTCGTCGACGGCATGATCGAGATCGGCGATCCGACAGAAACGGACCGCGAAAAGATCGACGCGACGGTTGGCAGCAACAACGCGGATGTCAGTGGTATCCTAGATCGCGTAGGGTCGGCGCTGTCTGGCGTGACACAAGGCGCCTCACTGGTGCTGACGCCAAAGCACGAAGCGCCGATCAAGCATATCGAATTTGTTTCACTGTCTCACGACAGGGCGCTGGTGGTTCTGGTATTCTCAGACGGTCACGTGGAAAACCGCTTGTTTGCGCCCCCGCCGGGCCAGACCCCCAGCAGCATGCGCGAGGCTGCGAATTTCCTGAACGCGCTGGTCGAGGGGAAAACCATCTCGGAATTGCAGCGCACCATCGCGCATGAGATCAGCCAGCGACGCCAGCAGATCGACATTCTGGCGCAGCAACTCGTCGAAAGCGGGCTGGCCTTATGGCAGGGTGAGGGCGAGACACCCGAGCGATTGATCGTGCGCGGGCGGTCGAATCTGATCAACGCCGAAGGCGAGGCAGAGAACATTGAATTGATCCGCCAGCTGTTTGACGACCTTGAACGCAAGCGGGACATCGCCGAATTCCTCGAATTGGCCGATGCGGGCGACGGTGTGCGCATTTTTATTGGTTCTGAGAATAAACTTTTTTCACTTTCGGGTTCCTCTCTGGTGGTTTCCCCTTATATGAACGCTGATCGTAAGGTGATCGGGGCGGTCGGTGTGATCGGCCCCACGCGCCTGAATTATGGACGTATCGTGCCGATTGTGAATTACACGGCGCAGCTGGTTGGAAAGCTGATTTCGAACCGCAGCTAGAGGTGAATTATGGCAGAGCCGAAAGAGAACGAATTTCTGGATGATATCGATGACGCAGAGGCCGAGGCCTATGCGGACGAGATGTCCGAGATTGACGACGAAGCGCTGGAACTGGACGAATTGCGTGCCGAACGCGATCAGCTGAAAGACCGCTTTATGCGCGCCTTGGCCGACGCAGAGAACGCGCGCAAACGGTCTGACAAAGACCGTCGCGAGGCAGAGAACTATGGCGGGTCAAAGCTGGCCCGAGACATGTTGCCAGTTTACGACAATATGAAACGCGCATTGGAGGCCGCGACGGAAGAGCAGCGCACAATTTCCGGCCCGTTGCTGGAAGGTATCGAGCTGACGATGCGCGAGTTGCTGAGCGTGTTCAAGAAACACGGTATCGAAGTGATTGCCCCGGAAGTGGGCGAAAAATTTGATCCGCAGCACCACCAAGCGATGTTCGAGGCCCCGGTGCCAGACACCAAAGCAGGCGATATCATTCAGGTTGCCGCCGAAGGCTTCATGTTGCACGACCGTCTGCTGCGTCCGGCGCAGGTCGGCGTATCCTCTACCCCCGCAGGGTAAACGCCCGGGGCAGGGTAAACGCCCGGGATAGAGCGGCCCTTCGGGGAGGATTTTATCCATTTGGAAATGAGAGAGGCGGTCAGGTTTTGGCCGCCTCTTTTAGTTTGTAGAGCAGGTCGAGCGCTTCACGTGGAGAGAGCTCGTCGGGGATAATCTCGGCCAGCGTTTCTTCGAGCTTGGAGCTCTGTTTGGGTTGAGGCGCAGGTGCCGGCGCCACGGCAAACAAGGGGAGGTCGTCGATCAGTGTTTTCTGCGTCGCGCCGCCTTCGCGTTCGCCTTTTTCCAACGCTTCAAGCACGACACGAGCGCGGGCAATGACGGAGGCCGGCAATCCGGCAAGCTGCGCAACCTGCACGCCATAAGACCGATCGGCCGCGCCTTTCTTGACTTCGTGCAGGAAAATCACCTCTCCGTCCCACTCCTTAACTGCGACAGTGGCATTATCGACCCCGCCCAATTTGTTCGAAAGCGCGGTCATTTCGTGGTAGTGCGTGGCAAAGAGCGCACGCGAACGGTTGATGTCGTGCAGATGTTCCAGCGTGGCCCACGCGATGGACAAGCCGTCATAGGTCGCGGTGCCGCGCCCGATTTCATCCAGGATCACCAGCGCGCGGTCGTCTGCCTGATTGAGGATCGCGGCGGTTTCGACCATTTCGACCATAAACGTGGAACGGCCCCGTGCCAGATCGTCAGAGGCGCCGACACGGCTGAAAATCTGGCTGATCAGGCCGATGTGCGCGGTGGCGGCAGGCACGTAGCTGCCCATTTGCGCCATCAGGGCGATGATCGCATTCTGCCGCAGGAAGGTCGACTTACCTGCCATGTTGGGACCGGTCAGCAGCCAGATGTTCGCGTTGTCGCCATCGGCCGACAGGGTACAATCGTTGGCAATAAACGGGCTGCCCGATTGCTGGGCTAAGGCGCGTTCCACGACCGGATGACGACCCCCCTGAATGTCGAAAGCACGTGAATTATCGACGCGGGGTTTCACCCAGTTCTCAGACTGCGCAAGCTCGGCCAGACCGGTGGCCAAATCAATTTCTGCCAGTCCGGCCGAGGCGACGCCGATGGGGCCGGAGTGGTCCAAAATTGAACATTTCAGTGTTTCATAGAGCCGCTTTTCAATCTCTAACGCATGGTTGCCCGCGTTGAGGATCTTTGTCTCCATCTCTGACAGTTCCACGGTTGTGAAACGGACCTGATTGGCGGTGGTCTGACGGTGGATAAAGGTATCGGACAGCGGTGCCGACAGCATCTTTTCGGCATGGGTCGCTGTGACCTCGGCGAAATAGCCAAGCACGTTGTTGTGTTTGATCTTGAGCGTCGAGATCCCAGTGAGCGAGATGAAATCCTGTTGCATCTGCGCGATGACGCTGCGGCCTTCGTCGCGTAGGGTGCGCACTTCGTCGAGCTCGCTGTTGTAACCGGGCGCGATAAACCCGCCATCTCTGGCGAGCAGGGGCGGCTCAGCAATCAGGGCTTCGTCCAGCAGATCAATCAGGCTGTCATGGCCGGTGAGCCCTTTGGCGGCTTGGGCCAGCAGATCAGGTAGGGTGGCAATGTGCATTTTTTCTGCCAATTGCCCTGCTTCGGTCAAGCCATTGCGGATGGCGGCAAGGTCGCGGGGCCCACCACGATCAAGCGACAGGCGCGACAGGGCGCGGTCCAGATCAGGGACGTTGCGCAGGTGCTGGCGGATATCGCTACGGATGGTGGGCGTGTCATAGGCAAAGCTGATCGCGTCCAGACGGGATTGAATCGTCTCTAACACACGCGAAGGCGACGAAATGCGCCGTTCCAGCAGACGCGCACCACCTGCGGTTACAGACTTGTCCATCACCGACAGCAGCGTGCCCGAACGACCACCAGTCAGCGCATGTGTCAGTTCAAGGTTGCGCCTTGTGGCGGCGTCGATCTGCACGCTGCGTGCCTCGGCCTCTTTTTGCGGCGGGCGGAGCAGCGGTAGTTTGCCTTTTTGTGTGATCTCAAGGTAGTCAATGATCGCGCCCATGGCAGAGATATCGGCGCGCTCAAAACTGCCGAACGCATCCAGAGATCCGATACCGAACAGATCGCAGACCCGTTTTTCTGCCCCGCTGCTATCAAAGGCGGAACGGGCGATTGGGGTAAGTGAGATATCAAAATCAGATACTAAATCACGCAAATCGGCCTCTTTGGCCTCTGACACGATCAGCTCTGACGGGGCCAGACGTGCCAGTTCGGGGCCGAGACGCGACAGGGTCAGGGGCATCACGTGAAACGCACCGGTAGAGATATCAACCCACGCCAACGCATGGCCATCGCGGACCTCTGCAAAAGCGGCCAGATAGTTGTGGCGCCGCGCTTCGAGCAGGGATTCCTCGGTCAATGTGCCGGGGGTAACCAGCCGCACGACATCGCGTTTGACCACGGATTTATAGCCGCGTTTTTTCGCCTCTGCCGGGCTTTCCATCTGTTCGCAGACCGCGACGCGAAACCCTTTGCGGATCAGCGTCAGCAAATATCCTTCGGCGGCATGTACCGGAACGCCGCACATGGGGATGTCTTCGCCGCCGTGTTTGCCGCGTTTGGTCAGGGCAATGTCCAGTGCCTCTGCTGCCGCAACGGCATCGTCAAAGAACATCTCGTAGAAGTCGCCCATACGGTAGAACAGCAGCGCTTCGGCGTACTGGGATTTGAGCTCTAGATATTGCGCCATCATCGGCGTGATTTTTTCTTCGGTCACTCTGCGCCCCCGGTTCGAGTTAACGCTGTGTACAAAACCGCGCCCCCAGACGAAAGGGCGGACCGGCTTTGCACGCAGGCGTCGCCGCGACGTCGCGCAAACCGTGAGCGCCATCATGATTGTGTGAGGGGCCGATCGGCGATATCAAGCGGGAAACCATGAGGAAAGCCGTTCTAGTGACCAAAAACCGTATTACGTCCGAAGAGGCGCTCGCCTTTCACCTTGAACCTACACCCGGCAAGTTCGAGATCACCGCGACCGTCCCGATGACGACCCAGCGGGACCTGAGCCTTGCCTATTCCCCCGGTGTCGCCGTTCCGTGCGAAGCGATCGCCGAGAACCCCGAGCTGGCATATGACTATACCAACAAGGGCAATATGGTCGCGGTAATTTCTAACGGCACAGCCGTTTTGGGTTTGGGCAACCTTGGTGCGTTGGCATCAAAGCCTGTGATGGAAGGCAAATCGGTGCTGTTCAAACGCTTCGCCGACGTGAATTCGATCGATATTGAACTGGATACCGAAGACCCCGAAGCGTTCATCAATGCGGTCAAGCTGATGGGCCCGACGTTCGGCGGGATAAACCTTGAGGATATCAAAGCGCCTGAGTGTTTCATCATCGAACAGCGCCTGAAAGAAGAGATGGATATCCCCGTCTTTCATGATGACCAACACGGCACGGCAGTGATCTGTGCCGCGGGACTGCTGAACGCGTTGCGCATTTCGGGCAAAAAGATCGAAGACGTGCAGATCGTTTTGAACGGCGCCGGCGCGGCGGGGATCGCCTGTCTTGAGCTTCTCAAGGCGATGGGGGCCAAGCATAACAACTGCATCATGTGCGACACTAAAGGCGTGATCTATCAAGGCCGTACCGAAGGCATGAACCAATGGAAGTCGGCGCATGCCGCGCAGACTGATCTGCGCACGCTGGAAGAAGCGATGAAGAACGCGGATGTTTTCCTTGGCGTGTCGGTCAAGGGCGCTGTGACGCCCGCGATGGTCGCCAGTATGGCCGATAATCCGGTGATTTTTGCGATGGCAAACCCTGATCCCGAAATCACCCCCGAAGAGGCGCACGAGGTTCGCGCCGACGCGATTGTCGCCACAGGCCGCAGTGACTACCCCAATCAGGTGAACAACGTGTTGGGCTTTCCCTATCTGTTCCGCGGGGCGCTTGATATTCATGCGCGCGCCATCAACGACGAGATGAAGATCGCTTGCGCCCACGCGCTGGCAGATCTTGCGCGCGAGGATGTGCCGGACGAAGTGGCGCTGGCCTATGGCAAGAACCTCACGTTTGGTCGCGATTACATTATCCCGACGCCGTTTGACCCGCGATTGATCCACCGTATTCCGCCGGCCGTTGCGCGTGCAGGGATGAATACCGGTGCCGCGCGGCGTCCGATCATCGATATGGATGCCTACGAGCTGAGCCTGAAGTCGCGCATGGACCCGACGGCGAATATCCTGCGGGGGATCAATGCCCGTGCTCGGGCCAATCAGGCGCGGATGATCTTTGCCGAAGGGGATGACCCCAAGGTTCTGCGTGCTGCGGTGATGTACCAACGCTCGGGGTTGGGCAAGGCTCTGGTGGTTGGGCGCCCCGACGACGTCAAGGCCAAGCTGACCGCCGCAGGCATGGAGGACGCACACCGCGAGCTCGAGATCGTGAACGCGGCCAATACCCAGTATCTGGATACGTATAAGTCATATCTTTACAACAGGTTGCAGCGTAAAGGGTCGGACAGCAAAGACATTCACCGTCTGGCCGCGCGGGATCGTCACGTGTTCGCCGCATTGATGCTGGCACATGGGCATGGCGATGGTCTGGTGACCGGTGCGACGCGTAAATCTGCGCATGTGCTTGAACGGCTGAACCACGTGTTCGACGCCAACGCCCAACATGGCGCCGTCGGCATTACCGCGTTGCTGCACAAGGGGCGGATCGTATTTATCGGCGATACGCTGGTGCACGAATGGCCAAACGAAGAGGATCTGGCCAACATTGCCGAAAAAGGGGCTAAGGTCGCGCGTCACATGGGGCTTGAGCCTCGGGTTGCTTTCGTCAGCTTCTCTACCTTCGGCTATCCGGTTTCCGAGCGGGCGGAAAAGATGCAGCGCGCCCCCGATGTGCTGGACGCCCGCGGCGTTGATTTCGAATACGAAGGCGAGATGACCGTTGATGTCGCGCTGAACGCCGAGAGCCAGAAGAACTATCCGTTCTCGCGCTTGACGGGGCCGGCTAATATTCTGGTGGTCCCCGCGCGACATTCCGCGAGCATTTCTGTGAAACTAATGCAGGAAATGGCGGGTGCCACTGTGATCGGGCCGATTTTGACCGGTTTGGACAAATCGATCCAGATTTGTTCGACGACATCTACGGCGAACGACATTTTGAACATGGCCATTCTAGCAGCCTGTAAGGTCGGCGAATGATCTGGAACCTCGGCTCTATCAACGCAGATAACTTCTACTATCTGCGGCATTTGCCGGTGCCGGGGGAAACGATTGCCGCGCATGATTCCCGGCAGGGTTTGGGCGGGAAGGGGGCCAATATGTCGGTCGCCGCCGCTCGTGCCGGCACGCGCGTCACGCATATCGGCGCCGTGGGGCCGGATGGCAAATGGGCCGTGGAACGACTGCTGGAATATGGTGTCGAGACGCAGCATATCAGCATGATCGATACGGCCACCGGCCATGCGAATATCTGTGTCGCGGATGATGGTGAAAACGCTATCGTTTTGTTTTCAGGGGCCAATCACGAAATCACCACCCAGATGATCGGCGCTGCTTTGTCCGAGGCGTCGCCGGGTGATTTTCTGCTCATGCAAAACGAAACATTGGGCCAACGCTTTGCCGCGCGCACGGCGCATACGCTGGGATTGCGCGTGGCCTATGCCGCCGCACCCTTCGATGCCGAGATAGTGGCGCAGGTACTGCCCGACATCGATCTGCTTGTCCTAAACGAAGTCGAAGCTGCCGCGCTGGAAAAAACCACTGGCACAAGTATCGACGCGTTGCCGATCGACGATATTATCGTAACCTTGGGGGCCGAGGGCTGCAAATGGGTCTCTAAACAGGCAAAATCGGTGATGAATTTCCCAGCCTATCCGGTGAATGTCGTCGATACGACGGGCGCCGGAGACACGTTTACCGGTTATTTAATAGCCGCATTGGATCGCAAACTTTCAATGCAGGATGCGATTATACTGGCGATGCAGGCGGGTGCCTTGATGGTGACACGTCAGGGAACGGCCGACGTGATCCCGGACCTCAAAGACATCCAAGACCACGGTTTCGACGGTGATTGAACTCAGCAATTAACGCTGGGTTAATACTTAATTTGCGAACGGAGCAGCACTACCCCAAAGCTGTTTCACGCGCTGGTCGCGCCCGCATCCGTTACGATAGCGTTTATATGCGACGGACTTTTTCACACCCAACCCGACGCTGGTAAAGGCAAGGCGTTCATCGCTTTTGTAATAGTCCTGATGATAGGCATCGGCGGGATAGAACGCAGTTTTCCCCAAGATCGGGGTGACCACGGTTTTCCCTAAAGCGGCCTGAGCCTGTGATTTTGCGTTCTCTGCAGCGGCTTTCTGGCCGGCACCATCCGCAAAGATCGCAGTGCGATAGCTGTCGCCGCGGTCGCAGAACTGCCCACCGGCATCGGTCGGATCGACCGAGCGGAAGAACATCGCCAGCAATTGGTCGGCAGAAACAACCGCAGGATCATACTGGATCTGCGCCGCTTCATAATGGCCCGTTCCGCCCGCGACGACCTGCTTGTACGTCGGGTTCTTCACATTTCCGCCCGCGAAACCGGATACAACTTCTTTGACGCCCTTCACGGCTTCGAAATCGGATTCGACGCACCAAAAGCAGCCTCCAGCAACCAAAAGCGTCTCTGTTCCGGCGGCTTTTGCGGTTGTCGCCTGTGCCGCGAGGCCCAGACCGATGGCGGCGCTCAGTACAATCAGGCGCATATTTGTGGCAATACTCATGAATACTCTCCATCATTTTTCCAAACCGTGACGCCAATAGCGTCGCGAGGCAACTCAGGTGCCCGTGATGTCACGCCCTAGTGATGTAGGTTTCACCCTTGGCCCCGTGACCTGAAGTTCTTAGCGTCAGCCGCAAAGAAGGAGCAATTTGATGGAAGATCACGTCACCACACACCAAGCCCAAGAAGATTCCCGTAACGAAGACATTTTGATTTATTTAAATGGCCGGATTGTCCCCAAGGCACAGGCGGTCGTCAGCGTCTACGACAGCGGTTTCATGTTGGGGGACGGTATCTGGGAGGGGCTGCGTCTGTATGATGGTACATGGGCCTTCCTAAGCGATCATTTCGACCGCCTGTTCGAAGCCGCAAAAGCGATCGATCTGGACATCGGGATGACACGTGAAGCGTTGATCTCCGGATTGTTAGAGACGCAAAAGGCCAATGGAATGACCAGCGACGCCCACGCGCGATTGATGATCACCCGTGGCCCTAAAACGCGTCCGTTCCAGCACCCGTCTCTGTCGCAATCCGGGCCCACAATCGCGATCATTATGGAACATTCCCGCCCGAATATGCCGCGTCCGATCCGGCTGGCTACCGTGCCGCATCTGCGGGGGCTGCCGATGACGCAGGACCCGAAGCTGAATAGTCATTCCAAATTAAACTGTATTCTCGCGTGTATTGCCGCGGAAAAAGCCGGCGCCGACGAGGGTTTGATGCTGGATATTAACGGGTTCGTGAATACAACAAACGCTTGTAACTTTTTCATCGTCCGCAAGGGGGAGGTTTGGACCAGCACCGGCGACTACTGCATGAATGGGATCACCCGCCAGAAGGTAATCGACCTGTGCCGCGCCAATGATATCCCGTGTTTCGAAAGGAATTATTCACTGGTCGATACCTATGGTGCCGATGAGGCATTCTTGACCGGCACATTCGGGGCGCAAACCCCCGTCGCGATGATCGATGGTCGCCAGATCGGCGACGGCGAAATGGGGCCTGTGACCAAAAAACTACGCGAATTGTATAAGGTCCTTATCGCAAAGGAATGTGCCTGATGCGTATCGCAATGTGGTCCGGCCCGCGTAATCTAAGCACGGCGATGATGTATAGTTTCGGCAATCGCGCTGATTTCACCGCGATGGATGAGCCGTTCTATGCACCCTATCTCAAACAAACCGGCATTAACCATCCGATGCACCAAGAAATCATCGCGCACCATGAATGTGACCCTGCCAAAGTCGCGGCGCAGTGCGCGCTCGCCGGCACCCCACACCGCTATATGAAGCATATGCCGCATCACATGATTGACGGCTTTCCGATGGATTGGGCCAAAGGCTGTGTCCATGTCCATCTGATACGCCATCCTGCGCACGTAATTGCCAGCTATACTGCAAAGCGAGAAGCACCGAATTTTAACGATATCGGCTATGGTCAACAAACCGCGCTTTTCGATCAAATTGGCGGAATGGTGATTGATTCAGCAGATATCAGGGCGAATCCGGAACAGATGCTGCGCAAACTTTGCTGCGCAATCGACCTGCGTTTCGATCCCGCTATGCTGTCTTGGGCCGCCGGTCCCCGCGCAGAAGACGGGATCTGGGCAGCGCATTGGTACGGTGCCGTTCATAAAAGCACCGGGTTCGCCGGGGCCGAAGGGCCTCTGCCTACGCTCACCGGTGAGGCGGAAACGCTGTGCGCGCAGGCAATGCCCCATTACCAAAAGCTTTATGATCAAAGACTTAGGTGAGTAATGGCTAGAAAAAGGCGGAGTATCGAAACTAAATCTCGGTGGTTGGCGTGTCTATCAGACAAGTTCAACACAACCAGGAGATTTAACATGAAGATGTTTGCAGCAACCGCACTGTCCCTCACGCTCGTCGCGGGCACGGCTTTCGCCGCAGCGCACAGCAACGCTATGGTAGAAGCGATGGATCAAGATGTATCCAACGGCGTCGTCAGCGCCGATAAGGTGATGGCATCGGAAAATGGCTGGATGGTCGTGCACCGCACTGATGCAGAGATGAAGCCGGGCCCGGTCGTCGGCTACGCCCCGTTGCGTGCCGGTGAAAACATCGACGTCAGCGCCATTCTGCAAGAAGACGTTAAATCCGGCGATATGCTGATGCTTATGGTCCACTCCGAAGAGGGCGGCATGAAAACCGGGGGCTTTGAATACACTTTGGGCGCCAAGGAAGACGGTCCTATCAAGCCTGATGGTAAGTTGGTGATGACGGTCATCACTGCCGAATAAACCGTTTTAAATTAAAGAAAAGGCTCGGAGAGATTATGCTCTGTCCGGGCCTTTTTACCTTAACCTTTGAGGCGTTTGTCACGTGCCGCCAAAAGCTTTAGGCGAAGCGCGTTCAATTGAATGAAGCCCGCAGCGTCTTTTTGATCATAGGCACCAGCGTCATCTTCGAAGGTGACATGCGCTTCGGAATAAAGCGAATGCTCCGACCAGCGGCCAACAGTGCGGACATGGCCTTTGTACAATTTCAATCTAACTGTACCGGTTACATGTGTCTGAGAGGCATCAATCGCGGCTTGCAGCATGGTGCGTTCGGGGCTGTACCAAAAACCATTATAGATTAGCTCTGCATAACGCGGCATCAGCTCGTCTTTTAGGTGCATCGCGCCGCGGTCGAGGGTGATCGATTCGATGCCGCGGTGTGCTTCGAGCAACAATGTCCCGCCGGGGGTCTCATAGATCCCACGGGACTTCATACCGACAAAGCGCCCCTCAACAAGATCAAGGCGGCCGCAGCCGTGCTTGCCGCCAAGTTCGTTCAATTTAGCCAAAAGTGTCGCTGGCGACATGTTTTCGCCATTGATGCTGACCGCATCACCACGTTCAAATCCGACTTCGACATATTCGGGGGTGTCAGGTGCCTGCTCTGGCGAAACCGTACGTTGATAAACATATTCGGGTGCATCGACGGCCGGATCTTCTAGCACTTTTCCTTCGGAAGAGGTGTGAAGCAGATTTGCGTCCACGCTAAAGGGTGCTTCGCCACGTTTGTCTTTTGCCACGGGGATCTGGTGTTTTTCAGCAAATTCGATCAGTTTCGTCCGGCTGGTCAGATCCCACTCACGCCAAGGCGCGATTACTTTGATGTCAGGGTTCAAAGCATAGGCCGCCAATTCGAAACGGACCTGATCGTTGCCCTTACCGGTTGCACCATGCGCAACCGCATCGGCACCAGTTTCGGCGGCAATTTCAACCAAGCGTTTAGAAATCAACGGCCGAGCGATCGATGTGCCCAACAGGTATAGCCCTTCGTAGACGGCATTGGCGCGAAACATCGGAAAGACGAAATCGCGCACGAATTCTTCGCGCACATCTTCGACATAGATTTCCGACGCGCCCATCATTTCGGCTTTGGCGCGGGCAGGCTCAAGTTCTTCGCCTTGGCCAAGATCAGCGGTAAAGGTGACCACTTCGCAGCCGTATTCGGTTTGCAGCCATTTTAGGATAATCGAGGTATCAAGCCCACCAGAATAGGCGAGCACAACTTTTTTGGGCGCGGACATGATGTTTCCTTTTCGGTTTGCACCGCGAAGTACCTGTTTTCCATGGTATGAGCAAGATTGAAGGCTGCGTTGACCGCACCGGCGCGGGATCGTATCGAAAGGTATCCAACGCAAAGGTCAATGAAATGACGGATCTGTTCAAAAATGCGGCACGCAGCGCGACGCTCTCGATGCGCGAGGTGTTTCCTGCCACCCCATTGATGCGCAACGAACATTTGTCCGAAAAATATAACGCAGATATTTGGTTGAAGCGGGAAGACCTTAGCCCGGTCAGATCATACAAACTGCGCGGCGCGTTCAACGCGATGCGCAAGGTGATCCCCGAACAGGCGGTTTTTGTGTGTGCAAGCGCAGGAAATCATGCCCAAGGTGTTGCATTTATGTGCAGTCATTTTGGTGTGAAGGGCGTTATATTTATGCCCGTAACGACCCCTCAGCAGAAGATCCAGAAAACGAAGATCTTTGGCGGGCCTCAAGTGGAGGTGCGTCTGGTTGGGGACTATTTCGATAAAACCCTACAAGCCGCGCAGCAATATTGCACGGAAAAGGGTGCACATTTTCTGTCTCCTTTCGATGATGAAGATGTCATTGAGGGACAAGCCTCTGTTGCGGTTGAAATAGAAGAGCAGTTGGGCCGTGTTCCCGACCACATCATGCTGCCCGTCGGTGGCGGCGGATTGTCGTCGGGGATCTACAGTTATTTCCAAGATACATGTCGATATAGCTTCGTTGAACCTAAAGGTGCGCCTAGTCTAGCTCGGGCATTGGTGGCTGGCGCTCCTGTTGATGTTTCTCCTATCAATAGTTTTGTTGACGGTGCCGCCGTTGCAAAAATTGGTGGGCGTAATTTTAAGCGTTTGCGTACTGTGCCCGTTGAGAGCGTGATCCACTTGGCCGAAGATCGTATCTGCGTGACGATCGCTGAATTGTTGAACGTCGAAGGCATCGTTCTTGAGCCTGCCGGCGCTCTTTCAATCGAAGCCTTGGGTGAGGTTTCTGAACTGATAAAGGGCAAGACCGTCGTCTGTGTCGCATCAGGCGGGAACTTCGATTTTGAACGTCTCCCTGAGGTTAAAGAGCGGGCTCAGCGATATTCTGGGGTCAAGAAATACTTCATCCTGCGGATGCCGCAGCGGCCCGGTGCGCTGAAGGAGTTTTTGGGCATTCTAGGGCCTGACGATGACATCTGTCGTTTCGAATATTTGAAAAAATCAGCACGTAACTTTGGGTCAGTACTTATCGGGATCGAAACACGCAGTTCCGATAGTTTCGCTCCTTTCTTGTCACAGCTAAACGCAGCTGGGTTTACCTATACCGACATCACGAATGATGAAACGCTGGCGCAATTTGTGCTATAGTGCGGGATTTCCACCCATACCTGGTTGAAAACTGCAGCTTGGATTCTTCGTATATCATGAAAAGGTCCTCCAGGACGGGTTGCATAGGATTGCCTAATGCGAGTTCTTTTTCAGCGCGCAGGCAATATTCCGAAAACGCGATAAAACCTAGGCTCAGGGCACTTCCTTTAACGAAATGAAGAGTGTCTCGAGTGGTTTTAGTAGGCCTGCTATCCCGAAGTTTGTATTTCGCTTCTTCTACCTCCAAAAAAAACACCACAATAATTTCTTCGAATGCGCTGGGTCCAACAGCATCGTTCAGCAAAGTGATTTGCTCCCAGTCGATCAACGATTCGCCTCCTTTTCTGCGTTCACCCTGACGCGAAAACCTTAACAAATAGTTCCGTCTGCTTATCTGTTCGTTGCGATCTTTTGGCGCTGGCCGCTGGGTCTGATGAATGATGGCCTTGGAGACGAGGAAGATCCCACCGCAGGGACAATCGTCCGTTTGCGCGAAGCCCATTAACGGCTTTGCTCCGAAATATTTCACAGGATTCACCGTATCTTAATCTGACATCGCCTAGGTTTCCGATAAGAGATATCGAAAGCTTTTAAAATGCTGTCGCAGACAACTGGAATAACACAGATACCACCTGAATCGTCGCGGTTTCGTGCGATAAAAACGGTCATGGTTGTGGACGACAGCGCGCTACAACGGCGCATATTAACGGCAACCTTGACCCGATGGGGGTTTACCATTCAGGAGGCGTCTTCGGCAAAGGACGCGCTAAAAATGTGCCGAAATCATCTACCAGATTTGATCATCAGCGACTGGATTATGCCCGGCATGTCGGGGTTACAATTCTGTCGGGCGTTCCGCGAACTCTCTAAGGGGCGCTACGGATATTTCATTCTACTGACTGCAAAAACCGATAAATCAGAGGTGGTCAGGGGGCTCGATAGCGGCGCGGATGATTTCGTGAGCAAGCCGGTTAACGTGGACGAACTTCGCGCTCGCATCATGGCGGGTGAAAGAATCCTGACCATGCAACGCGAACTGTCATCGAAAAATCGCGTTATCAGTGAAGCACTGTCTGCACTTCAGGCGGTACATAGCGCGCTTGATCGTGATCTCGATGAGGCGCGAAAATTTCAGGAATCTTTGCTGCAGGATCCGCTGCACGACTTTAACGAAGGAACAATTTCCCTGATGCTGCGATCAAGTGGTCACGTGGGTGGCGACTTGGTGGGATATTTCGCAGCCGGCCGGCACCTGGGCGTCTATGGGTTGGACGTTTCTGGACATGGTGTCAGCTCCGCCCTGATGGCGGCGCGTCTTGCCGGAACCTTATCTGCTGTCGCGCCGGATCATAACATTGCTTTGGTGCGCCAACCGAACGGGGCGTACAGGATGCGCTCGCCCGATCAAGTGGTGGCGGACCTGAACAGCTTGGTCCTTTCTGATATAGAGACGGAGCAATATTTCACGATCTTTTTAGCTAAAATTGACCTTGATACCGGTCATATTCAAGCAACGCAGGCCGGCCATCCTCACCCATATATACAAAGGAAAAATGGCGATTTGGTACAGTTAGGGCGGGGGGGGCTGCCTGTCGGTCTGATAGCAGGTGCGCAGTATGAGACGATTGTCACACAGCTTGAACCAGGCGATCGATTTATCATTTTATCCGATGGTGTAACGGAATGTCCCGACGCATCGGGGCAAATGCTAGACGACGATGGGGTGGCTCGCGTTCTGCATGACCTATATTCCGCTCGAGGTGCGCAGTTTTTCGACGCGCTTTCCACCCATCTGGAGGACTATGCAGGCGGTGTAGATTTCCCGGATGATGTGTCGGGAATTTGCTTCGATTATCAGGGTCGCATCGCCAAAAATCGATCAAGGAAAAACCTGTCTCCGTCGTTCCCTAGCACAGAAATGGCTTCTTCCCCCGACATAACAACCGTGGCGTGGTCCGGCTCGATCGGCGGGGCAACCTGATGGACTGGATGGGCAACATATACCTGGCAGATTTTCTCGGCCCACATGTCATATTCGGGCATATAGGCGAACCGCCGGAACGCCCCCAAACGCCGGGGGCGGGCGATGGTCCACCCGATTTCCTCCATTACCTCGCGGTGGAGCGTTTGAAGCGGCGATTCACCAAGGTCAACGCCACCGCCAGGGAGTTGAACATCGACCTCGGGGCGCAACTGGGCAGTCAACAAAAACCGCCCCTTAAGGGGCAGGATCGCATAGACACCGGGGCGTGATCGATATGTTTTGCCGGGCACGGGCGGCTTCCCTACACGTCGCATCATTTGATACCCCCTTTTCGCACGGGTTGTTGCGCTTATATAGACGCGGTATGCCAACCGTCTGCCGGTAAGGAAAGTCAAATGACCCAAGGAAACAAAATCGCGTGGGACGATACCGTTCTACCCTTTCAACTCGATGCCTCTGATATCAGGGGGCGCGTTGCCCGTCTGGATGGCGTGCTGGAAGGGATCTTACGTCAGCACGATTATCCCGAAAAGGTCGAAGCACTGGTCGCGGAAATGGCCTTGCTTACAGCGTTGATCGGCCAGACGATCAAACTGCGCTGGAAACTGCAACTGCAGGTCCAGTCAAAAGGGCCCGTGCGGATGATTGCAACGGACTATTATGGTCCGACGGACGATGGCGAACCTGCGCGTATCCGTGCCTACGCCAGTTATGATGCTGACCGGATCACCGATGGGCCAGCTTTTGATCAGGTCGGCGAAGGATATTTCGCTATTATGATCGATCAGGGGAACGGTATGACGCCCTATCAGGGGATTACGCCGCTTACTGGGAAATCCCTTTCCGAATGTGCAGAGGCGTATTTCGCGCAGTCCGAGCAGCTACCAACCCGGTTCGAGTTGAGCTTTGGCAAATCCACAACGCCTGGTCAGGATGAACACTGGCGTGCTGGCGGTGTAATGCTGCAACATATGCCCAAAGCGTCGCCCTTTGCCGCGCAGGGCGAAGGCAGCGGTGACGTGCTTCTTGCCTCCGACCTCGTTGACGGCGAAGAGGGCGATAACTGGCGCCGTGTGAATGTGCTGCTGGATACAGTAGACGAGCTTGAACTGATCGGGCCAAGTCTGCCACCGACCGACTTGCTGAAACGCCTGTTTCACGAGGAAGTGCCGCGGGTATTCGACGCGCAGGCTGTTCGATTCGGCTGCACCTGCTCGGAAGATCGGGTTCGGCAAAGCCTGTCTATCTATTCAGCGGGCGATATTAAAACGATGACAACTGACGACGGTCGGGTCACCGCAGATTGTCAGTTCTGTGGCGCGCATTACGATCTGGACCCGAAAACTGTCGGGTTCGAGGCTGAAGATAACAGTGGCAGCTGATCAACTTGCCCATTTTCGGACGGCGTTGGCGCAAACTGGTGTCACGTCGTCTGATTTTGACCTGAACAAAGAGACGGTGCTGCCGGCCAATCGCACCCTGCGTCCTGCCGGCGTGCTGGCCCCGATTATCGAGCGAAATGGCCGTTTTGAGCTTATCTTGACCAAGCGGTCATCGGCTCTAAAGCACCATCCAGGACAAATTTCCTTTCCTGGCGGCAAACAAGATGGTGACGATGCTGACGTGGTGGCGGCAGCGTTGCGTGAGGCACGAGAAGAGATCGGTTTGCCGACGCATCTGGTTGAGGTGTTGGGCACGTTGCCCGCACATGAAACCGTGACCAACTTTCTAGTGACCCCGGTGATCGCCTTTGTGAAAGAAGATTTCAAAATTGTCGCTGAACCGGGCGAAGTTGAGGAAGTCTTTACCGTTCCGTTGGATCATGTGCTGGACGCTGCCAATTATGTGGTTCAGTCACGACGATGGCAGGGGCAACGGCGGTATTATTACACGGTTCCTTACGGTCCCTATTACATTTGGGGGGCAACCGCGCGTATGTTGCGGGCATGGACCGAACGTATGATGTGACCCTTCCCGCGAGTACCCGCTGGCTTGCTGACCCTGACGCCCAAGCTGTGTGCAATGCGGTGACGGATGGGGGGCATGTGATCTATTTCGTCGGCGGTTGTGTGCGCAATGCGCTGCTGGGCGTGGCCGACAGCGATGTCGATATGTCGACGAATGCATTGCCGGAAAGGGTGATGGCGCTCGCAGCGCGCGCTGGGCTCAAAGCCGTGCCGACGGGGGTGGAACATGGAACGGTCACTGTGGTCAGTGGCGGCAAAGGGTTCGAGGTAACGACTTTCCGGCGCGATGTAGAAACGGATGGGCGGCGCGCTGTGGTTGCCTTCTCTGACAGCATCACTGACGACGCGTTGCGCCGTGATTTCACCATGAATGCTCTTTATGCGGACGCGCAGGGTCGGGTGATTGATCCGCTTGAAGGTCTGCCTGATCTGCAGGCGCGGCGGATACGATTTATCGAGGATGCGGCGCAACGTATCCGCGAGGATTATCTGCGCACATTGCGATATTTCCGGTTTTGCGCGTGGTATGCCGACCCGGCAGAGGGGTTTAATCCAGATGCCTTGGCCGCGATTGCGGCGCATACGGATGGCCTGGAAAGCCTGTCGGCCGAACGTATCGGGGCGGAACTTGCGAAACTATTGGCCGCGCCGGACCCTGCGCCAGCGGTGGCAGCGATGCGCCAAACCGGTGTGTTGCGGGTCATCCTGCCCGGCAGCGACGATCGCTGGCTCGCAATGGTCGTGCATTTTGAACATCTTTTGCAGCTGGCCCCAGATTGGCGCACGCGTTTGGCAGCGGTTGGCGGCGAAGACGTGGACCAACGATTACGGCTGAGCAAGGCAGACGCGAAATACCTTCGTCGGCTAAGGGAGGCCGCCTTCGGAGCCGAGACCGTGGCCGCAATTGCCTATCTGGATGGCGGGGATATTGCGCGCGCGGTTGTTATCCTGCGGGCCTGCCTTTCTGAAGCGCCGCCCGATCCCGCCGTTCTTGAGGATATTCTTCAAGCGCAAAATGCTGTGTTTCCAGTGAAAGCCGCTGATTTGATGCCGCGATATCGCGGCCCTGAGTTGGGCAAACGGTTGGCCGCGTTAAAAGCGCTTTGGATTGCTTCGGGGTTCGCTGCGACACGGGATAGCCTGTTGGATACGCCGGAAAGCTAACGCACCCTGTGGCCATTCTGACGCGGCTCTTCCTATAGTGGCGGCGAACACACGGCCTACAGGTGAAATATGTTTCGATTTTTCGAAAATCTTGTCGATCCCTACGCAGATTACGCCGAACAAGACACGCCACCCACGCGGCTGTGGCCCTTTTTCCGAAGCTACAGTGGGCCGTTCAAAACTGTATTCTGGGTGACAGGCGTATTGTCGATTGTGGTCGCCGCGATCGAGATCGGTCTAATTTACTATATGGGTCGCCTCGTCGATCTGATGGAGAGCAGCCCCGCCGAGGTGTGGCGTAGTTATGGGGCGGAGTTTATCGTCGTGGCGTTGCTGATCCTAATCGCGCGCCCAGCTGTCCAAGCCGCGCATGTGTTGCTGTTGAACAACGCCGTATTGCCGAACTACGGCACACTGTTCCGCTGGCGCGGGCATCGGCAAGTGTTGCGTCAATCGGTAGGCTGGTTTGAAGACGACTTCGCCGGACGCATTGCCAACCGGATCATGCAAACGCCTCCCGCCGCGGGAGAGGTCGTTTTTCAGGTGTTCGACGCGATTTCCTATGCGCTTGCTTATCTTATAGGCGCGGCGATCCTGTTAACCACTTCGGACTGGCAGCTGTTGATCCCGTTGGTGGCGTGGTTTGCGCTTTATGCGCTGCTCACCCGATGGACTATCAAACGTGTTGCGGTCGCCTCGCAAGCGGCGTCGGATGCGCGGTCCGAGGTGACGGGCCGTGTGGTCGACAGCTATAGCAACATCCATTCGGTCAAGATGTTCGCCCATCATGACCGCGAAATTGAATATGCCAAGGGCGCGATAGAGAATGCGCGCGTCACGTTCCAAAAGGAAATGCGGATATTCACCATCATGGATATCTGTCTGGTCAGCTTGAACGGTTTGTTAATCGTTGGGGTCGTAGGGTGGGCGTTCTACCTGTGGTCCACGGGCAATGCCACCGTGGGTGTCGTGACGGCGGCGACGGCGCTGACACTTCGGCTGAATTCTATGACCGCGTGGATCATGTGGGCACTTTCGACATTTTTTCAGCAGCTTGGCGTGGTTGCTGAGGGGCTTGAGACGATTGCGCAGCCGATCACACTGGTGGACGAACACGACGCGCAGCCGTTGGTATTGACAGATGGCTGCGTGGAAATGCGAGGCCTGACCCATCACTATGGGCGCAGGTCAGGCGGGTTGGATCACATTGATATCACAGTGCGCCCGGGCGAAAAGATTGGCCTGATTGGGCGGTCGGGCGCGGGTAAATCGACCTTGGTGAAGCTGCTGTTGCGCTTTTACGATCCTGAAGGCGGCCGTATTCTGATTGATGGGCAGGATATCACGACCGTTCGTCAGGACAGTCTGCGGCAAGCAATCGGAATGGTGCAGCAGGACAATGCTTTGTTGCACCGGTCGATCCGCGAGAACATCCTTTATGGGCGCCCCTCCGCCACCGAAGCAGAGGTGATCGCCGCCGCAAAACAGGCCCAGGCCCATGATTTCATTCAGGATTTGAACGATCAAGGGGGCCGGTCTGGATATGATGCACAGGTCGGGGAACGGGGCGTGAAACTGTCTGGCGGACAGCGGCAACGTATCGCCTTGGCGCGTGTTATCTTGAAGAACGCGCCGATCCTTTTGCTGGACGAAGCCACAAGCGCGCTGGACAGCGAGGTAGAGGCCAAAATCCAGAAGACGCTTTATGGCATGATGGAGGGCAAGACCGTGATCGCCATCGCGCATCGCCTGTCCACCATCGCCGAGATGGACCGCATTTTGGTGATGGACGGGGGGCGTATTGTCGAAGAAGGCACCCACGAGGTGCTTTTGTCCAAGGGCGGGCTATATTCAGATCTCTGGAACCGGCAATCCGGCGGGTTCCTACGCACAGAAGAGCCGACATCGTAATGCCGTTCAAATGGATCGACCCGTTTTCCCCCGCCGATACCGCGCCGCCGCGCCGTCTGGCGGCTTTCTTTCGCTGGGCTTTAAAGGGCAGCGGTGCCGCGCTTTGTGTGGCGGGGGTGCTTTCTATCTGCGCTGGCGTGATCGAAGTCATGGCCGCATTGGTCCTTGGCTGGGTTGTTGACGCAGCACTTGCGGCAGAAGCGGGGGCCGTTTTTGCGGACCATACGGGGCTGCTGTTGGCGGGACTGGCGTTCTTTTTGCTGCTGCGTCCGGCGCTGTTTGGCGTCAGTTCGTATATGCAGTCGATCGTCGTGGCACCCAATGTCTTCAACCTCGTGCTGTCGCGGCTGCATCGCTACACGCTGGGGCAAGCGGTCACGTTTTTCGACAATGATTTCGCCGGCCGAATCTCCCAAAAAGAAATGCAGACCAGCCGTGCGCTGACTGATGTTGTGACCGAGGTGCTGCACACGGTGCTGTTCGCGGCGGCGTCCTTTATCGGGGCGGTGATGCTGCTCGGGACGGTGGACTGGCGTATCGCTGCTGGTTTGGTGTTGTGGATGGTGGGGTATGTCTTTTTGATCCGCCATTTCATGCCTCGGGTGCGCAAATTTTCAAAGGCGCGGGCAGGCGCGCGCGCGATGGTGACGGGGCAGGTGGTCGATACGATCACCAACATCAAGACCGTGAAACTGTTCGCCCATGCCGACCACGAAGACCGCGCCGCCTTAGGTGCGATGCGCAAATTTCTGGATACGAGCCTCGATTTTGGGCGGGTTAGTGTCTCTTTCCGGTTCTGGTTGATGGCGATTGCGGGGGTTCTGCCGGTGCTGCTGGTGGGTGGCGCGCTCTGGTATTGGTCACTTGGGTTGGTGACGGCGGGCGATATCGCGGCAACGGGGGCGGTGTCGTTACGGCTGGCGCAAATGACCGGCTGGGTCAGTTTCACGCTCATGGCGCTTTATGCGAATATGGGCGAGGTCGAGGACGGGATGCGCACCCTCGCGGCCCCGCAGCAGCTGCGTGATGCGGATGGTGCCGCGGATTTGAATGTGCACGAAGGGGCGATCCAGTTTGAGGGGCTGCGCTTTACCTATGGCCGCGACACAGGCGGCATCGAAGAACTGAATCTGTCGATCAAGCCGGGCGAAAAACTCGGGATTGTAGGTGCCTCTGGCGCGGGTAAATCGACCTTGGTTTCATTGCTGTTGCGGCTCTATCCTGCGGAGCAGGGTCACATTTTGATCGACGGGCAGGATGTGAGCCAAGTCACCAAGCAAAGCCTGCGGCGTCAGATCGGGATGGTCACGCAGGAAACCGCTATGTTCAACCGGTCGGCGTTCGACAACATACGCTACGGCGAGCCCGATGCGACCCAAGCCGAGGTGATCGCCGCCGCCCGCAAAGCCGAAGCGCATGCGTTCATCGAAAGTATGCAGGACCACACGGGCCGCAGCGGCTATGACGCGCATTTGGGCGAACGTGGTGTGAAGCTGTCGGGCGGGCAACGTCAACGCATCGCGCTGGCACGGGCGATCCTGAAAGACGCGCCAATCCTGATATTGGACGAGGCAACCAGCGCGCTTGATAGCGAGGTTGAAGCATCCATCCAAAGCGCTTTGACCCGCGTAATGGAGGGCAAGACCGTTATGGCCATCGCGCATCGTCTGTCGACCTTGACCGAAATGGACCGCATCGCTGTGATGGACGCTGGCCGCATCGTAGAGATAGGCACCCACGAGGCGTTGCTGGCCAAGGACGGGCTTTATGCGCGGTACTGGCAGCGGCAGTCAGGTGGGTTTTTGGATATGAAGGCCGCAGAATAAGGCTTTTGCTGCGCCCGGCTTCGCGGTAAGCCCTGCGCATGACAGAATATACAATCCAGCGACTTGGCCACCTGGGCGACGGCATTGCGTCCGGCCCTTTATTTGCACCGATGACCCTGCCGGGCGAGGTGGTCACAGGCACGCCTGACGGCCAGACCCTGACCGATATTCGTATCGTCAGACCGTCTGAAAAGCGGGTCGCACCCCCGTGTCGCCACTTCAAGGCCTGTGGCGGATGTCAGTTGCAGCATGCGTCAGACGATTTCGTTGCGGAATTCAAGCTGGGCGTGGTCAAAGCGTCGCTGGATGCCCATGGAATAGAGACTATTTTCAAGCCGCTGCAAACCTCGCCAGCGCAATCGCGCCGTCGTGCGACCTTTGCGGCAAAACGCACCAAAAAGGGCGCTATGGCGGGGTTTCACGGGCGCGGGTCCGATGTCGTGATCGAAATTCCAGGGTGTCAGTTGTTGGACCCTGCCGTACTGGGCGCATTGCCAATTGCCGAAAAGCTGGCCGTGATCGGGACCAGCCGCAAGGCACCACTTGCCGTGACGGTGACCGCTTCGCGCGGGGGGCTCGATATCTCGGTCCAGAACGGCAAGGAGCTTGATGGCCCGCTGCGGCAAGAGCTGGCGCATTTGTGTGACAGTCTGGGACTGGCGCGGCTGACGTGGGATGGCGAAGTGATCGCCATGCGCACGCCGCCGGTACAGCGGTTCGGTGCGGCCAAGGTGACGCCCCCGCCCGGCGCGTTCCTGCAAGCCACCCCCCATGGCGAGGCTGCTTTGATCACTGCTGTGCGCGAGGCTGTTGGCGATGCGCGCCACGTGATCGATCTTTTTGCGGGATCTGGCACGTTCAGTCTGCCCTTGGCTGATCGTGCAGAGGTACATGCGGTCGAGGGTGACGCCGCTATGACCGCGGCGCTGGACCACGGGTGGCGTATGTCGACCGGCCTAAAGCCCGTCACGACGGAAGCGCGTGACCTGTTCCGCCGTCCCTTGCTGCCCGATGAACTGGCCAAGACCAACGCGGTCGTAATCGACCCGCCACGTGCCGGCGCAGAGGCGCAGATTGCCGAGATCGTCAAAGCGATGCCGCCCGTTCTAGCTTATGTTTCGTGCAACCCGGTCACCTTTGCGCGAGATGCCGCCGTGCTGATTGCCGCCGGTTATACGTTGAATTGGGTGCAAGTCGTTGATCAATTCCGCTGGTCATCCCATGTGGAGCTGGCAGCGCAGTTCACTGCGCCGGAAGTACAACGCAAGCGCAAATAACGCACAGCTAAGGTGGGCACGACAAACATGCGGGAACGTCTGGGAAGATGGGTCGAAGGACGGGCCGTCAGCAATTTCATCATTGGCGTCATTGTGTTCAACGCCGCCCTGCTGGGGATGGAGACAGCCCCCGCCCTGATGGAGAAATACGGCACGCTGATCCTGTTTCTTGATCGCGTCTGCCTGTTCATTTTCATCGCCGAGATCACGCTCAAGATATTTGCGCGCGGGATCGGGTTCTTTCGCAACGGCTGGAACGTATTCGATTTTACCGTCGTTGCCATCGCGCTGGTGCCTGCCGTGCAGGGGCTGTCGGTACTGCGCGCATTGCGTATTTTGCGGGTGTTGCGCGTGCTATCCGTCGCCCCCCGTCTGCGCCGCGTCGTCGAAGGTTTCATCACCGCGCTGCCCGGTATGGGGTCGGTGTTCTTACTGATGACAATCATCTTTTATATCGGTTCGGTGATCGCGACCAAGCTGTTCAGCGACCAGTTCCCCGAATGGTTCGGATCGCTGCCCGCCAGCGCCTATAGCCTGTTCCAGATCATGACGTTGGAAAGCTGGTCGATGGGCATCGTGCGGCCCGTGATGGAAGTGTACCCTTATGCGTGGGTGTTTTTCGTGCCGTTTATTCTGGTCACGACCTTTGCCGTCGTGAACTTGCTGGTCGGTCTGATCGTGAACTCGATGCAGGATGCGCATAACGAAGAAGAAACCGTGCGCACCGATGCCTATCGGCTTGAGGTGATGGAGAAGCTGGAAGCAATCGAAAAGCGGCTGGCAGAGACCACCCGCCAGTAACGGCTTTTTGACCGCATCGATATTTGCTACATGGTAGGGCATCCACATAAGGGCCGAAAAGGCCGCGGGAACGAGGCATTGTGAACATGAAACGCAGAAATCTGATTCTGGGTGGCACCGCGCTTGTAGCGCTTGGGGCTTGCAGCAGCAGTAAATTCAAACGGTACAACGGGCCACAGGTCACCTATGTGATCGTCAACAAAGGCGACCGACGGATGTACCTGATGCACCACGATAAGGTGCTGGAATCATATGATATCAAACTGGGATTCGCACCCGTAGGCCATAAGGTCTATGAGGGGGACGGCCGCACGCCCGAGGGGATCTACCGGATCGATCGGCGCAATCCGAACAGTCGGTTCCACCTGTCGATCGGGATCGATTACCCCAACGAGATGGACCGCGCGCGCGCCAATGAGATGGGTAAAAGCCCCGGTGGCGATATCTTTATCCATGGTCAAAAGACTGCCAAGGACAAGAATCGCACGGATTGGACGTGGGGATGTATCTCAGTCACGAATGACGAGATGGAGGATATCTACGCGATGGTCGGCAATAATACACCCATCGCGCTGAACCCCTGAGTAGTCAGAACTTTAGAAAGTGACCGTGATGGTCACTTTCCCATCACCATCGTCCACCAGATCTTGCCGTTTTCTTCCTGGTGCCAGGAAAAGCCCATGTTCAAAGCGTCTTTTGACATGACGATGCGGCGGGTATCCGGTTGTTCCATCCAGGCAGCGAGGGTTTCCAGCTCTGTCTCGTAGGTCTCCGAGATGACTTCGCCGACCAACGCACCGGTATAGCCCACGCGCTGAATACGATCGACGGGCGACGACCCGTCCGACCCAAAGTGCCAAGGGCGGTTCTGTACGGCCATATCACGCGCATGGGTTGCCGCGGCGGCGTTAAGCTGTGCGTTCAGTTGCACTTGGGAAAGGCCCGAAGCACCGCGCAGTGCGTTTACGGAATCCAGCATGCGGAACTGCAATTTGCCGGTGTCATTGCGGCCGATCTTGTACACGGATGGGGCCGCGCGGCCGTCAGGTGCCATGGTTTGCGGCGCAGGGGTACAAGCCGCCAGCGCCACGGTCAGGGAAATAAGGATTGAAAACAGACGGATCATGGCGCAACTCCACGCGATTGGTTTTGTTGTGCCATACAGCGTGATGCGTTGCAGATCAAACGCACATGAGCGTGAGCGCGCCTGTTAACGCTTGTTTGATTTGAAACTGCGACTTTCAAGCCATATACGACAATATTATACTAGGTTGTAACTACCTTCAGGAGACATTTGATGTCTGATAAGAAATTTACCCTTTCGTCACGCCGTGCCTTCCTTGCAGGAAGCGCTGCGATGCTCGCAACACCTGCCTTGGCCCAAAGCAGTGTGAACGGCGACGCGACGACCGAGACGGAGCGTGACCTGACCGAAAGCGTGCGCCGCAACACCTCTAGCTTTCGCACGCTGGATTGGCAGCCCTATTTCACCAACACCAAGAACGGCGCCATTCTGGTCGATATCGACAGCCGCGCCGTGCATTACTGGTCCGAAGACCAGTCGATCTACAAGCTGTACCCCTCTAGCGTGCCGCTGACCGAAGAGCTGACCCGCCGTGGTCGTACCAGCGTTATCCAAAAGGTTGTCGGCCCTACATGGCGCCCCACACCGTCGATGCTGGAACGTAACCCGGAATGGCCTGCGGTCATCGGGCCGGGCCCTGACAACCCCTTGGGCACCCATGCGCTGTACCTCAGCTGGACTTATTATCGTATCCATGGGACGCATGACACACGCAAGATCGGCCGTCGTTCGTCGAATGGCTGTGTCGGCCTGTACAATGAACATATCGCTGAACTTTTCGGCATGGCAAACGTAGGCACCCAAGTGTTGCTTATTTGACAACTTTTTAGCGATTGTGGTGCTGAAATGCTGAATCCGTGTTTGCAATTCCCCGCTGATGCTGTTTAGAAAGTTTTACGAGGTAAGTCTTGGGCGCGTGCTATCACCCTGTGAAGTACGCCTTTTCTGGAGGTTATGTTATGAAGAAACTTGTTCTCGCCGCTGCTTTGACAGCTGCCGCATCGACAGCATTCGCTGGTTCGCTCGCAGAGCCAATCATCGAAGCACCCGTAATCGTTGAAGAGTCCACCTCTTCTTCCTCGGGCATCCTGATCCCCCTGCTGCTGCTGGCCGTTGTAGCTGCTGCAGTTGCTTCCGACTAATTTAGTCGAAGTTTCAGTTAGAAAAGGCGGTGTTTTACACCGCCTTTTCTTATGCCTGATGGCCGGCGCCAGATGGCATACGGACAAAAGAAAAGCGCCTATAGCAACAGGCGCTTTCTTTGTTTCCAGACCCGGGCTTGACGGGGCAGGGTGGATCAGTCGATCCAGCCCTGTAGGTTTTCCTCGATCACATTCGACAGGGCCTTGATGTGCAGGGCGTCGTCATTGAGGCAGGGGATATAGTGAAACTCCTCCCCGCCCGCGTGTTCAAAGCTTTCCTTGATCTCTTCGTTGATCTCTTCCAACGTTTCGATGCAATCGGCTGAAAAGGCCGGCGCGCAGACGGCGATCTTTTTGTTGCCGGCTTCGGCCTGCCGCGCGACCTCTTCCACGGTATAGGGCTGTAGCCATTCTTCGGGGCCGAACTTCGACTGGAAGGTGGTCATGATCTGCGTGTCGTCCCAGCCCAGCCGTTCTTTCAACAAGCGCGTCGTTTTTTGACACTGGCAGTGATAGGGGTCGCCCTCCATCAGATAGCGCAGCGGGACACCGTGGTAGGAGCACAGCAACTTGTCGGGCTTCGTCTCCATCTTGGCGTAGGCCTTCTCGATCGAGGTGGCGAGCGCTTCGATATAATCGGGGCGGTCGAAATAGGGCTGCACCGTACGCGCGGCGGGCTGCCATTTCTCTTTTCCCAACGCCGCGAAAAACGCATCATTTGCGGTGGCCGAAGTGGCACCGGCGTAGTGCGGATAAAGCGGGAAGAACAGAATTTTCTGACAGCCCGCAGCGGTCATCGCCGCCACCTTGGATTGGGTCGACGGGTTGCCATAGCGCATGCAGTAATCGACCATGACTGCGTCACCATACCGCGCCTGCATCGCGTCTTTTACCTTCGCGGTTTGCTGTTTGGTGATGGTCATCAGCGGACTTTCCCCCGCCTCGTGGTTCCAGATCGACTTGTAGGCGGCACCGCTGGTGAATGGGCGTTTTGACAAAATCACCAGCTGAAGCAACGGTTGCCATTTCCACGGGCTATAGTCGATCACGCGGCGGTCAGACAGAAATTCCGATAGATAACGGCGCATTGACCAGTAATCGTAGTTGTCTGGCGTGCCGAGGTTGGCCAGCAGGATGCCCACCTTGGCGGAGGGAACGGCGGGGTGGTCAGGTGGGGCATGGGCTGGGCGCAGCTGCGTCATCTGGCATTCCTTTTCAGCATTTATCGCTGAGATAAACGGTTTGGGTCGGGCGTCAATCGCGCAGCGGCGTTTCTGCGGTGGCCAGCGCATCCGCTAACCGCTGCTGCGCAGAGCCGGGTCGCAAGGGTTTCGGCTGGGTGTCGGCCGGTGCCCAGCCCGCCAGAAACACCAGCTCAAACGTCGCTTTGATGCGCCCCTCTGGGGTCGCATAGTGGTCATGGTATAGCTGCCCCGCGGCGTCAAAAATCGCGCGGCCACTGGGGCGGCGCAACCGGCTGTCCATCGCGTTGGCCTCGCCCATGGCGCGCAGATCGCGCATCAGGTGCCAGATGTCGGTATATTCAACGGTCAGCGTCACGGAATCCGCCACCGGCAGCGCAAGCCCCGCCCGTTGCAGCAGCCCGCCGATATCACGCAACTCGGCCATAGGGGCGATGCGCGGCGACAGGCCGCCGGTGATTGCGGCTTCGGCTTGCCCCAGACAGGCGCGCAGTTCATGCAGGGTTTGCCCCCCGAACCCGACGCTGAGGAACAGCCCGTCCGGTTGCAGTGCACGGCGCGACTGGATGATCTGCCCCACCGGATCATTCGCCCAATGCATCCCCATGGCATGTACCACCAGATCATGCGCGCCTTGGGTCAGCGCCAGCGTGTCCGTATCGCTGACCAGCGTCGCAGTCGGGTGCAATGCGCCCCAGACCTGCGGAAAACCTGTGACAATCGCCGCAGATTTAAAGCTTCTGTTAACCAGAGCAAGCCGATCATCGACTTCTTCAAAGGCGGCACGGTGCAGAAACAGGGCGTCATCTGTGGCGCGGCTGCGGTTGCGGGTCAGGGCCGCGCGATCTGTCAGGGTGTGTGAAGCGTTCATGAAAGGATAATAAGGTCATGCGAGGCCAGTTACAAACCGCTGTTGCGTTGATTTACCCGCCGTCCTGTCTGGCGTGCGGCGCACCTGTGGACGGGGATGGCGGGCTATGCGGGCCGTGCTGGCGGGATACGGCGTTTATTGACGGCGTTGTTTGTGAAACCTGCGGTGTGCCATTGCTGGGCGACGGTGCCGACGGGGATGCTTTATGCGACGCCTGTCTGGCCCATCCGCCTTTGTGGGATCATGGGCGGGCGGCGCTGCTATACCGCGAGACGGGCCGCCGTCTGGTTCTGGCGCTCAAGCATGGCGACCGTCAGGACATCGCCAAACCCGCAGGGCGCTGGATGGCACGCGTGATTGCGCCGTTCGTCACCCCCACGACTCTGGTCATACCGGTGCCGCTACATTGGTCGCGGCTGTGGAAACGGCGGTTCAACCAGTCGGCCCTGCTCGCCAAGGCGATTGCCCGTGAGCGGGGGCTCGGGTGGTGCCCCGATGCGCTGCGCAGGGTCAGGCGTACGCAATCGCTGGATGGCAAAGGGCGGGGCGAACGCTTTGCCCATCTGGACGGTGCGATCACGGCCCACCCGCGCCGCGCCCACGTAATGGTGGGGCGACCTGTGTTGTTGGTGGATGACGTGATGACCTCTGGTGCGACGTTGCAGGCGGCAGCGTCTGCCTGTCTGGCGGTCGGGGCAGGTCCAATCTGCATTGTGACACTGGCAAGAGTGGCAAAAGATACTTAAGTCTTAATCCAACCCATTTGTTGAAAGGACATCAACATGCAACCTGTCGAGATCTATACATCGCCGCTTTGCGGTTTTTGCCATGCTGCCAAACGTCTGCTGAATGAAAAAGGCATCAGCTTTGCCGAAGTCGACGTATTGGCTCAGCCAGAGCGCAAGTCCGAGATGATCACGCGTGCCAATGGCGGGCGCACGGTGCCGCAAATCTTTATCGGGGATACCCATGTTGGCGGCTGTGACGATCTGTATGCACTGGAACGTGCGGGCAAGCTGGACGCGTTGTTGGCAGCCTAATGCGGGCGGCCCTGATCCAGCTGAATGTCAGCGACACACCGGCCCGCAATCTGGCGGGCACGGTAGAGATGGTGCGCGATGCCGCAGCGCAGGGGGCGGAGTTTATTCTGACGCCCGAGGTGACGAACTGCGTGTCCACCAGCCGCGATCATCAGCGCAGCGTTTTGCAGTACGAGGAAGACGACATCACTCTAGCCGCGCTGCGCGACGCGGCGCGAGAGGCTGGCATCTGGTTGTTGATCGGATCGCTGGGGTTCAAGACGGGGGATGCGGACGGGCGCTTTGCCAACCGGTCGTTTGTGATTGATCCGCAGGGCCAGATCAAAGCCCGCTATGACAAGATCCACATGTTCGACGTGGATATCGACGAAGGCGAAAGCTACCGCGAATCGGCTGGCTACCGTCCCGGCGATCAAGCCGTTGTGGCGCAGACCCCTTTTGCCAAAATCGGGATGAGCATCTGTTACGATATGCGCTTTCCCAAGCTTTATCAGGCGCTGGCGGATGCAGGGGCCACGATCCTGACCATGCCTGCCGCGTTCTCGCCCGTGACCGGTGCGGCCCATTGGCATACGCTGCTGCGCGCCCGCGCGATCGAGACAGGGTGTTTCGTGTTGGCCCCCGCGCAAACCGGCACCCATCCCAGCGATCGTCACAAGACCCGCGACACCTTTGGCCATTCGCTGGTCGTCGCCCCGTGGGGAGAGGTGCTTTTGGATGCCGGCACCGCGCCGGGCATTTACCCGTTCACGCTGGACATGGCGCGTGTA
Source organism: Sulfitobacter sp. M22 (assembly GCF_021736025.1). Classification (NCBI taxonomy): domain Bacteria; kingdom Pseudomonadati; phylum Pseudomonadota; class Alphaproteobacteria; order Rhodobacterales; family Roseobacteraceae; genus Sulfitobacter; species Sulfitobacter sp. M22. Next base: position 2,435,936 of record NZ_WMEC01000001.1, on the reverse strand, counting down.
CATGAGGCACGTACCCGCGTACCCAGTCTTGCCAACCGGCGGGAATTTGGGGCACCTTAGAAGACGACTATGACGGAAAATCGAAACTCACTTGCGATCACCTTGATCAGCGAATTGCTGTCGGCTGATCAACGGATGCGCACCCGGCTGACCCGGGCGCTGCCTAAAGGGATGGAGATTTCGCATTTTTCGGTGCTGAACAATCTGGCATGGCATGACGGCGAAAAGACCCCCGCGCAACTGGCCGAAACGTTCAACGTGACCCGCGGCGCGATGACGAATACGCTGAACAAACTGGTTTGGGCGGGCTATGTGCATATCCGCCCGGATTGGGACGATGCACGGCGCAAGATGGTGGCGATCAGCCCTGCGGGCCGGAATGCGCGGGACCATGCGATCCGGCAAATCTCGCCGTTGATCAATGACGTGGCCGATGATCTGGGCGAGGCGCAGGTGCGTGCCACGCTCGAAACCCTACGCGCTCTGCGGCGCCAGCTGGAAGGCTGACGCCGGGTTGGGTCACTCTGGCTTAAGGCTGGCGGTGACGTAATTCACGCTCAGGTCACGATCGGACAGACGCCAAGACCATGCGATCGGGTTAAACACGAACCCCTTGCGATCTACCGCCGTTAGCCCTGCCTTATGCAGCAGGTCAAAGAGTTCGTCAGGTGTGATGAACTTTGACCAGTCATGTGTGCCTTTGGGCAGCCAGCGCATGACATGCTCTGCGCCGACAATCGCCATCATGAAAGACTTGGGGTTGCGGTTCAGTGTCGAACAGATGTGCAGCCCGCCGGGTTTCAGCAAGGTGCGGCAGGCGATCAGATAGTCGATGGGCGAGGCGACGTGCTCGACCACCTCCATGTTCAGCACAACGTCGAACTGTTCACCCGCTTCAGCCAGTGCCTCGGCTGTGGTGTGGCGATAGTCGATCTCGAGCCCCGATTGCTGGGCATGGACTTGCGCCACCGGAATGTTGCCCGCGGCGGCATCGGCACCGATCACAGTCGCGCCCAAACGCGCCATCGGTTCAGACAGCAGCCCGCCGCCGCAGCCGATGTCCAGAATCCGCAGCCCACGAAACGGTTCGGGCGATTTCAGATCGCGGTCGAACTCTCCGGCGATCTGGGTGGTGATGTAATCCAATCGGCATGGGTTGAGCATATGCAGCGGCTTGAACTTGCCGTTCTCGTCCCACCATTCAGCGGCCATGGCCTGAAACTTTTCGATCTCGGCGGGGTCAACTGTGCTTTGAGGCGCTTGCATTCTGATCTCTCTGTGCTCTTTTGGGTCCAATGACTATATAGGGCTGTAATGGACAAAATCCCGGACCAAAAGCGCGCAGTGCAATATCTTCACCCACCGATCGATCCGTTCGATCAGCGGATGATGGACGTAGGCGATGGTCATTCGATCTATGTCGAGCAATGCGGCAACCCCGATGGCATCCCCGTGGTGGTCCTGCATGGTGGCCCCGGCGGCGGGTGCAGCCCGTCGATGCGGCGCTATTTCGACCCCGAAAAGTACCATGTGATCCTGTTTGACCAACGCGGGTGCGGGCGGTCCAAACCTTTTGCGTCGGTCATCAACAACACGACGTGGGATCTGGTATCGGATATCGAACATATCCGCGAAGCGCTTGGCATCGAGAAATGGATCGCCTTTGGCGGCAGCTGGGGGGCGACGCTGGCGTTGATCTATGCCGAAGCGCACCCTGATCGGGTCCGCAACATCATCCTGCGCGGCGTCTTTATGATGACGCAGGCCGAGCTTGACTGGTTCTATGGCGGTGGCGCGGGCAAGTTCTGGCCTGACCTTTGGGCGCGGTTCACCGGCCTGATCCCCGAAGCAGAGCACGGCGATCTGATCGCGGCCTATCACCGGCGCTTGTTCTGTGGCGACCGCATGACCGAAGTGAAATACGGCAAGGCCTGGGCCGCGTGGGAAAACGGGCTGGCGTCGATCCATTCATCGGGCGGGTCGTATGAGGGACCCGGAGAGTATTCGCGCACCTTTGCCCGACTTGAGAATCACTATTTCACCAACGCGGGTTTTCTTGAGTTTGACGGCCAGATCCTTGCGCATGTGGATCGCATTGCCCATATTCCTGGCGTGATTGTGCAAGGCCGCTACGATATGATTTGCCCCCCTTCAAGCGCGTATGAGCTGGCGCAGGCTTGGCCTAATGCCGAGCTCAAGATGGTGCGTAATGCGGGCCATGCGCTGTCCGAACCCGGGATCAGCGCCGAACTGGTGCGCACGATGGACCGGATCGCAGCGCAATGACCCGCTCTTTGATGGACCGTCGTGCTTTATTTGCCTCGGGTGCCGCTGCTGCCTTGTTGGCTGCGACGGGTGTGTCGGCGGCGTCGATGCCCAAAGCGGGCGGACGGTTGCGGATGGCGCTCTCGGGGGCGGCGCGCAGCGATACATGGGGGCAGGGCGATGGCCTGTTCATGCAGGTGGCGCGGCAGGGGCTGATCTTTGACACGTTGACCGAAATCGCTGCAGACGGGACATTGCGCGGAGAGCTGGCAACCGCGTGGCAGGGCAGCGACAACGGGCGCGTCTGGCTGGTTGATCTGCGCAAGGATGTGCTGTTTCACGATCAACGTCCCATGACTGCGCGCGATATTGTCGCGTCCTTGGCATTGGACGGTGTGGTGGAGGCGACCGGAACGCATCAGGTGCGCATCACGATGACTATGCCTGCGATGGATTTGCCCTTTACGCTGGCGGACCCGCGCCATGTTATTCGCGCGGCCCATGCGATGGACGACGGCATCGGCACCGGCCTGTACCGTCTGCGAAGATTTACGCCGGGTCAGCAGGTTTTGGCCGAACGTGTGGCAGATCATTACAAAGGGCGCAGCGCCGGATGGTTCGATACGGTGGAACTGGTTTCCATCCCCGCGCAGCAGGTCCGTGCTCAGGCGATGGCCGAATATCTGGTCGAGGCTGCCGACCTGAACGATGGCGAAGCCCTTCAATCCTATGATGATATTGCCCTGTTGCCCCATGCCCGGGGGGTGACGCACGCGGTGTCGCGCAGCATCGCCATGCCCCTGCGTACCGGCCAACACCGACCGCTGGATAACCTGCGTGCGGCCGAGCGATGGTGGCTGGCCTAGGCGGGGCAGGCAGACGGGGGCTTGCAGTTTCACATATACAGGCGTATATGACGTCATAACAGCGGCGCACCGGGGTCCACACCTGAGGCTCCACCGATCTTGAACACGGGCCGCGCGCCCGTTTTTTTGTGCCTGCTCAAAACTGCAGGATGATAGTGAGAATATGAACAACGACCTGATTGCAAAAGCAGCCATTGATCGCCGTATGGCCGAGATCATCACACCGGTGATCGAGGATCTGGGGTTTGAACTTGTGCGCGTGCGCCTGATGTCAGGCAAAACGACCACCTTACAGCTTATGGCGGACCGTCCTGACGGCGGCATCGAAGTGGACGAGCTGGCCTTGATCAGCCAGTCTGTCAGCGCCGTTCTCGACGTTGAGGACCCGATCATCGAAGAGTATACTCTTGAGGTTTCCAGCCCCGGCATCGACCGCCCGCTGACGCGCCTCAAGGACTTCGAGATGTTCGAGGGCTATGAGGCCAAGATCGAAACTGCCGACCTGATCGATGGGCGTCGTCGCTTTAAGGGCGAACTGGCGGGCGTTGAGGGCGACGAGGTGCTCATCAACGTTGAAGAAGGCACCATCGGGCTCAAGTTCGACTGGCTGACCGACGCGAAACTGGTTCTGACCGACGACCTGATCAAAGAAATGCTGCGCCAGCGTAAAGCGTCCGGTGCGATTGACGAAACCAAATTCGATGACATCGAGACCGAAGGGTCCACCGAGGGAGACGACTAAATGGCCATTACATCTGCCAACCAGCTGGAACTGCTGCAAACCGCCGAGGCTGTGGCCCGCGAAAAGATGATCGACCCCAATCTGGTGGTTGAAGCGATGGAAGAATCGCTCGCTCGGGCGGCCAAGTCGCGCTACGGCGCTGAAATGGACATTCGCGTCGCGATCGACCGCAAGACCGGTCGCGCGACCTTTACCCGTGTCCGTACGGTTGTGTCCGACGACGAGTTTGAAAACTATCAGGCAGAATTCACGGTTGAGCAGGCCAAGCAGTATATGACCAACCCCGAAGTCGGTCAGGAATTCAGCGAAGAAGTCCCACCGGTTGAGATGGGTCGCATCGCGGCGCAATCCGCCAAACAGGTGATCTTGCAAAAGGTCCGCGAAGCTGAGCGTGACCGCCAGTACGAAGAATTCAAAGACCGCGCCGGTACAATCATCAATGGTCTGGTCAAGCGCGAGGAATACGGCAACGTCATCGTCGATGTGGGTGCTGGCGAAGCGATCCTGCGTCGTAACGAAAAGATCGGCCGCGAAAGCTACCGTCCGAACGACCGTATCCGCGTGTACATCAAAGACGTGCGCCGCGAACAGCGTGGCCCGCAAATCTTCCTGAGCCGTACCGCGCCTGAATTCATGGCCGAACTGTTCAAAATGGAAGTGCCCGAAATCTATGACGGCATCATCGAGATTAAGGCCGTTGCCCGTGACCCCGGTTCGCGTGCCAAGATTGCCGTGATCAGCTATGATAACTCGATCGATCCGGTTGGTGCCTGCGTTGGTATGCGCGGCAGCCGTGTTCAGGCCGTCGTGAACGAGCTTCAGGGCGAGAAGATCGACATTATTCCATGGAACGAAGACCAGCCCACATTCTTGGTCAACGCGCTTCAGCCTGCTGAAGTCTCCAAGGTTGTTCTGGACGAAGAAGCCGGCAAAATCGAAGTCGTCGTGCCCGAAGAGCAACTGTCGCTGGCGATTGGCCGTCGTGGTCAGAACGTACGTCTGGCATCGCAGCTGACCGGTCTGGCCATCGACATCATGACAGAAGAGCAAGAGAGCCAGCGCCGTCAGGCCGAGTTCGAACTGCGCACCAAGCTGTTCATGGACAATCTGGATCTGGATGAATTCTTTGCCCAGCTTCTGGTTTCCGAAGGGTTCAGCAACCTCGAAGAAGTTGCTTATGTCGAAGTAGACGAGCTTTTGGTCATCGACGGCGTTGACGAAGACACGGCCAGCGAACTGCAGGCCCGTGCCCGTGATGTGATCGAAGCGCAGAACAAAGCGGCGATTGATGCGGCCCGTGCCTTGGGCGTGGACGACACGCTTATTGAATTCGACGGCCTGACACCCCAAATGATTGAGGCACTTGCCAAGGACGACGTCAAAACGCTCGAAGATTTCGCGACTTGCGCGGATTGGGAACTGGCTGGCGGCTGGACGACCGTGAATGGCGAACGCACCAAGGATGACGGGACACTTGAACCTTTCGACCTTTCGCTGGAAGATGCGCAAAAGTTGATCATGACGGCGCGCGTCTTGCTGGGCTGGGTCGATCCCGCAGAGCTTGAGGCGGACGAGGTTGAAGAAGACCTTGATGCCGATATCGACACGGACGAGGAGGCCGAGGCCTGATCGCGGGGCTTTGGGGAACGATATGACACGTGGTGGCGTTTCTAAAGACCGGGAAGACGGTCCCGAACGAAAGTGTATCGCCACTGGCGAGGCGCAGCCCAAAAACGGGCTGATCCGCTTTGTTGTTGGTCCCGACATGCATGTTTTCCCGGATATTCTGGGAAAACTGCCCGGTCGGGGGATGTATGTGTCGGCAGATCGGGATGCGTTGGAAAAAGCGGCCAAGAAGGGCTTGTTCGCCCGCTCGGCCAAGCAACCTGTAAAGGTTGCCGATGATTTGGTGGAAGAAGTTGAAAAGCAGCTTGTTCGCCGTGTGGTTGACCTGATTTCGTTGCAACGCAAGGCCGGTAAGGCCGTTGCGGGCTACGAAAAAGTCAAAGGTTGGCTGCAAATGGAAGAAGCCGAAGTGTTGATCCAAGCAGTAGATGGATCAGGCCGCGGCAAATCGAAACTAAGTACGCCGCATTTCGGTCATTACATTGGCTGGCTGACGGCAGACGAATTGGGTTTGGCATTCGGACGCCAAACTGTGATACATGGGGCGCTCGCCTCTGGTGGTCTTACCTCTCGTGTTGTAGAGGAAGCTCAGCGGTTAAAAGGCGTGCGCATAAACGAGGGTGGCAACGGTCACCCGAAAGGATAGACGAGCTTCATGAGCGATAGTGACGGCAAAAAGACATTGGGCCTGCGGGGTGCGCCTTCGCGCCCTGGTAACGTAAAGCAAAGCTTTAGCCACGGACGGACTAAAAACGTCGTGGTCGAGACCAAGCGCAAGCGCGTTGTGGTGCCCAAACCTGCTGGCGCAAAAGCCGGCGGCGGTAGCAATCCATCGCTCGGGGATCCCTCCAAGCGTCCGGCAGGCATCACGGATTCCGAAATGGAACGCCGGCTGAAGGCGGTTCAGGCTGCCCGTGCCCGCGAGGCAGAAGAAGCCGAAGCACGCGCAGCCGACGAAAAGGCCCGCGCGGAAGACCGCGAGCGCCGTCGTGCCGAAATCGACGCGAAAGAAGCCGAAGAACGCGAGCGCATCGAAAGCCTGAAGGCGAAAGCCGAAGAGGACGAGCGTCGCAAAAAAGAAGCGGAAGCCGCGGCAGTCGCTGCATCAGCACCCGCAGCGGCCCCTGCCGCACCGCGTACGCCAAACGTAAAATCTGGCGCGCCAACACCTGTGGCACGCAAGAAAGAAGGCGACCGCGAGGAAACCAACAAGCGCAACAAGGGTGGCGACGACAGCCGTCGTTCCGGCAAACTGACGCTGAACCAGGCTCTGTCCGGTGGCGAAGGTGGCCGTCAGCGCTCTATGGCGCAGATGAAGCGCAAGCAGGAACGTCAGCGCCAGAAGGCCATGGGCGGTTCGGTCGAGCGTGAAAAGATTGTGCGCAATGTCAATCTGCCCCCCGCGATTGTTGTCTCTGAACTGGCCAACCGTATGGCGGAACGCGTCGGCGCGGTTGTCAAAGCTTTGATGACCAACGGCATGATGGTGACGCAGAATGAAACCATTGATGCGGATACTGCCGAACTGATCATCGAGGAATTCGGCCACAAAGTCGTACGCGTCTCTGACGCCGACGTCGAAGATGTGATCAAAGAAGCCGAAGACGATCCGAAAGATCTGGTCTCGCGTCCTCCGGTCATCACAATCATGGGCCACGTTGACCACGGTAAAACATCGCTGCTTGATGCGATCCGCAAGGCCAAGGTTCAGACTGGTGAAGCGGGCGGTATCACGCAGCACATCGGTGCCTATCAGGTCACAACCGACAACGGTCAGGTTCTGAGCTTCCTCGATACACCGGGCCACGCTGCCTTTACCTCGATGCGGTCGCGCGGTGCGCAAGTCACCGACATCGTTGTGCTGGTCGTCGCTGCGGATGACGCTGTGATGCCTCAGACGATCGAAGCGATCCACCACGCGAAAGCGGCAAAAGTGCCGATGATCGTGGCGATCAACAAGATCGACAAATACGAAGCCAACCCTGACAAAGTTCGTACCGATCTGCTGCAACACGAGGTCATCGTCGAAAAGATGTCCGGTGAAACGCAGGACGTCGAAGTGTCGGCTGCAACGGGTCAAGGTCTGGACGAACTGCTGGAAGCCATCGCGCTGCAGGCGGAACTGTTGGAACTGAAAGCGAACCCGAACCGTGCCGCGGTTGGTGCCGTGATCGAAGCGCAGCTTGACGTGGGCCGTGGTCCTGTCGCAACTGTGCTTATTCAGAATGGTACCCTGCGCCAAGGCGACATCTTTGTCGTGGGCGAGCAGTACGGTAAGGTTCGTGCGCTGATCAACGACATGGGTGAACGCGTCACAGAAGCCGGCCCGTCGGTGCCTGTCGAGGTGCTTGGCCTCAATGGGACACCAGGTGCGGGCGACGTGTTGAACGTGACCGAAACCGAAGCGCAGGCGCGTGAGATCGCAGAATATCGCGAAAAAGCCGCCAAGGATAAACGCGCTGCGGCCGGTGCGGCGACGACGCTGGAACAGCTGATGGCGAATGCCAAGGTGAACGAGACAGTAAGCGAGCTGCCTTTGTTGATCAAAGCAGACGTGCGTGGCTCTGCCGAAGCGATCGTGCAAGCGATGGAGAAAATCGGCAACGACGAAGTCCGCGTACGGGTTCTGCATTCGGGTGTCGGTGCGATCACAGACACCGATGTCGGCCTTGCCGAAGCATCGAACGCGCCGATTATCGGCTTCAACGTCCGCGCAAACGCGTCGGCCCGTGCCTCAGCCAACCAAAAAGGCGTCGAGATCCGTTATTACTCTGTCATCTATGACATGATTGATGATGTGAAAGCGGCGGCGAGCGGCCTGCTGAGCAACGAGATCCGCGAACATTTCATCGGCTATGCGTCGATCAAGGAAGTGTTCAAAGTGACCGGCGTTGGCAAGGTTGCGGGCTGTCTTGTGACCGAAGGCAAAGCAAGCCGCGCTGCTGGTGTTCGCTTGCTTCGCGAGAACGTTGTGATCCACGAGGGCACACTGAAAACGCTCAAGCGCTTCAAGGACGAAGTTTCCGAAGTACCGTCAGGCCAGGAATGTGGTATGGCGTTCGAGAACTACGAAGACATCCGTCCCGGCGACGTTATCGAGATCTTCACACGTGAAGAAGTCGTCCGCACGCTCGAGTGAGTTAAACCTCGTTCGATATTTGATGATCAGAAGCCCGGTTAAATGTCCGGGCTTCTGTCGTTTCAAACGCCCGTTTATCCTCATTAAAGCTCAGCCGGTCGACACAGACCTGGTCGTCCGTGATTTTGACGAGGTTAAAGTCATTCGGCTCTCCGCGGACCCGCGACGACAGGCTTGTCCCGGCGTGCAACTGGATCGCAGTGGTGCCGCCGGATTCGACGGTGAAGTTTTCCGCGTGCCACGTGTGTAAGTGCCCCGAGAGGATCAGGTTCGCCCCGCACGACAGCAGCTTTTCCAATGCAATGTCCGCGCCGGGGATCGGTTTCTTTTTGGTATGGTTGGGATGCTGTAGCGGATGGTGGACCACCAAAATGCGCGCCTTGCGCGCGGCGGTATCATCCATCGCTTTACAGGCATGGGCAATCCGCCCCGCTGTCAACTTCCCTGTCTGCCATGAAAACCGGTCGACCGAATTGATACCGATCACCACCATCTCGTCATCCTCGAACCGTGGGGTAAGGTCGGGGTTGATCCACTTACGGTACCGGCGCCACGGCATAAAAAACCGTTGAAAGGGGCGGTCCAGCAGCACATCATGGTTGCCCGGCACGCCTAGAACGGGGGCATTGAGGCGCTGGATAAAGTCTTGGGCTTCTTCAAACTGACTACGCCGGGCGCGTTGCGTGAAATCGCCTGAAATGGCGACGATATCCGGCTCAAGCGCGTTTACGCAGGTCACCAGCGGTTCCAGCAGATCCGGTCGGTCTTTGCCAAAGTGTAAATCGGATAGGTGCACCAATGTGCTCATCTTACAACCTCGTTGAATTCGGCGGGCACGATAAGTTGCAACGCCTCGCGCTGCATCTCTAGCTTGAACGGACCTTTCATGCGGCTCAGCTCTCCGTCGCGGGCGATGGGGCGTGATTTGTGGGCCATTTCAAGCGTGATCTCGTTCCCGCAGTGCATTTGATAGTCGGTTTCCCGTTTCGCAACGCCAAACGCCAGTGCTGCGGCGTGTTTCAACAAGCCCCAACGGTTCGTGTCCGGGGCGACCAGCAGCACCATGCCGCCCTTGGCGATACAGTCTTCACCACTGAGACCCATCTGGTTCAATTGAAAAGCGTTGCTGATAGCAAAGACCAAAGGGGTCCGGTGTTTAAACGATTTTCCATCGACTGTGACTGTCAGTTTAAGCGGCGCACGAAGCGTAGCCAACGCCTTGACCACCGACCAATAGGCGGCGATCCGGCTGCGGCCCCAGCGGTCGTATATGCCTTCGCGGGTTTTCAGAATGGCGGCATAGGCCCCGATGCTGGCGTTGTTCAGGAAGGCGTTGCCGTTGATCTTAGCGATATCCGTGGGCCGCAACACGCCATTGGCGATGACATCGACGGCTTCATCGACCGTTTCGGGCAGGTTCAAAGAACGCGCGAAATAGTTGAATGTCCCCGCAGGAATAATGCCCATCTGATTGGGCACATGCGCCAGCCCAGCGGCAACGCCGCTAATAGTGCCGTCCCCACCGGAGGCGACGATGGTCGCGTCGGGGTTATCCTCGGCTGTAGATTGCGCCAGCTTACCAAGATCTGCGCCATTGGGCGAAAATTCAACGAAGCTGACGGAAATGTCGTGGTGTTCAAACCGGTCTGAAATACGGGACCTGCGTTCTATGCCGTCTTTGCGGCCAGAGCCCTTGTTCAGAATAACGACTACGCGCGAAGGCTTCATGCTTGATCCATCCTTGATGACCTAAGCAAACGCTTGGGAAAGAGGATAGTTCAGATGTTTCGCGGCAGTTTGGCGTGTTGGAGGGTCAGCTTAGGCGCTGGATTGGCTTGCCTGTGTAGATCGCGTTATCGACCTTAACCGATATCCGGCCATCTGGCATGTCGCGTACGAAAATACCCTGTACGGACACTGTAGAGCCAATTGTAATTGTACGTAGCATTACTTCCTCCCCGAAGAACCTGCAGTTGCAACTTTATAAGCGACTGTTTGCTCAAGTCTAGCAACAAAAAAGTCGATAGCGCAGCATTTTAACGCTTAAAGAAACAGAGGCGTAGGGGCGCTGGCCCTAAAGCCAGTCGCGCAGGATCGGGAGCAGGGGGATGTCCGCAGGGGGCATCGGATAATCCTTCAGCGCATTAGCACGGACCCATTTCAGAGTCTGTCCTTCGCGCGCCTGCGGCGTGCCATTCCATTTGCGGCAGGCAAACAGGGGCATCAGCAGGTGGAAATCATCATAGGCGTGGCTGGCAAAGGTCAGCGGCGCAAGGCAGGACGTCCATGTATCTATGCCCAGCTCTTCCTGCAATTCGCGGATCAGCGCGGCTTCGGGTGTTTCGCCCGCTTCGACCTTGCCGCCCGGAAATTCCCACAGTCCAGCCATGGATTTGCCGGGCGGGCGCTGTGCCAAAAGTACGCGCCCGTCCACATCGATCAGGGCAACCGCCGAGACCAGTACAACCTTCACGAGCGATAGTCCGCGTTGATTTCAATATAGCCGTGGGTCAGGTCGCAGGTCCAAACCGTTGCCTTGCCGTCGCCAAGTCCCAGATCAACACCAATGGTGATGTTCTGACCCTTCATATGCGCCGCCGCCGCCTCTTCCGAGTAGTCGGGGCTGCGCCAGCCGTCTTTTGCGACCTCAACGTCGCCAAAGCGGATCGACAGCCGATCACGATCCGCCGCGGCACCGGATTTACCGATCGCCATAACAACGCGGCCCCAGTTCGGGTCTTGGCCGGCAATCGCGGTTTTGATCAGCGGTGAGTTGGCAATAGCCATGCCGTGCGTCTTGGCATCCGCATCCGTCGCGGCACCTGTGATGGCGATTTCGACGAATTTGGTCGCCCCTTCGCCGTCTTGCACAACCTGATGCGCAAGGTTCAACATGACGCCGTGCAACGCATCAGAAAACGCTTCGCTCTCGCTTGCGTCCACGCCCGACGCGCCGGTCGCTGCAAGGATCAAACTGTCGGAGGTCGATGTGTCGCTGTCGACGGTGATACAGTTAAAAGTGCTATCCGTGTGGGTCGACAGCATCTTTTGCAGGGCAGGTTGGCTAACAACTGCGTCGGTGAAGATATAGACCAGCATCGTCGCCATATCCGGCGCGATCATACCCGATCCCTTCGCAATCCCCGCAATAGAGACTGTTTTTCCGTCAATTTCGACCTCGGCACGCGCCCCTTTGGCGAAGGTATCCGTGGTCATGATCGCCTTGGCGGCATCCGAAATGCCCTTGTCGGACAGCGCGCCCTTGAGGTCGGCGAGAACAGCCGTGATCCGGTCGTGGGGCAATGGTTCGCCAATCACGCCGGTCGACGAGGTGAAAACCCGCGACTGGGGGATGTTGCACACATCGGCAACCGCGGCGGTAATCGCCTCGACTGCGATGACGCCGCCTTTGCCGGTAAAGGCATTGGCGTTGCCAGAATTGACCAGGATCGCAGCGCCCGTATCCGATGTCGCGCCGATTTTGGCCTGACAGTCCAGAACAGGGGCCGCACGGGTGGCAGAGCGGGTAAACGCCCCCGCCACCGTAGAGCCGGGAGTCAATTCAGCCAGCATCACATCCGTGCGGCCTTGATACCGTACCCCCGCCGCGATGGTGGCGAAACGCACACCATCAATGACAGGAAGATCAGGAAAGTGATCGGGTGCCAGCGGGGATACAGCGGTGATCTTGCCCATTGATTACTCCAACAAGCCCAGGTTGGTCAGAACCGTGGGATCAACTGCGTCAGCAGCCGAACGGTCAACATCTGCGGCTTCGGTGGTTTCTTCGATCAAGGCTTGTGCTTTGACTTGGCGCACCTGAGTTTCCAGCTCGTCTTTTACTTCGTCGAGCGTAGGCGCTTCTTTCTGGCGCTTCTCGTCCAGTTTGATGACATGCCAGCCAAACTGGGTTTCAACCGGTTCGGATACAGCACCGACTTCAAGCTCGGCGACAGCGGTTTCAAACGCGGGCACCATCATGCCGGGCCCGAACCATCCCAGAGTACCGCCTGCAGGACCGGAGGGACCCGTGGATTTTTCTTTCGCCAGCTCGGCGAAATCCGCACCCTCATCAAGCTCGGTCTTGACGGCTTTGGCATCTTCTTCTGTCTCTACCAGAATGTGCGACGCGCTGAACTCTTCGGTTGGTTCCGCATCGGTGTAGGCTTCGTCATAGGCGGCTTGCAGCTCTTCCTGCGACACGTCCTGTGCCATCGCTTTTTCGATCACTTCGCCTGCGATCAGCTGGCGGCGTTCGTTTTCCAGCGCCAGTGTGATGCGCGTTGGCAGATCGCCTTCGTAATCCTGCGAAAGAGCGGTTTGCTGCACGAGTTGGTCCAGAATACCTTTGAACAGAACCTCTGGCGGCAGTTGTTGATACTGCTCTGGCAAGGTGGCGCGGGCGATGATCATGTTGCCGATCGTAATGTTGGTGCCGTTGACTGTAGCAACTACTGTTTCAGCGGTAACGTCCGTTTGTGCATCGGTCTGCGCATCGGTGTTTGCGGCAGCATCGTCCTGCGCAAAAGTGGGCAGGGCAAGCGACGCTGCCACCATGAATGGTGCCAGAAAAGTGAGAGGTTTTTGCATGTATCTGTCCTTGGTTTGGCAGCCGCAAAGGGCTGCTACATTGACACGGTTTAGTGCGACCCTTACATCGCCCTATGGGCGCGGCCTTGGCGCACGTTCAGTCTTGTATCTAGGGGCTGTCCGGCGGCTCGGCAAGCAGATGGACGCCTAGGAACTTAACTTCGGCAGGAGATTGCATGCTGGGCATCGGAACACTCGCCAAAAAAGTCTTTGGGACTCCAAACGACCGTAAAATCAAGGCGACCCGCCCGCTGGTTGAACAAATCAACGCGCTGGAAGACGAATTCTTGGCTTTGACCGACGACGGTCTAAAGCAAAAAACAGAAGAGCTGCGCAAGCGGGCAAACGATGGCGAAAGCCTGGATGACCTGCTGCCGGAAGCCTTTGCAAACTGCCGTGAAGGCGCACGCCGGACCTTGGGTCTGCGCGCCTTTGACACGCAGTTGATGTCGGCCATTTTCCTGCATCAGGGCAACATATCCGAGCAGAAAACCGGTGAGGGTAAAACCCTGACCGCCACGCTGGCCGCCTATCTAAATGCGCTGACCGGCAAGGGCGTGCACGTCGTGACGGTGAACGAATACCTCGTAAAGCGGGATGCCGACTGGATGGGCAAGGTCTTTGCCTCGCTGGGGCTGACCACGGGTGCTGCGGTGTCCGGCATGACCGAGGAAGACAAACGCGCCGCGTATGAGTGCGATGTGACCTACGCCACGAACAACGAGCTGGGCTTTGACTATCTGCGCGATAACATGAAATCCGAGCTGAGTCAGATTTTCCAGAAGCAGCACAACTTCGCCATCGTGGATGAGGTCGACAGTATTCTGATCGATGAAGCCCGGACGCCACTGATTATCTCTGGCCCGTCGCAAGACCGCTCCGAGATGTATAAAATCGTCGATGATGTGATCCCGCTGCTTGATGAAAGCCACTACGAGCTGGACGAAAAAACCCGCAACGTGACCTTTACTGACGAAGGGAACGACTTCCTCGAGCAAGAGCTGCTGAGCCGCGGACTGCTGGAAGAAGGGTTCACGATGTATGACCCCGAAAGCACCACGGTCGTGCACCACGTAAACCAAGGTTTGCGGGCGCATAAGTTGTTTCAGCGCGACAAGGATTACATCGTGCGTGATGGCGAAGTGATGCTGATCGACGAATTCACCGGGCGTATGATGTCTGGTCGTCGTCTGTCCGACGGGTTGCATCAAGCGATCGAAGCGAAGGAAGGTTGCCAGATCCAGCCTGAAAACGTGACACTCGCCTCCGTCACGTTCCAGAATTATTTTCGACTGTACAACAAGTTGGCGGGCATGACGGGTACTGCCGAAACCGAAGCCGAAGAGTTCGCCGAAATTTACGGTCTGGGTGTTGTGGTTGTGCCGACCAACGTGCCCGTCGCACGCGTGGACGAAGATGACCAAGTCTATCGTTCCGCGCTGGAGAAATATCAGGCGATGATCGAAAAGGTCAAAGAAGCCAATGCGATAGGCCAGCCGGTTCTGGTGGGAACGACCTCTATCGAGAAATCTGAAATGCTTAGCCAGATGCTGACCGAAGCGGGCATTACGCATAATGTTTTGAACGCACGCCAGCACGAACAAGAAGCCCAGATTGTCGCAGATGCGGGCAAATTCGGCGCGGTGACCATTGCCACAAACATGGCCGGTCGCGGCACCGACATTCAGCTGGGCGGCAACGTCGAGCTGAAGGTGATCGAAGCACTGGACGCCGATCCAGAGGCCGATCCCGTTGCCATTCGTGAAAAGATCGAGGCGGAGCACGCGGACGAAAAGAAAAAAGTACTGGAGGCCGGTGGCCTTTATGTTCTGGCCTCTGAACGTCACGAAAGCCGGCGGATCGATAACCAGCTGCGTGGTCGTTCCGGCCGTCAGGGTGACCCGGGCCGGTCGTCGTTCTATCTGTCGCTCGAAGACGATTTGATGCGTATCTTTGGGTCGGAACGGCTTGAGAAAGTGTTGACCACACTTGGTCTCAAAGAGGGCGAGTCGATTGTGCACCCTTGGGTCAACAAGTCACTTGAACGAGCGCAGGCCAAGGTCGAAGGCCGCAACTTTGACATTCGGAAACAGCTGTTGAAGTTCGATGATGTGATGAACGACCAGCGGAAGGTCATCTTTGGCCAGCGCCGCGACATCATGGAAGCCGCCGACCTGCAAGAGATCACCGCCGACATGCGCGAGCAGGTAATTGACGATCTGATCGACCAGTTTATGCCGCCAAAAACTTATGCAGATCAGTGGGATACACAAGGTTTCCAAGCCGCGGTTGTCGAACAGTTGAACCTGAACGAACCTGTCGCGGCCTGGTGTGAAGAAGAGGGCGTGGACGACGAAGTGATCCGCGAACGTCTGATCGAGGCCAGCGATTCCATGATGGCGCAAAAGGCTGAACAGTTCGGCCCCGAGAACATGCGCAACATTGAAAAGCAGGTGTTGTTGCAGGCGATCGACGGCAAATGGCGTGACCACCTTTTGACGCTAGAGCATCTGCGGTCGGTCGTGGGCTTCCGCGGCTACGCGCAGCGGGATCCGTTGAACGAGTATAAAAACGAATCCTTCCAGCTGTTCGAGAGCATGCTGGACAGTCTCCGGACCGAAGTGACACAGAAACTGGGTCAAATCCGTCCGATGACGGAAGAAGAACAACAGCAGCTGATGTCGCAAATGCAGGAACGTCAGGCAGGTGCACAGGTTGCAGCAGCGCAAGCGGCCGAAGACAACAGCGCAGCGCCGGCGGCTACGGAGACTACGGCGACTACGGAGACGGGATCGACTGCCGTTGCTGGGTTTGACGAGAATGACCCGACCACATGGGGCAACCCTTCGCGCAATGACGAATGTCCCTGCGGATCTGGTGAGAAATTCAAGCATTGCCACGGCAAGCTTGCGTAAGTGATAGCTCCAAGGCCGCTTGACGGCCTTGGAGGCCCCTTTTGCGGCAGGACCGTACGGTGGGATAAGTTTTAGGTAGGGTCAGTAGACCAAGCTGCGCTGTCCAATAAAGGAGAGTGACATGCCAATTACTGACAATTTCAGGGACTATACTGCAGGATTAACCGGCCCGATTTGTGGGGCCTTTGATGTCGTGCCAGATGATGCCGCCGACCTGCCGCAGGTCACACGAGGCTTTATGATTGGTGGGCCAGGCGATGTAGCGGTGACGCTTAAGAGCGGGGATGCGATCACGTTGGTCGGGCTGATGGCCGGGGTCGTCTATCCGTTTCGGGTCGCGCAAGTGCGGGGCACCGGTACGACGGCCACAGGGATCAAAGGGTTGGTTTAGCGCGCAAGCCGATTGCCACATACTGTGGCCAGTGCTGCGCCCCCTTAGTGACCGGTGGGGCGCAGCAAAACGGGCAGGGTCCGTGCGATGATCTGTAGATCACCGGCAAAGCACATCTGCTGCGTATAGCGTTCATCAAGCGTGACGCGTTCATCGAACAGCATTACACCGCGCCCTGCGACTTGCCATAGTCCGGTGATGCCGGGGCGCACCGATTGATACGCGCCACGTGCTTCCCCATAGCTGTGCAACTCGCTGCGCGTCACGGGACGAGGTCCGACCAACGACATATCGCCCCGGAGGACATTCCAGATTTGGGGCAACTCGTCCAAGCCCGTGCGCCGCAGAAATTGGCCGCCGGGGATGACACGGGGATCATTTCTCAGCTTTTGGTACAGGGCCCATTCCAGCGCGTAGTCCGGTCGGGCAGAAAGAATCGCTGGCAAGACGGCCTGAGCGTTGGGTACCATTGTCGTGATTTTCCAGCAGCGGAACGGTTTGCCAGCCCGTCCGATTCGTGGATGGGCATATAGACCGATTTGCCCGTGAGTGGCCATATAACAGCACAACAGAACGATCAGCAGTAGTATCAAGGGCAGCAGCACAAGGCTGACTGATAGATCGAACAGCCGCTTTCCTACGCGATGATACAGTAGCCGGCCCACGTAGGGACCACCGCCCCGTCTTATCCCTACCTCGATAAACGCCATCATCACCCCGTGCTTTGAACCAACAAGTAAAACCGGCGACTTTGCCGATGTGTCAGCTAAAGCAGAGGTATCCTAAGGCGCGGTTAAAGCCGGGCCGCTATCAGATCAGGCGTAGCTGAATTCGACCTCACCATTATGGATGGTTGCGGCGGTCAATTTGTCGGTTGCGTAGGCTCCGGTATCGATCGAAACAACGCCGCCCTTGACCATAGGCGTGTCGACAATCGTATGCCCGTGCACGATCCACATACCGTCGCGACGGCGTTTGCGCCCGAAATCCTCATGCCCCCAAAGCAACGTGCGGCTTTCCTGATCCTTTAGAGAAATCAATGGGTTAGCCGCGGCGTGAACAAAGGCAACATTGCCGCTGACCCAAGAGGTCGGCAGGTTGGTCACCCAGTCAACCAGCGCATCGCCCATGGCCTCGCGCAATGCATCACGGGCCCGCTCAAGCTCGGCTCCAGAAGAGGTTTGCGATACGCCCGAGACGTCAAAACTCGATAGGGTTTGCAGCCCGCCATAGCGCAGCCAGCGCTGGCCGTTCTCTTTCGGATTATCAATAAATTTTAGCATCATCTGCTCGTGGTTGCCCATCAGCGTAATGATATCCGGCTGGCTGTGCAGGGCGCGCAAGACCTGTGCGCTTTGTTCGCCGCGGTCGACCAGATCACCGACACAAATCACCTGCGTACCACGAGAGGGTTCTGGAAGCCGCTCCAGCAAGTCGAAACGACCGTGGATATCGCCAATCGCGACCACGGGTACGTCCGGCGTGATGGGGTCGAAATGCGGTTCAGGCTCTGGGTCTGGTTGACGGCGTTTAAACCAACGGTTTAGCATCGTTTTTCAAGCGTCCTCTGTGTTGCAAAACTGGCGCAACGCAATGGTAAATCCGTTGACTGGCGGCACACAAAGTGTAGTCCACCTCAAACTTCTCTACGGTCCCGGTATTGGAAACAGTTAATTAATAGGCAGGTTGTCAGATGCAAGGCCACTTGAGGAAACTCGCTTGTACGATGTTAGCCGGAGTGTTCGGCGTTGTCAGCCTTTCCCAGACATCTGCCCAATCGCTGTCGACCTACGGGACGCCCGGTCTGATCGAAATGCCAACGGCGCGAGTGCTGAAGGATGGCGATCTGGCATTTACGGCCAGCGCCTTTGGTCCAAATTATCGGTATTCCGCGACCTTTCAGGTTTTGCCGCGCCTTTATGGTACATTCCGCTACTCTCGTATCAAGGATATCAGCTCCAGTGCGGTACTGGACGGCGATACCTTTGACCGTAGTTTTGATGTTCATTACCAGATTTGGGACGAAACCGATGTGCGCCCCGCGTTTGCCGTGGGCCTGCGCGACTTTCTGGGTACCGGTATCCTGAGCAGCGAATATTTCGTTGCCACCAAAAGCTTTGGCTCAAAGCTGGAAGTCACCGGCGGCTTGGGCTGGGGGCGTCTTGCGGGGCGGAATTCATTTTCGAACCCGTTCAGTGTGCTCTCTGAGCGTTTTGATACAAGGACGCGGGATGCGAACCGTGGCGGGCAGTTAGAGACCGGCAATTGGTTCAGCGGTCCTACCTCTCCCTTTGTCGGCGTGAAATGGAACCTCTCTGATCAAGCGACGCTGTTTGCGGAATACTCGCCTGATGAATACACGCGGGAATCGGTGAACACCGGTATTGACGTGTCTTCGCCGATCAATGTGGGGCTGGAGTATCGGTTTAAGAACGGCGTCAACCTCAAGGGGTTCGTTGTGGGTGGGCATGAGGTCGGCGCGCAACTGAGCTATATCATCAATCCCAAGACCCCATCGGTTCCCGGCGGGTTGGAGCAGGCCCCGCGGACGGTCGGCGCACGCAATCGGTTGGCCATTGCAGAATGGAACAACGCGGCTGCGGGTGGTGGGCGTAATGCGGTAGAGACTGTGTTGCAGCGCGTGCTCGCGGAAGACGGGCTGGAGCTGCAAGGGTTCATCATGTCGGGCACCCGCGCGACGGTGCGTGTTGAGAATAGCCGTTTCAATAACGAAGCCCAAGCGGCGGGACGCACAGCGCGGGCCATGGCGGTGACACTGCCGCCCGCTATCGAAGAATTCACCGTCGTTTTCCTTGAACGCGGCGTGCCGCTTAGCCAGATCGTCACGCAGCGGTCTGATCTGGAAGAGCTGCAGTATGATTATGACGGTGCGTGGCGCAGCTTGGCGCGGGCGCGTTTGGAAGACGGGCATACGCAGGGGCGTGATGGCGAGTTGGCGGATATCTATCCCGTGTTCGACACGTCTTTCGGACCCTATCTGGCGACGTCGTATTTTGACCCGAACAGCCCAATTCGGGCCGATTTTGGTGTTCAGCTCAAGATGGATTACCGGCCGCGTCCGGGCCTGACCTTTGCCGGTCGGTTCCGCTACCCGCTGGTGGGCAATATCGCCGATTCATTCCGCGTGTCTGACTCGGTCATCGAACCAGTGCGTACGAATGCTGTGCGCTATGCCAAGGAATCTGATCTTGAGGTTAACAGCCTGACAGCCGAATATCTGTTCCGTCCGGGCAAGGACTTGTTTGGCCGCGTCTCGGCTGGGTATCTCGAAGGGATGTTCGGTGGTGTTTCGACCGAGGTGCTGTGGTACCCGATGGCCAGCCGTCTCGCGCTTGGTGCGGAGCTAAACTATGTCAAACAGCGTGATTTTGACATGTTGTTCGGGTTCCAGGATTACGATGTCGTGACCGGTCACGCTTCGGCCTATTACGATCTGGGCAACGGGTTTTACGGCCAGCTTGACGTGGGTCGCTATCTCGCGGGCGATTACGGCGCGACGTTGTCACTGGATCGCGAGTTCAACAACGGGTTCAAGGTTGGCGGGTATTTCACGCTGACGGATGTGTCGTTTGACGATTTTGGCGAAGGGTCCTTTGACAAAGGATTGCGGTTCGAGGTGCCTCTGTCGTGGATCACCGGGCGTCCGTCGCGTACGAAAATCCAACAAACCATCAAACCGATCACCCGTGACGGTGGCGCGCGTCTTGCTGTGGCCAACCGTTTGCATGGGGTCGTGCGCGATTATCGCGGCAAAGAGCTGCGGGACAGCTGGGGGAGATACCTGCGATGATCTTACGTGCGCTTACCCTCGGGTTATGTCTGGCGGGCCTGTCCGCCTGTAGTGAAAGCAAAGGCCTGCTGGCACGTGGTGTCGCGGTTGCTGTGGACGACGATTCTGTTGTGCCCAAGACCTCGCAGGGGTTCCCACCACGCTTTGCTGCGCTGGTGGAGGACACCTCTAATCCCGCGCTGCTGCTCACGGTGGAAAACCGAAAGCAAACCGGCCGCATGCTGCGCGAAGCGCGGGTGAACGGCGTCGATACCTGGCTGAGTTCGGATTTGACGGCGCTGATGTTGGAAGACGGCATGCTGCAGGGCACGCGTGGGCTTGGCTCCGAGCTGTTTGCCGCGGATGTGTCCGAGCCCAAAGCGTTGATCTTGTCTGGGCGTGGCGGTTATTCCGACCGGCTGCACAGCAATCTGACGGGGACCGATGAAATCTCTACGCGGGCATACCGGTGTTTGGTCGAAAATCAAGGCAGTGCAACACTGGCGCTTGAAATCGGCGCAGTGGCGACGCGTAAGGTGACAGAGGATTGTAAAAGTCTGGACCAGTCGTTTCGGAATACGTATTGGGTCAGTGTAAACAGCAGTGCCATTGTTCAGGCGCGGCAATGGGCTGGCGGCGAAGTCGGGTATCTTATGACCAAGGCTGCTGCACGCTAGTTTAACCGGGGCCGAACCTGTCTGGGGGCGAGGTGTCACATGATGAATGGGAGTATTAAAGTGCGATACCTAGTGGTAGCTATTTTGGGTCTGGCCCTTGCAAGCTGTGGTACGGTTTACCGAACACCTAAGGTGGTAGAGGGCGCAGCAGGCGGCACCAACGTACGCGTGCTGAACCTGACCGCTGAAACTGTCATTCAGGCGAATAGATCTGCCTATGCGCCGCAAAGCCTGCCAGCTGTCTTTTCGCGTACTGCCGGAAGCGGTTCCGGCCTGCGCGGGACCGGGGCGCTGCCTTCGCCCACGCTTGACGTTCAAACCCGTCCTAACGCGCTTGAGCTGCGTTTGCCCCCCGCAAATGATCCTGGCCCCTATGAAATTGGTGTCGGCGATGTCGTGTTGCTGGCCACGCCACGTGCTGCTGGATCGGTCGAACAACTGTCCGGGCTGCTGGCCGCGCAAAACTCGCGCCAAGGCTATACTGTGCAGGATGACGGTTCGATCAACATTCCCGACGTGGGCCGCGTGCGCATCGCCGGTCTGACCATCGAGGACGCCGAGGCTGCCTTGTTCCAGCGTCTGGTCGAGAACCAGATTGACCCGACGTTCAGCCTCGAGATTTCTGAATTCAATTCGCGGCGTGTTTCTATCGGCGGTGCTGTGTCGCAGCCAACGGTTGTGCCGGTGACGTTGACGCCGCTGTATCTGGAAGAGGCTTTGGCCGCTGCAGGCGGGATCACGGTCGAAGATCAGGACTATGCCTCGATCCGTCTGTACCGCGATGGCACGCTGTACCAGATTCCTCTGTCGCAGCTCTATTCCCGCGCCAGCCTGACCAAGACGCGCCTGCTGCCCGGCGATGCGATTTTCGTTGATACGGCATATGAACTGGTCCGCGCGCAGGAATATTTCGCCCAACAGATCACCTTGGTGCAAGCGCGTCAGGCAGCCCGTGCCTCTGCGTTGCAAGAGCTGCAGTTTGAGGTGTCCCTGCGTCGTTCAAGCTTAGAGGAGGCACGCAGCAACTATCAGACGCGTCGCGAGCTTGGTGCTGACGACCGCGAATATGTTTATCTGGCAGGTGAGGTCGGGACGCAGTCGCGTTTTGCGCTGCCGTTTGAACGCAAAGCAAGTCTGGCCGACGCATTGTACGATGCAGGTGGCGTGGCGTCGTCGACCGGTGATGTGTCGCAAGTGTATGTTCTGCGCGCATCGTCTGATCCGCGCGAGCTGGGGGCGATCACGGCATGGCATCTTGATGCTCGTAATGCGGCGAACTTTGCCCTGGCTCCGAAGTTCGAGCTGCGCCCCGATGACATCATCTTTATCGCGCAACAGCCCGTTACCAAATGGAGCCGCGCTGTCTCGCAAATTCTGCCACAGATCCTAAGCGTGGGGAGCGCCGTCAGCAACTGATTTGACCACGATTGACTAGCAAAGGCCGGGCAGAAATGTCCGGCCTTTTGCGTTGTGGGGCTGGATGGCCGGATGGGTTCTGAGGTCGTCGAGGTCTCCGTAAATTGAACCAATCAGTGCCCTATTTCAGCCACATCGCCTGATTACCCCTAAAGAGGTCAACTATTCAGGCGGTGTGAAATGTATCTTTCTGTTGTTATTCCTTGCATGAACGAGGAAGCCTCGATCCCGGGTTTGGTGACGCGGCTGACGCAGGCCATCGCGCCTTGGAAAGACCGTGCAGAGATCATTCTCGTCGATGACGGATCGACAGACGCCACATGGAAAGCGATCGAGGTCGCCCAAGCAAGCTGTGCGCAATTGGTGGGGGTCAAACTGTCTGCCAATCGTGGCCACCAGATCGCGCTGACTGCGGGGCTTGAGGCCGCGCAGGGTGAACGTATCTTCATGCTGGATGCCGATCTGCAAGACCCGCCCGAGTTGCTGGTGGATATGATGTTCATGATGGATCGCGGATTTGACGTGGTTTATGGCCGGCGCAGCGAGCGTCAGGGCGAGACGATGTTCAAAAAAGCCACGGCGCATCTGTTCTACCGCTTCCTGAACGCCATGTCTGATGTGCCGATCCCACAGGATACTGGCGATTTTCGTCTGGTGAACCGCCGGTCGCTCGACGCTGTTCTGGCGATGCCCGAAAAGGCCCGTTTTATTCGTGGCATGTTTGCGTGGGCTGGGTTCAAGCAGGTTGGGATCGAATATATCCGTGCGCCACGCGCCTTGGGAGAGACCAAATACCCGTTCCGCGCGATGATGCGCTTTGCCATCGACGCGATGACCGCCTTTTCGACGAAGCCGCTCAAGCTCGCGACACGTCTGTCCTTTGTCAGCCTGCTGATGGCGACGTTGATGGCAGTCTATGTGATTTATTCGCTGATCGTTTACCAGACCGCGCCCGGTTGGGCCTCGGTGGTGCTGGCAGTCAGCTTCTTCTCGGGGGCGCAGCTGTTGACGCTGGGAATTCTGGGGGAATACATCGGTCGCCTTTACGTCGAAGCCAAGGATCGGCCGCTGTACTTCGTGAGCGACGATACCCGCGATATGGTCCCTGACGTGAAAAGGTTGCGCGCATAATGCCTATTTTAGACTATAAATGTGCCCGTTTTGCTCTCATTGGGGCTGTGACTGCAGCGTCCTATGTGGTGATGTATCCGGCGTTTTTGGCGGCGGGGCTGCCGCAAGTAGAAGCGAATGCCGCGGCGTTTTTCCTGGCTATCGTCCTGCAATATATCGGGCACGCGCTGTTCACCTTTGAACGCCGGTTGGTCGATCGCAGCCAGATCACAAAGTTTGCCATCATGACCGGCTGCGGCTTTGCGATGTCGGCGCTTGTGACGGGTCCTTTCGCGCAGGCATTGGGCGTACCTGCCTGGGCCGCGGCGCTGGCTGTCGCGCTGTACTTGCCGGTGCAAAACTTTATTTTGATGACCCTCTGGGTGTTCGCCCTGCCGCACCCCACAAAGGAGTACACATCGTGAGCCATATCTATAGCGATACGTTTTTCGACTACATCAACCAAAGCGCGCGCGCGTCGGCCAAACCGTTTGTGTCGTTGCTGTTTCCATTGCTCAAGCCATCTTCGGTTATTGATCTGGGCAGTGGGCGCGGCGTTTGGATGGATGAATGGCGCAAAGGCGGTGCAGGTGATGTGCTGGCCGTTGACGGGGACTATGTCGATCGGGCGCAGCTTGCGGTCGCGCCCGAGCAGTTCATGGCGGCCGACCTGACCCAACCGGTCGAGACGGGCCGGCGCTTTGATCTGGCGCAAAGCCTTGAGGTCGGGGAGCATCTGCCGACCGAAGCGTCGCAGGTTCTGGTCGACAGTCTGACCCGCGCATCGGATCGGGTGTTGTTTTCTGCTGCGGTCACGGGCCAAGGCGGAGAGTTTCACGTAAACGAACAACCCCTGTCCTTCTGGCAAGAGCTGTTCGCCGCGAAGGGCTATGTCGCTTATGACTGCGTGCGCCCCGCATTGAAGGACAACAAGGATATCGCGCCTTGGTATCGCTATAACGCGATCCTCTATGTGAATGCAGCCGGTCGCGACGGGTTGCCAGCAGAGATCCTTGCGACCGAGGTCCCTGCAGGTCAGAAGGTCGGAAACGCGGGCAGTCTGGTTTGGCGGTTACGTCTGGCCGTGGTAAAGACCCTGCCACGCGGTGCAGTCACTGCGATTGCACAGGCGCGGGCTTTGGTTTTGGCGCTGCGGGCCCGTCGGGCAAAGACTGTGGGTCGCGCGGCTGTATGACGGCGGCAGTCGGGGAGCGGTCGGCGATGCGGGTTGATGCCGAACGGGTGCAGCTTGCGCCAATGTTCTGGATCACGCTGGCGGCGGCTTTTCTGCTGACGGGACAAAACCTGTTGGACCCGATGATCCGCCATGATGACTATCCTGCCTTTTTCGGCGATGCGCCTGTGTTCTGGAACAAGACGCTGCACGAGGGGCGATGGCTGAATTATATCTGGCACCTGCGCGAGATCGTGACGCCCGCGTGGTTGAACTTTTCCCTGTATCAGAGCCTATGGGCGGGCTTCGTGGCAGCGCTTGCGGTGACCACACTAGGGCCGGACGCGTCGCGGTGGTTCACGGTCGTTCTGGCCCTGCTCGTGCTGGTTTGCCCGTCCGAGATGTTGATCTCGCTTTGGTTCAACACGCTGATACCAGGGCTGGCCGTTGTGACGCTGTTTGCGGTGTTGGCGTGCTATCTCTCTAGTACGCAGTTGCGCAGGTTGTTGCCGCTGTTCGTGATTGTCAGCTTTATGGCCTATACCACCTATCCGCTATTGCTGCTGGCGGTGTGTATTGCCCGCACGCGGGTCCGTTCAGTGCGCGATCTTGCGGGATTACTGGTGCTGTTCTGCGCCAGTTTTGTCGTGGCGGTCCTGACTGTTTATACGTTGAACTGGCAGGTGCATGGTGTGTTTGGCGTGCCCGTGGCTGATTGGCGTGAGCCGACGGCCGGGCACGGGCTTGGCGGGATGATCGCGAACCTTCCGAAACTGGGGGAGAGCCTGATGCTTTTCCTGAACCGCACAGGCATCGGGTATCCGCCGTTGATCGGCTTTATTCCCTTTCTGTATATTCTGGCGCTGAATGTGCTGCGCAAACGCGCGCCGCTTGAGGCGCTTTATCTCGGGGCTGGGTTGGCCATCGGGCTGGCGCTGGTGGTGGCTCAGGCGCTGAAGCTTGGTGTGATCGTACCGCCGCGGGCGTTCATCTTTTTCTGGGTGTTTTTTGCGCTGACCACCGTACGTGCCGTCCAGCTGCTGAGCGATGAGGAGGGTCTATCCGGTAGATTGGGGCGTAATGCGCTGCTGCTGATCATCGGTGTTTGGTTTATCCAGCTGTTTCTGGCCTATGGTCAGGCGAATGCCTGGCGCAGTGATACAAAGACCTGGGCGCAGGAGGTGCAGGCGACCGAAGGGCCGGTCTATATCTTTGGCGATCCATCGAAAATCGCCTCGGGGGTGAAGGCGGGTATACAGTCCTACAAAGCGCTGCCCTCGCGGTTGAAGCAGCTGACCGGCAAAACTGCTGTCGCCTGCGTCGAAGCGCCAAAAGACTGCCCTACACGGCCCGAGATCGTCGCAAGCGGGGCTGAAGTGCATTTGCTGCGCGAGGACGATGCATTGTTGATGGTCTTCACCCCGAAACCAGCCAAGGACGCTGAGGACTAATCACTAAAAATGCTGTCCATATGGTCAGCAAGATAGATGCGCAGCCAGGGAGTGAAGTGCTCTGGCGTTTCGCGGGTCTTGCGGGCCAGTTCGGTCAGATCGACCCAGGCGGTGTCCATCACTTCTGCGGGGTTGGGGGTAACATCGGTCAGCGCGACAGCTTCGGCGACATAGATTTCTACCAGTTCGTGTTCAGTCAGGCCATTGCCCACGTCAGCGCGGTATTCGACCTGATCGCGATGCTCTAGCCGAAGCCCTGTGATCCCTAGCTCTTCGTCCAGCCGCCGTTTAGCGCAGGTCAGGGCCGGTTCGTCCCAGAATGGGTGCGTGCAGCAGGCGTTCGCCCAAAGGCCGGGGGTGTGATATTTCCCAAGCGCCCGACGTTGGATCAGCGTTTCGTGCCCGCGCATCACAAATACCGAAATCGCCTTGTGGCGCAGGCCGCGCTCGTGGACCTCCAGCTTTTCGACGGGAGAGAGCCTTCCGTTGACCCAGGCGGGGATCATCGTGGTCATATGGCTGCCCTGTTCTGGTCGCGTCGTGGTGGTGTCATATCCGCTGTTCTGGTCCTTGTGGCCAGTTGGCCGATCCTTGCTAGCAAGTGTCTAGCGGGTCGCGCACGGAATGTCAGCCGCTGGATGCGTAATGGCGCTACGAGCTCCTAAGCGGCAGGGCCAGCGTCTTGGGGCGCGCCCACCACTGGTGCCGTGCGGTGGTGCAGGGGTGTGTTAACCGAAATGCCGCAGGGTGTCGGTCGATTGAATTCACCAAAACCGGAGCCGCCATATGACCGATACGTCCCCCGTCCTTGCCCTGCCGTATATCCAGCCGTCACAGGCCCAAAAGCATGTCACCCATAACGAGGCGTTGCGATTGCTGGATGCTGTGGTTCAACTGGCTGTGCAATCCTATACCCAGCAGGTGCCGCCTTCGACAGCATCGGAGGGGGACCGATTTCTTGTGGCGGCAGACGGTCAGGCAGACTGGGCCGGGCATGACCACGAGATAGCGGTTTTTGTAGATGGTGCTTGGCAGTTCATCGCAGCTTTGCCCGGTTGGGTGGCGCTTGTCAGTCCGAGCCAAGCACATGTTGTGTATGACGGGACGCGCTGGGCGGTGCCCAGTCTCAGCGATGTGCCGCAATTGGGCGTGGGCGCGACCCCCGATGGCTATAACCGGCTGGTTGTGGCGTCGGATGCGGTGCTTTTTAACCATGCCGGTGCCGGCCATCAGGTCAAGATAAACAAAGCGGCGGCGGGGGATACCGCCAGTCTGTTGTTCCAAACCGGATTCGGCGGGCGTGCGGAGTTGGGGACTGCGGGAAGCGATGATTTCACGTTCAAGGTGAGCGCGGACGGCAGCAGCTGGGCCGAAGCCTTGCGGATCGAAGCGGCGACGGGGCGGGTGACGGCCCCGGTTTCGGGTTGGCGCGAGATGCTGACCGGCCCGCGCACCTACTATGTCGATCCGCTGTTGGGAAGCGATACCCGCGACGGCCAGGCCGCTGGCCAGGGTGCCTTTGCGACGCTCGACCGTGCAGTGACGGAAGTAGCGCATGTCGACGGGAGCGGGCATCTGGTGACGGTGCAGCTTGCCGATGGTGTCTATGATCTGGGCGCTGTGCCGGTTGGGATCATGGCTCCGTTGGGGGGCGGCGGTATTGAGATTATTGGTAATGTCACCAACCCCAACGCTGTGACCGTGACCTCCTCGGGGGCTGCGATGGAGCTGGTCACGGGACGGCTGAAGCTGCGTGGGGTAAGGCTGGAGATGTCCGGCACCGAGCCGACACTCCGCGTCTTGTCCGGTGGCGTGCTAGAGGTGGATCAGGTCACCTTTGGTACTGCTGGCGGGCATATTGATCTCGTGGGCGGGCGGCTAGAAGGGGGCGGTTCTTACGCGATCGACGGCGGCGCGGCCTATCACTTGCGGCTGTCGCAGGGGGCAGTGCTTGGGGGCGGTGTTCAGGCTCTAACCTTATCCAATACGCCAAATTTCACCACTGCCTTTGCGATCTGCACGATGGCGGGACAGGCGGATTTTAGCGGGCATAGTTTCGCGGGGGCGGCCACGGGAAAGCGCTTTGATGTGGCGACCCAGGGCGTGATCCAGAGTGGCGGTATTGTGCTGCCTGGGGATACGGCGGGCAGCGTCCAAAGCGGCGGTATATATGTCTAAGCGCGTAAATCCCGAAAATTGTATGAAAGAACCATAATGCCGCCATAAATCATGAAGCCACCGTTAAGACCTTCAGCGCATCTTGGTCCCCGCAACACCAATGCGGGGACAAAACGATGGAGCTTGACCACTTAATCACGCTACCCAGCCGGGCGGATCTGGCGCTGACGGGGGTAACGGATATGGCTGTTGTACAGTCCTCTGGCGGGTCGGTTTTATACACGACCTCGCGTTTTGGGGGCGGTGATTTACTGGCCTATCGTATAGATGACGCAGGGGGGCTACGGTTTCTGGACAGTCGCCCCATTGGGGGGGGGACGCAGGCTGGTGTCACCAGCAAGATTGAAGTTGTTGAAGGGGCATTGCTGCTAACAGGTGCGGAAAATGCCGCGCTCACCCGGGTAAGCTTGACCAATGATGGTCGATTTGGAGAGGCGTCCGCCGTGACCGGGGGGGACATGCCAGCGCAACTGCTTGGGACCGAAATGCTGGACGCCAACGGCCAAAGCTATTTGTACGGTCTGGTGCGCGGGGCCGATAGCATCGGAGCATGGCGGTTGAACGATGACGGAACCCTTTCGCGGATTTCAAGCGAAAGCGGTACCGGATCAGAGGCAGGTCTCACCGGATTGAGCGTCGGATATGCGAGCGGGACACCCTATCTTCTGGCGGCGTCGGCCCAAGATAACGCATTGGTTTCGTACGAAATTGACCAAAACGGTGTCCCCCAAGAGGTTTCCCGCATCGCGGCGGAGCAGGGCGTGGGGATCGGTGTGCCGATAGCGACCACATTTGTCGAAGCCGGGGGGCAGGGATTTGCAGTATTGGCCGCCGCGGGGAGCTCATCTCTTAGCGTCGCTAAGCTCGCGCCGGATGGTACGTTAACCTTAACCGATCATGTGCTCGATACACGGGCGACGCGTTTTGACGGTGTACATGTGATTGAAACCGTGGCGCACAACGGCCGCGCGTACCTCGCGGCTGCGGGTGGGGACGATGGCGTCTCGGTGTTCGAGCTGTTGGACGACGGACGGTTGCTGCATCTTGTTTCGATTGAAGACACGGAGGACAGCACCCTCGATGCTGTTTCAGCCATTAACTTTTCACTCATGGGTGATGTGCTGCACCTTGCCGTAGCGTCAGGGGCAGAAGCGGGACTAAGCGTTTTCACGGTCGATATCTCTACCCGTGTCGACGCAGTAATAGGGACCGGGCAAGGGGATACGATTAGTGGGGGTTCGGGGGATGATCTGTTGTCCGGCGGGGCGGGAGGGGACCAAATATCGGGGCGTGAGGGCGACGATATTTTGCGTGACGGTGGGGGCGCAGACGCGCTGGCTGGCGGTGCTGGTCGTGATCGGTTTGTTCTGTCCTCAGATGGTACCATAGATACAATTGTTGATTTTGATATTAAGCAGGACAGCATCGATCTTTCCGGATGGCCGTTTCTGCGGCATGCTTCGCAGCTGTCGGTTGTCTCTACTAGTGACGGTGCCGTTCTGTCCTTCGGTGACGAACAATTGGTGATTAAAACGTCGAACGGTCAATCCCTTAGCATCAGCGACATCCAATCCCTAGATGTGGTCGGGCAGTCGCGTTTCATGCCCAATTGGATCCTGCCAGAA
This sequence comes from Sulfitobacter sp. M22, assembly GCF_021736025.1. NCBI lineage: Bacteria > Pseudomonadati > Pseudomonadota > Alphaproteobacteria > Rhodobacterales > Roseobacteraceae > Sulfitobacter > Sulfitobacter sp. M22. The sequence continues at coordinate 2,405,981 of NZ_WMEC01000001.1, read as the reverse complement.
GAGCCTGACACGTCAACCGCACCAGCCGCGCCAATCCCGTTGGTGCTGGTCGGGACGCCCCAGTCAGATACTCTGGTGGGGGAGGGTGCAAACGATCATATCAGCGGGCGCGGGTCGGAGGACCGTTTGAGCGGGGGGGGCGGCAACGACACACTCTTGGGCGAAGGCGGTGCCGACATGATCTATGGCAACGCCGGCAGCGACCTGATCGACGGGGGCGCCGATGCGGATCAGATCTGGGGGGGCATCGGGTGGGATACCATCCGAGGTGGCGATGGCAATGACACGCTGACCGGGGGGGATGGATATGATGCGCTAGGTGGTGGCGACGGGAACGACACGTTAATAGGAAACAACGGTGCAGATAAAATCTATGGCGATAGCGGCGACGACCATTTGATCGGTGGCTTGAACGCGGACAGCCTGTGGGGCGGGGCGGGCAAGGACCGACTAGAGGGGAGCGCGGGCGCGGATCACCTGTTTGGCGGTGGTGGGAATGACCAGATATTTGGAAATGCGGGCGCTGATGTGCTGCAAGGCGGCAGCGGGAATGACCGTTTGGCCGGTGGGATCAATAACGATACAGTTAACGGAGGGTCAGGAAACGACACGCTGTCGGGCGACAATGGGTCAGATCTGGTCATAGGGGGCGATGGCGATGATCTGCTGAAGGGAAACGCCGGTCGTGATACGCTTGATGGAGGCGCGGGCGACGATATTCTGTCGGGCGGGATTGGCGCGGACTCATTTATTTACGGGTCGGGCCAAGATACAATTTTGAGCTTCCAGCCCGGAATTGACACACTCGCATTGGACTCCACTTTGTGGGGGGGAGGCAGTGTTACCCTGACACTGCTGCAATCGTATGCTCGCCAAAGTGATGGCGGGGATATCGCGTTGGATTTCGGTAGTGGGAGGACGCTTGACCTAATGGGTGTGGCTGACCTTTCCGACTTAAAAGGGGATTTCGAATCCTTTTAGCGGACCACCGCATGCGGTCCTCTAGCGTTCTAAGATGTCACGGTGATAGCGTCTGAGAAGCAATAGCCCGAATATACCGAAAAATGCTGATATGGCATAAACGTATGATACGGAGACAAAAGGTGCGTCATAGTTGGGGTAGAATCCGGCCCTCACGCGCCCCACAATATGAACAAGAGGATTATACCATAGCCACCCGCGATAGGGTTCGGGCACCGTGCTATACACGAAAATGACGCCAGAAAGCAGCAAAAGCGGTCGCGTGAAGATTGCGTAAATGCGCTGCCAAATCTGGAACATAGACATCATGAAGCAGTTGAATGTGCCAAGGCCAAACGACAATGCGGCGATCAACCCCAACCCGGACGCAATTTGTGAAAAGTTGAGTGCTGCCCGTGTGTCGAAGCACAATATAACACCAGCTAAAGTGATAAATGCCACAAGAAACTGTGTTAAAAAATTCAGAATAAACCTACCCAATAGAGCATCTATGAAGGTCACTCTGGGGTAAGCGAGTAGCTGCTTCGAATAATTAATGGCCTGCGCAACCTTATTGCTGAGATCAACAAACATTAAGAAAGGCAACAACCCGGTCGCGTAGAAAAGTGGAAAATTTACGCCGATTGGAGGTGTCCGGAAACCGATTGAAAAAATGACAGTTAGAAGTGCAATTCCCAGAACCGGTTCGGCCAAGGCCCAAAGGTAGCCCCCCGGGGATCTGCCGTAGCTTGTTCCGATCTCACGCAAAATGAGCGCAGAAATTATGCGGGGCGTTGCGAAAAGCATCGTTCGTTTATGACGCAAGTTTAACTTCACTAACCCATGCCCTGAGGCGAAAAGTTAATGTGCCATCTGGCTGGGGTTGCTGACTTAAAACGGTCCAGGATAAATGCATACTGCGCAAAGAAGGCATGGCGAAATTGTTCTTTCAATACCTCGGGCAGCATAGCGTGACGCCCGGTGTTGCTGCGAAGGCCAGCTTTAGGTGTCAGTGGCGCTATTTCCAGAAAGGTACAGATATCTCGCATGGTGCGGACATGAAAAAGATCTTCGTAAAAGGCATATTTGATCCGGTCACGAGGTATAGCTGCCTCAAGTTCTAACATTGTGCGACGATAATTTGCCCGCTCTAGGTTGGCCAATCTATTGCTATCGATCAGATGTTGGGCTCGTACCTCACACGCATGTTGGAAATCACTGAACTGGGAACGGTCTGAACTGACTGCCATCCTGATCTGTGACCACATACGGTCGATCGGATCTCGCATGATAAAGATAAAAGATGCCTGCCCGAGCTTGCCCATCTCAGCAAACTCTTTAGCATCAAGAATTGCATAGGCGGGGGTAATATCGCAGATTACTCGTTGTCCGGTGAACCCTTGTAAAAGGTAGGTCAGATATGCCTCATGATCCCCCTCATCATCGGTGTATATGGACAAAAGATCCGTCAATTCCGTCAGAATTTGAAGCCGTCTTCTGTTTATTTTGCCGTGCTCCGAAATCAGTTCCTTCGCCAAAGTCTTGACTGCGTTAATGCGAAGCCTGAAGACCTGTTCAGCTTTACCAGAGATTACATCGAAATAGTGCAGTTCCTTGTTGCGTGAAAAGTGTATTTCGTTGCTGGTTCGCAGCGTCTCATACAGCCATGTCGTCCCAGCCTTTTGCGCGCCGATGCAATACGCCAACTTTGTGGTTTCGGGCAGGAAGGGTGGGGCCATATGCTACGCCTTGGGATCAAGTCATCACTTGGCTGTACTGTATTTATAATGTGCTATCGCATCGTTAACGTCATCAAAGTATGTCAGCTTGCCCCCCTCGATGACAGCACCTGCAGTGCATAGTTCGCGCAGCATCCCATTGGCATGGCTAACAAAAACGGCCCCTGCTGTGGAAAGCCGGTCCATGAAAATCTGCTGGCTTTTTTGCTTGAAACGGGCATCACCGACTGCAGTAATCTCATCAATAAGATATGTGTCAAATTTGAGCCCCATGGACACACCAAAAGCTAGACGCGATTTCATGCCTGCGGAGTAGGTGCGAAAAGGCAGATGGAAATGAATATCAAGGTCTGCAAAATCTGCGACATAGTCGATCAATGCTGATGTGTCTGCACCATAGATCCTAGCTACAAACCGCGTGTTTTGTGCCCCCGTCATGTCGGGATGGAACGATCCAGCAAAGCCAACGGGGAATGAAGTCCGTCCTTTGGTGATCACGTGTCCGGACGTTGGATCGGCAGAGCCTGCGATAAGTTTGAGGAGCGTTGATTTCCCCGCTCCATTTCGGCCCAGCAATCCCACCGATATTCCACTCGGGAAGACGGCGTTCATACCGCATGCAACCGTTTTCCGACGACCACGGATCTTATAAATTTTTGTTAAATCTCGAAGGATGATCATTGGCGAGGCTATCGCCGATCGCGTAGCGAGTACACAATCATCATTACTATTGTCCATAGCGTGAAACTAGTGATAAATGTCATTCCGAGTAGGAACGGGCGGTTTGGAAGCGCTGCTGTTTCTGATAGCGTTGGCGGAATGTGTGCCGCTAAATATTTCGACTTTCTGCGCGCCTCAGCAACTGCAGCGTCATAGGAAGCTCGCGCCGCTAGGTAGGCCTGTTCAGAGAACTCTAAATCTACCTTTAAGCTCTCAAACTGCCCGAATAGTTTGGCAAATCCGGCGGGGCGTTGAGCACTTTGTCCATAGTTCAGTTTTTCTCGCTCTTGAGAGATGCGGTCTGCGATAACCTGGCGCCTTCGCTCTGCATGTCTGACGCGGGGATCCGTATTGTTAGTAGTCTGATTAAGCATATCTAAACTAATCAGGGTCTCTGTCATTTTCGCTTCTAGGGATGATAGAAGCCCCGTTTGGATTTGAAGAGGCGAATCCGGGCTAACAATTTGATTATTAATTCTAAAATCTGAAAGAGCGCGCCGGGTGAGCTTAAGCCGCTGTGCTGCTAGGCGCAAACTTTCTTCCGCGTGTTTGGTCGAGTCTTCACGTGCAATAGCCGACAGCTTATGAATTAGATTGGAGCTTTCCTGAAATATTTCAGTTGCGATGGCCTGCGCATCTTCTGGAGTGAAGGCCTGAACCTTGAGGCTGATCAGTCCACTGCTGCTATCGCTATAAACGCTGACCATTCGTCCCCAGTATTTGGTCAGATCTTCAATGGTGCCAGGGGAATGGTATCCGAAAATCGGGTCCATTTCCGTGGAATAAGTGGACCATAAGTGGCGTAAATTTAGGGTCTTATCTATTCGCGAGACGAGCTCTTGGCTTTTGATGAACTGATAGAGCATCTCCTCGTACTCAGCGCCACTGCCTGATAGGTTCGCCACACCACCCAGAAGTTCAATAGCCGAGCTCATATCTTCGGTATGAACCGAAAACCCCGACACCGAGGTGTAGCGGTCCGCGGCGCGTTCCCAAAGATACCATGAAGCCAAAAGGCTAGACCCTAAAACCGAGAGCACGAAACTTACAAAAGCAAGGCGATGCCGTAGTTGAAGACGCGCATTCGGCACAGGCGCAGCAATGGGGGGGGGCGGTAGAGGCAACACGTTCGGCTGGGCCGCCGCATCTGCGCTGTTTTCCTGAGCCCTGATTGCGCGCACTTTTCTGCGGCGCTGCTTCTCTATACGCGCGAGCGCCTCTTCACGCTCCTGACGCTTTCGTTCCTTGCGGCCCGCGTGGGACCGTAAATTTGCCGCTGCCTGGGCGATTGATTGGTTCATAACCAGGGGAGTAACTGAATAATCCTCATGATTTATTAATCGCTGCAAGATAGTCCAAAGAAAGAAAGTAGAACTTTACAGGAATATGGAATGAACCAACCGCATGTTCATATTTTAATGGGGACAAAAAACGCGGGTGCGTTCCTTTCGGATCAACTAGCATCAATTCGCCGGCAAAATCATCGCGATTGGAGCCTTTGGATTAGCGATGACAGTTCGATCGATAGCACGTGGGAGGGGTTATTAGATTTTCGATCCAATACGCCTGAATATGACATTCGCCTACTCAAGGGGCCGAATGTCGGAGTGGCTGCGAACTATTTTTATCTATTGGCGCAAAGAGAGCTAGCAGGACAATGGGTCGCATTTTGCGATCAAGATGATGTCTGGCTGCCGCATAAAATTTCGCGTGGAGTGAAGCTTCTTAAAGATCGTGAGAACTCCCATGTCTATAGCAGTAGAAGTTTTTACGTTGACGCTAAATTATCAGGTATTGGAGTGTCTCCTGAGCCTATGCGACCCTGTCTCTTCGGAAATTCAATTGTTCAAAATTGTCTCAGGGGAAATACGATTATTTGCCCCCCCGGCGTAACGGATTACCTTCGCAGTATTTTGTATACCACGGCGAATGCTGAAATTCCCTTTCACGATTGGTGGATGTATCAAGCACTCACGGGAGCGGGATTTAGCGTCATCCACGATAGGAAGCCCAGCATATTATATCGACAACATAATGCAAACGTGATGGGTGCACCGGTCAGCCATCTGAAGCATCGGTTGGTTCACATTGCGAAGGGTGAATTTGCGAATTGGGTCGATTCCAACGCGTCGGCTATGCTTCGTTTGAGCTCGGTTCTAGATGCACCGGCTCGAGGGAAGTTGCTTAGATTTTTGGATTGGAGGATGACATGTAACACTAGGCGGCGCCCAACCCTGAATTCAATGGGGATCTACAGACAAACCTATGTTGGTGATATTGCCTTGAACCTGTTCGCACGCTGTGGATGGCTGTAAGAAATTTTAGATCAATAATCGTTCATCGCCCAGCCGTTTTACAAAGGCGACGTCGGTATTGGCAAAGGCTTCTAATCGCGTCTGTGTTGTTTCATCGTTAGTTAGCGCCATGAGATCCTGCCACCTGGTCCTTCGAATGGCTTTGGGGCCAGCGTTGACACGCGTGTCCTGAATGAAAACTTTATGCCCTGTTAACGTATAAATATCTTCCTCCAAGTAATTAAGATTGCTTAGCTGGTAGATGCGGGTCAGCGTTCGAGCTCTGTTGATTGCGCGCTCAATAAGCGCATCTTTGGAAATACCGGCAGTTTGGATTGCGCCGCGGACTCTGCCGGTTGCCATATAACGACAGTAAAAATTATCGTAGTGATCCTTGATAAAATTCTGCCAAGCAACGTCCCCTCCAAAAAAGTAATCGTCGAGCGTCCAATTTTTGACGCGGCGCAATCCGGTATGCTCGGGCGATGAAAGCATGCTCTCTGAAGCATGGTGTGCTTTTTCGCGGAGATAGAAGTAAAACGATGCTATTCTTTCATACGGTTCGCGCAAAATGGTGAAAGAAAAGACATTCTCTCCAAGCTGAGTGGGATAGTGCCAATCTAGATGCCCGGAATAGAGGTCAAATCCAACGGGAAACTGTTGATTTTGACCGGCTTGATTGTGCACCCGAATAGGAGACGTTCTGAGTTTTCCATAAATTCTGGATAGCTCGGCGTGCACTGATTGTCCGGCAGTTTTAGGGATATGTAAAAATACAATCTTTTTCATAGAGCGCTACCTGTCCGTAAGTCCACTATTTCTGGAGTGCATGGTTTTACTTGGCGCAACATGCTGTGTATCCCTTTGCTAAATTCGAGCACGTTCGACGGATCGAGATGATCGATCTGCCAGGGCGCGAATTGCCACCAGCGGCATCTCAGTAAGACACTGATAAGGCTTGGCGGAAGGCGCATACGTCTTATAGTGGCCGGATTCCCTGCGACGACGGTATAGGGGGCGACATCGCGTGTTACGACCGATTGGGCCCCTACTATCGCCCCGTCGCCAACAGTCACCCCGGCGGCGATATACGCCCCGTGCCCAATCCAGACGTCATTTCCGATCGTAGTTACTTTTACTCTGGTTGGAGGCCTGGTGTGTGATAGCCGAGAGCTGTGATATTGCTCTGCGGCTTCGAACCCGTCATCTAGGTCGAATATTCTATTTCCAAGATATAAGGCGGGACTCGTCGAGACCCAATTCATAGGATGGTTTTGGCGCCCGATTTGTACGTTTTCTCCCATGGAGCAATAGCGACCTATCCGGCCGGCGAAGCAGTATCCCGAAACCTGATAAGAGAACGCGCCCATTTCGAGAGAATGTTCATACTGCGTCCACTTTAAACTTGTCGGGATCTCCAATACGGTGTGTTGGGGTAGCTTTATCGTAGGTGCGCCACGGCTAAGCACCTCAATACCACGTTTACGGAATGAAGAGAGGGAAACGCTGACTTGTGTCATGAGGCCAGCGCCCACCTTTTGACGATATGAGTTTCAATATGAGATAGTAGGGTTTTAGCTAAATCATTTTCGGTAAAATAAGGGACGGCATAGCCATTTTCCGCCTTGGCAACGGCCTCGCCTTGAGCCCCGATAGCGAAGGCGTGGGTGTTCAGACCAGTCGCCAACGCTTCATGCGTGGTGAATGAAAAGGTTTCTGGCCACACCGAGGGAACCAACCAATCTGTTAGATCATATTGACCCGCAATTTTCCCCAGATCTGAAACACTGTAGCTTCCGTGAATCCGAGCGGAGGGCGGGAGAGGTATGGCTGGATCGAAATTGCCAACGATTACAAGGCCAATCCCAAGCTTCTCAATTGAGGTTGCTGATCGACTTATAATCATTGCGCCTTTTTGCACCCCGATATCACCTAAGACACCAATGACACGGCGTATCTGACCTTCAGGGCGCTTGATCAGCGGAACCGGCTGTAGCATTTTATGCGGTTTGACCTTTATCTTCGACCTATGCTCAGGATATGCTTTGCAAACGATATCTCTGCTGTTGTTCGAAAACACCGATATTTCATCAGATGTCTCTAAAAGTCGCGCCCATTCGTTCTGCCATTGCTCGATGCTAACATGCACACCATCCGAAACTATTGCGTTTTCATCGACCTTCGGCAGGCCAATATATATGCCATTTTCATTAGTAAGTGTGTAAGCCGGAGAAATTGGAAAATAGTCGTGAAAAAGAAATTCTAGTTTATACTTTCCATTTTGACTTAAATGTAAAATGGATCTCGGAACGCCGAGCGGATCGCGTGCCCCCACAGCGCAAGAGTAAACGAGCTTTCGCTGCTTTAAAGGCCGAAGAAGCTCAACAATATAGTCGAGATTGTTCGTGCCGCTAGAGATGATACCATCCCGACAGTGTAGTTCGATCTGCCATTTCATCTTTCCGCCCATTCTGATGACAATAGCAGCGCGATCTAAAGCGTGATGTTTGGATTTTATTCGATGCTGGAGGTATGCTTCGGCACCGCCGCCCATACTGTGCGCGAAGTAAATTGACACCGGATAGGTATTTTGAGCCGCTATCCAGGCCAGCGCCAATGCGATGCGTGGCGAAACGAGCGGATCCGATTTGATAAAGTTTTGGACGTCGGTGTCGTAAAGAGGATAGCGCTTGGATATAAGCGCGTTGTTTTTTAAAATTTGGCGCAATTTTTCTGCCGAGCCAAAGCTCTGCCCCCCACGATGCTCTACGAATAGGTTAATTGCGCAGTAATGCAGTCCGCCTGCCGCTCGTACCTTCTGACACCAATCAACCTCTTCGCCGTACCCTTTGCCAAAAGAGGTATCTAGTTGAGGCACCTTTTTTAGGTATTTAGGGTTTATCGCCATACAGTACCCCACTCCTGTCGGTGCGGCTGTGGTATAGGCTTCAGGATTAAGTCTTGCCGCTGTCGCATCAATAATGTCACCTTGTCCAAAGCCAAGATTCTGAGGCGCACAGATCAACGGAGCCGAAAATATTTCGGCATCATTCGACATGGGCGTCGCGGTGGCAGCTCGGGGGTAATGGTATAGGGGCTGAATAAGTCGGCTAGCCCATTTCGGGGGCACCAAAGCGTCCGAGTTTAGCAATACTACGGTATCCGGCCAGCGTCGTGCGCAATTAAGACCTTTGTTCACGCTCTTTATAAAGCCAAGATTTTCTGGGTTTTGAATAAAAGTCGTTCGATCTTTGTGAGTTGCTGACCAATCGCGAAGCAGAGGCAGTACGCGTTTGTCGGTCGAGCAATCTTCGATAAGGATGATGCGCCACTGCAGGTCGGTATTCGTCACGATGCGTTGAAGCGCCTCTTTCAGTACATCATAGGCATTAAATACCGGCAAAATTATTGTTATCGCGGTATTTGTTGTTGGAACGGCCTTGGGACGGAATAGGTCCGGATCAAGCTCGCGCATTCGAGGAATAGGGCAGAGTCCCAAGCCCCTCTTGATCTGAGATCGAAGTGAGGGATCGCGCGAGATGCGCCATTTTAAAAAAGCGGGGAGCTGCAGGATCAATGACACAAAAAATGAGAACAACAGACGTGACTCTGCCCACCAAAGTCGCACAAAGATAAGGTTTTTGGCAATTGGAGCTTCTGCTCCGCGGCAATGGTGAAACTCCGCTCCGAAGCGGTTTATCTCGTGTAAATGCGTGGGGCCGAGCGGACTCGTGAAATCAAATCCGACATGTTTTCCAGCGCCATGGGCGCGCGCAACATCTTCGCGCGGCAAGTCCGCTTTTGTGCTCACTTTGATGCCGTTCATGTGCAGAACAATGTCGTCTGCAAAGGCCCAGCCTGCCAGTCTGATGCTGCCCGAGCTGACATGCAGAACGTCAATGGCACCGACGACCTTTCCCGTTGGGCCAAGGATAGACACTGGCCGTCCCTCAGCCTGCAAATGGGCGGCGATGTATCGGGCAAAAAGGGCTTTGAGCTGTTTATACAAAATCAATCTTTTCGATTCTATGTTGTAGATATCGAGGGCTAATTCAGCATGCCCGCCCTTAAGGAGAGGTTAATTTTATTCTGGTTTTTGAGGTAAATGTTAGGCGCATCGGATGGAGGTAGCCTGGGTGGGCGGATCGCAGGGCGGCATATCCGTGATGGATAACGGCCATAATAATCAGGTAGATATTGCCCCAAATTTTGCGTGTTCTGGTGGGGCGCGCATCGTTTTCCATGGGAACAATAATCACGTGATTATCGGCGAAGAGACTGTCATTTCTGCCGGCCTAGTCGAGATGCGAAACCACGATAGCGTGATACGTATCGGCGCGAATTGCCGTCTCGCGGGATCATTTCGATGCCGCGCGCGGAACACATCTATTTTAATCGGTGACTGTACCACCACGATGATGGCGCATCTCAGTCTGCATGAAGCGGGGACCATCACGATCGGCGAGGACTGCATGTTTTCAGGGGACATCATGATGGATGTTAGCGACATGCACTCTATTCTTGATGCTGAGACAGGTGCGCGGCTGAACCCAGCGCAGGATATTGAGATCGGCGATCATGTTTGGCTGGCCCAAGGGGTACGGATCATGAAGGGAGCGCTCATTGGGCAGCATTCCGTTATCGGCAGCCGGTCGATGGTGATGGGGGCGATCCCTTCGCATTCTCTTGCGGTTGGGGTGCCTGCGCGCGTTGTACGATCTGGGATAACCTGGGATCGTCGACGGTTGGGCGCCAAGAAAATGCTTGGCACTCAGGTCACTGAGGGGATGCTTGAACCGCTAGACGGCATATCGGCAGGTGAATAATTCTGGGGGCGCATGACAACAGCGCACTAGCAGATTTCATCTTTGGTGTCGGTCGTGCGCTATCTCCTGAGGGAGAGGCGCGGTTCAATGGGTGCATCGTTTGTCGGTCAACGCCTTACATACCTCGGACAAGCCCTTAACTTACGCGCTGTTGAAACGACATTAGCTGTGCCATGTGCCATTTGTCATTTAGCGCATCAATAGGAGGCATCGAAAATCGCCTGATGCCGGAGGCTTAGCGGCATTAAGGTAGAAGTAGCCCCCTGAAGGGCACGCGCTTAGACCATGTGATACCAAGGCGGTAGGCGGCACAAGTAGCCACCGCGTATTGACACGCGTTAGCATCAAGCGGATAAGCTCCCCAAATGCGTCCGCGTTTTCCAATTGGATTGAAGCAAGATGGTGCATCGAGCACTTTCATGTTTCTATGCTGTTGAAACGGAACGAATTTTTTTTGATGGTAGGCATGTCGCAAGCCTGCCAACATTGACAATGTTGAGGGCCTCGACAGAAACCCTCAACACAAAGTGCGGGCCGTTAGCTCAGCTGGATTAGAGCAGGGAACTTCTAATTCTCAGGTCGGGGGTTCGAGTCCTCCACGGCTCGCCAATTCCCCAAAGTTGTCAAAGGGGCATAAGTATGCGCAAAACGATGATTTTTCGTGCGCACCCCTGTCAAGGAAAATTTGTGAGATTTTGGCGTATTATGTTAAGTGACTGTATTGAAATAACTTTATGATATTTCGTGAAGTCCGCAATATTTACTCAGTAAAACACAGACCATCACGCACTATCGGACCAGTCGACGATAATCCCGCTACTTGAGCGCTTTGACGGTCTCAGACCTCAAATAGACGGGACCAAAATCCTGACCATTTGGCGCAAAGCGTTTAACATGGGACGCTGCGAGAAGGCTTTTCAGCGTGTTGCGGTGGAGCCCTGTTTCCTCGATCAGCGTGGTCAGCGTCACGAAACGCCGGCGGAACGATGCAATATCTTCTGCGCGGAGCCGATATTGAATGCGTTGCGTGCGGGGGTGCGTGCATTGCAATGAACCGCCCCGGGTTTACCGGAGGGCAAAACTTTCGGAGAATTGCCCATTATGGAACAGTCACACAACAAGAAGACCTCGAAGCCGTATTCACCTGAGTTCCGCGAACGTGCGGTGCGGTTGGCGATGGAACACCGCGATGAGTATCGTAGCGAAGCTGCTTTATTCACAGCGATCGCAAGCAAATTGGGCTGTTCGCCAGACAGTCTTCGCGTTTGGGTCCGGCAGGCTCAGCGTGATGGCGGCGAACGGCCTGGCCAAACCAGTGCCGAGAAAGCGCGGATCAAGGAGTTGGAGCGCGAGGTGCGCGAACTCCGGCAGGTCAATGAGATCCTGAAGAAAGCATCAGCGTATTTTGCCCAGGCGGAGCTCGACCGCCCGTTTCGCAAGTGACTGCTTTCATTGAAGAACATCGCGGTGAGTTCGGGGTCGAGCCGATGTGCAAAATGCTGCAAATCGCCCAGTCCACCTATTATGAACGGCGCTCCATCGCGCGTGATCCTGATCGGGCTTCAGCCCGGGCGAAGTCTGACGCTGATCTGTGCATCAAGATCAATGCGGCCTGGGAAGAGAACCGCAAGCTCTATGGTGCGCGGAAGATCTGGCATGTCTTACTGCGCGATAATCAGGAGATCGCACGATGCACGGTGGAGCGGTTGATGCGCAATTTGGGCATCAAGGGCGTAGTTCGGGGTAAAAAGGTTGTCACGACTAATCCGGACACCTCCCAGCCGTGCCCTGACGACAAGGTAAACCGCTTGTTCAAAGCAGATCGGCCTAACCAGCTCTGGGTCTCTGACTTCACATACGTCCCGACGTGGTCGGGAACGGTCTATGTCGCTTTCGTCATCGATGTCTTTGCGCGCCGGATCGTTGGCTGGCGCGTATCGACCTCAATGGCGACGCAGTTCGTTCTCGACGCTTTGGATCAAGCAATCTGGCAAAGAAAAACACTTGATAACAATACCTTGGTTCACCACTCAGACCGTGGATCGCAATATCTCTCGATCAAGTATACCGAGCGCCTTGTCGAATTCGGTATTGATCCATCGGTTGGAACAGTCGGCGATTCCTATGATAATGCCCTCGCTGAATGCGTCATTGGCCTGTTCAAAACAGAGGTCATCAACCAGATCGGTCCATGGAAATCGAGGCGCGAAGTCGAATGGGAAGCGCTGAAATGGGTCGATTGGTATAACAACCGTCGGCTATTCGGTCCCATCGGATACATCACACCCGCAGAAGCAGAGGAGGTATTCTATGCAAATCTAAACACACTCGATAAAGTAGCCTGACGTTGAACAAAGCACCCTCCGGTAAAATCGGGGCGGTTCACAACGCAGGTGTTTGGCCAGCCTTGACCAACGCAATGAAGCTTCCATGATCTCGCAGCCCGACGGTGCGACCGAATTCGGCAGCGCTTATTTTACCAGGGGGCTTCATCTCGATGGGTTTCTTGGGCGTTAAGAGCGTTGAGGCGAGGAGATCGACCTCGCAATTGTTGACGACGATCCCATGAAAGCCTGAAACCCCCATCCGATGCCCTACCGATAGCTGTCCTTCTCGGATCGCTTGAATCAGATCCGAAAGTCGTAACCCTGACCGTTTGCGGGCAAAGAGCAGGTTTTCCCAACTGTTGTCTGCCTCTACGACGGGGACCGCCCCGGTTAGAAGTTCTGCGACAAAAGCTGTCCCGTCCGAAGTCCGCCATGGGTTCTTGACCTTGGCGATGCGTGTGCGGGGAATCAGAAGATCCTCATCCTCCAGTGCCCTAAGTTCATGTAATGTCGCTCCCATGGTTCCACGCATGACCTTAGGCCCTACAAGGGTGGGGATCTCTGCCAACAGCTCGGCATGCGCCTGCGCGTCGAACACGCGGCGGCTCCACGGGCGATCATCCTGTTCGGGCAGAGCGCCAACTTCGAGTAGAAAGTGTTCGATAACCTGCACACCGATGCCGATCTCTTTCGCCGCTGTGACGAGGGAATGCAGGCGGCGTTCTTCTACAACTTCTCCCAGTAGGGTGTCGCCTGGCGCGATGGGCCAGTGATCAAGGATGCACTCTCGCAAGATGTTACAGAACGGGGCAAATCCATCCTCCACCGCATTAGTTCCGTTGAAGGCCTGATACATCGCACCGAAGGCCTTATTTGGTTCATCAAGATGCCCAGTGGTCGACGCAGCAATCTGGTCGAGAGTTTGTCTGATAAAAGCCTCTCCGTGCCGCACGACACCGAACCCCGCAGCATGCTCAGTACTGTTGACAGGCGTCTCCTCGAGTTGATCCTTCTTCAGAAGGGCTTCCCCAAGCAATCGACAAACCGTTGTTATAGCAAATAGGGGCTGACCCTTGAGCCAAGTATCGTCATGATTATTCTGAAGCCGACCATCCAGCCATAGATCGTAGTCAAAAAGGGGTATTTCTGGCTGATCAAGGGTTCCTGTTAAGATTTCCCCCTCAATTTCGAGAAGGCGGGCCCGGATGTCATATCGCTCCCGGGGCTTGTCAGATTTCCAAAGGGGAACCAGAGGGTGGCGGTGCCGGACGCAAGAGACGACCTCCCGCAACTGCCAGTCCCCACGCATGATCATGGCCGCAGTCGCTGGGCCGCCATGGCGGGCTGCATCCTCACGAAGACAAACCGGACATCCCCTCATCACCGGATTGCACAGCGCCCGTGACACAAACAACCCTCCGCGGAACTGCATCCTTACATTCCCGGCCCGGATTCCGGTCCAAGAGAGCATTTCATCCTTCTGTTGAAGATTAAGGCCTGCCCAATCAGCCAGGGTTTCAAACGCTTCGGTCTCCTGATGTTGATTGTCACTGAGAACTGACCCGGCATTTTCACCGAGACTTGACCCACCCAGTTGTTATGTTCTTTGCTTTATGATGGCGTCAATGCCGCTTTCTCCTTTCGTTTTTGTTTGGCTGTCGCCGAGCTGGCCTTGAACCGATAGCTGTCATTGCCGGTCTCGAGAATGTGGCAACGATGTGTGAGGCGGTCGAGGAGCGCGGTGGTCATCTTGGCATCACCGAACACGCTGGCCCATTCGCTAAAGCTCAGGTTGGTTGTGATAACGACGCTGGTGCGCTCGTAGAGTTTACTCAGAAGGTGGAACAGCAACGCGCCACCCGAAGCGCTGAACGGCAGATATCCCAGCTCATCCAAGATCAACGAATCGGCTTTCACCAGCGCCTCGGCGATCTTTCCTGCCTTGCCTTGGGCCTTTTCCTGCTCCAACGCATTGACCAACTCGACCGTGGAGAAGAAGCGCACACGCTTGCGATGATGCTCGATTGCTTGAATGCCGAGGGCGGTAGCGACATGCGATTTTCCCGTTCCAGGGCCCCCCGATCAGCACTACATTCTCAGCCGCCTCCATGAACTCGCATCGGTGAAGTTGGCGGACCAAAGCTTCACGGACTTCGCTGGTGCCAAAGTCGAAGCCAGAGATGTCTTTGTATGCCGGAAAGCGTGCTGCCTTCATGTGGTAGGCGATGGAACGCACCTCACGTTCAGCAATCTCGGCCTTAAGCAGCTGCGACAACATGGGGATCGCTGCATCGAAAGCGGGCGATCCCTGCTCATGCAGGTCCTGCACGGCCTGTGCCATGCCCGGCATCTTCAGGCTGCGCATCATAATGACGATGGCAGCGCCGGCGGGATCATGACGCATGACGTGTTCCTCCTGTAGTGCGTAGCCCGTCATATCGTGCGACATTGGCCTCGGGCTCCTTATTCAAAGAAAGGGCCGCAGGCGGGGTCACATCGGGCTGGTCTATCGGTGCGCCATCCACCAGCCTGTGAAGTAGGTTCAAGACATGGGTTTTTGTTGGCACGCCCGCCTCCAGCGCCATTTCCACCGCGCAAAGCACGGCCTGTTCGTCATGGTGGAGCACCAAGGACAGGACGTCGACCATCTCGCGGTCACCACCTGGCCTACGCAACATATGATCCTGCAGCTTCCGGAACCCTTCTGGCATCTCAACGAAGGGTGCCCCGTTGCGCAGCGCGCCGGGTTTGCGTTGAACCACCGCCAGATAATGGTGCCAGTCATAAATAACGCGCCCTGGCTGACGGTGTGAGCGTTCAATAATGCGCTCATGCGTGCAGACCACATGGCCTTCGGCGACGATGACCAGCCGTTCAGGATAGATGCGGAGACTGACAGGGCGGTTCGCAAAGCTGGCAGGCACTGAGTAGCGATTACGGTCGAATGCTATCAGACAAGTGGGGGATACCCGCTTGCTCTGCTCGACAAAGCCGTCAAACATTGTGGGCAGTGGCATCAGCGCGGCCTTCTCGGCGTCCCAGACATCCGCAATATTGCCAGGCAATCTGCCATGCGGTGTTTCGGCCCACAGAAGCTTGCAGCGCTCCTCCAGCCATTCATTCAGCGCATTGAGGTTCGGAAAGGCGGGCATGAGTTGCCAAAGCCGATGGCGGGCGTCGCGCACATTCTTCTCAACCTGACCTTTCTCCCACCCTGCCGCGGGATTGCAGAACTCAGGGTCAAAAACATAATGGCTGGTCATCGCAAGGAACCGTGCGTTTACATCGCGCTTCTTGCCGACGCCAATCCGGTCGACGGCTGTCTTCATGTTGTCATAGACGCCACGCCCCGGAACACCCTCAAACACTCGAAAGCCATGCCAGTGGGCATCGAACAGCATCTCATGCGTTTGCAGCCGATAGGCCCGCACCAGAAATGCGCGGCTGTGTGACAGCTTGATATGGGCGACCTGAAGCTTGAGGCGCTCGCCCCCGACATAGGCCCAGTCCTCGCTCCAATCGAATTGGAACGCCTCGCCTGGCTGAAAGACCAACGGCACGAAAACACCACGGTCAGTCGTATGTTGAGCACGCTGTCGTTCGCCCTTCCAGTTCCGCACGAAGGCCGCGACACGCTCATATGAACCATCAAAACCGAGCTGAACCAGATCCGCATGCATCTGCTTGGCCGTTCGCCGTTCCTTCCGTGATTTACGCTGCTCAGACAGCAACCAGCCTGTCAGCTTATCAGCATAAGGGTCCAACTTGCTCGGTCGGTCCAAAATCTGGAACTCGGGCTCAACTATCCCTGTCCGCAGATACTTCTTGATCGTGTTGCGAGACACCCCTGTCCGGCGCGCAATCTCGCGGATGGGCATCTTGTCTCGCAGAGCCCATTTCCGAATAATCCTCAGAAATCCCATGTCTAACACTCCAATAGCTCCTAGCTGATTCAAGCAGGGGCAAGGTTGCACATGGGTCAATTCTCAATGACAATTTCTAAAGTTGCCGGGTCAGTTCTCGGTGACAATCAACACATGCGGACACGATCGCATCGCTATGACAAAATTACGGCCATCGGAGTCGAGCACAATCTGTCGCGGAGCTATTCTACCGTTGAAGAATGTAAAATTATGGCAAAAGCAGTCTTCGCGGGAGCGCGGGTAGTTCCCGCGGAACCCCTCTACGGCACGACACCACCAGGCCAGATCACCGACCTACAGGCGGCTGACGGCGTCTACAGCATAGGCGGTGAAGACACCTTGATCGACGGCGTGGCAATGAACGTCGAGAATACTGAAAGTTCCAATTTCGAGATTGAAAGTTCGGCTGCCCTGCAGAGCCACGAAATTCCATCGAGCACTTCGGAGGCCGCCGGAACGGCCGGAAAACAAAAGCACCCGAAAAAGCCTGCAGCACCCGTCCAAACTCTTTCCCGCCCTAAAAACCTGAAAGGACTCAAATGAACCAGTTTGTCAGAACTGAGGTGGTAGAATTTTCCGCACCGCTGAAGGAGGCCCATTTCCCGTTCCCTCGGGCAGAGTCACTGTTCGACGCGTTATCATTTTGCGTGACGGACTATTATACCAAAGCTCGGATAGGTAACCCCTTCGAAGCACGTGGCGTTCTGGTAATTGGCGAGTCACGCCAAGGAAAATCCCATGAAATCCAAAAGGTACTGACCCAATTCAACGATGGTTCGGTTGTCATGCCTGACGGTCGCCCCGCCAAAATTCTACATTGCATCCTTTCGGGCAAGGTGACTTGGAAGGACCTGGGTGTAAAAATCTTGGAGCTGCTTGGTTACAAGTTGAGAGGCCGCCGTACTCAAGCCGATATCTGGGATATGGTCATCAAATATGCCGAGCTTCAGGGCGTAGTCGGAATACACTTCGATGAATGCCAGCATGTCTTCACGGATGACGGCCAACGGACAAACCAACAAATCTTGGACAGCTTCAAAACGCTCTTGAAAGAGACCCGCTGGCCTCTCATGCTAATTTTGTCGGGGATTCCGAGCCTTTCCAGCCACATTGCGAAGGAGGAACAACTGGCTTTTCTACTTCGGACAGTTCGCTTCGATTGCATTAACCTTGGAAGCAAGGCTGACATGGAAGAACTGGTCCAGTTGACTTACAGCTACGCCGACAAAGCCGGACTGAACTTCGACCCTCTGGCGACAAAAGACTTTCTTGAGCGACTTTCCTTTTCTTGCTGCGATCGGTGGGGTTTGGTTATCGAGCTACTTATCGAAACTTTCACTTTATCTCAGGTCGCCGGTGAGAAGGACTGTTCGAAGGACAAGTTTTCACAAGCGTTCGCGCAGAAGTACTCGACCCCGGTAGGATATTCCCCGTTCACGGTACCGAATTATCGCGACAGCTTTGATCAGGATATACTGCTGCAAGTGCTCGATCGATCGCGCTGATACACTGAGACCACGACATTTAAGGCCTGCTTTTTGCGGGCCTTTTTTTTGCAGCGTCCAAGCCGAGTTGCGCACGCTTTTGGTCCCACTGCGCATGCTTTTGACCCTCCAACCGCAGGCTTCTTATAATTATCGTTTGTTATCAATTCATTGCGAGTGATTCGGGAGGGCCGGGTCACTTCTGTGTGCATTCATTTGCCCCGTTGGCAAAAGTGCCGATACGCCTCACTTTTGCGCAGTTTCATCCCCACCCTTGATAGAGGAAAATCGCCGCAGAGCTGCTAAGCGACATGTGGCGGATCCAAGTGCACCTCGTCTGCCGGAGACACCGTCGCATGCGTAGAACTGTGCTCGTGAACACATGAATGGACAGGTACACCGAACGCGCACGAAGCTGCTGAGCAGAGACATTCACATGACCGCGGACGGCATCAGAACCGTTGCGCGGCATCCTGTGGATAGCCCAGAAATCTCAGACTCGGTCCCGCATCACCAATTGGTTAGTATCCTTCCATCCCGCATTGCGCCAAGGTTGGCTGAACCTGGAGACGGTATGATCATGACACTTTACAGCAAGTCTTTTGTAATATGGCTGCTGGCCTCCCATTCTGGCTTGGCGCATGAATTTTGGATTGAACCCCGCGCCTATACCTTCGAATCGAAGTCAACGATTGCAGCCGATCTATTCGTCGGGTCCGAATTTGTCGGTCAGGACTATATTTTCATTCCCAAAGGGTACAGCTCGGCCCGATTTTCCAGAAACGGCGTCGAAACAGAACTGGCATTTACCGGTCAGGACAATCCGTCTCTGAGCCTCCAGTCGGGCGAAAACGGGCTGCACGCTATTGTGCTTGTTTCAAATGCAAGCACGTTAAAGCATGACACGCTTGCCGATTTTCGTGAATTTGCCGAAACCGTAGGGCGTGGGGCCGAAGTTTTTGGCACCAGCCCAGATCAGCCCATCAGAGAAGCCTATTTCCGCTACGCGAAGACCTTGGTGGGGGTTGGTGACAAAAAGGGGCAAGATCATGCATATGGCGCAGTTTACGAATGGGTAGCGCTGGACAACCCTTACGTCACTTTGGAGGGACCGCTCCGCTTTCAACTGCTCTTGAATGGCGAAGCAAACGCCAATCAACCGGTGCAGGTGTTTGCGCGGGACGCTGCGTCCGGGGCCGAGACCGAACCGCTGCATATGGCGACGGATGCGGATGGCATATTGGCGCTTCCGGATGACATTCGCGGTGAAATCATGATCAACAGTGTAAAGTTGCTGCCGGTAAAGCATGAAAATTTTGACTGGGTCAGCTACTGGGCGTCGCTCACCTTTGCACGGTAGCAGCATCCTAGTGGCTGGGGGGCGGCGGCTGGGATCAATACAGACCCTGAATTTCCAGCGGCAATTGCTGCACTTCCTGTTTTTTAAGGATCGTTCTGGGCTGCTGTGTGGCGTCGGCTGCTTTCAGGCGGTTGTACCGGCGCGAAGAGGCTTCGGTGATATCTTCACGACTGCGCAGGATTGTGGGCCTTAGAAAGACAAAAAGCGTACGCTGGGTATTGCGGGCATTGCGTGATTTGAAAAGGTCACCGACCACCGGCAGATCGCCAAGACCGGGCACCTTGCTGCTGCCATTGATCCGGTCGTCGGTTATCAGTCCGCCAAGCACGACCGTTCCGCGGTTGTCGGCCATTACAGTTGTGTTGATCACCCGCCGGTTGGTCACCAGATCCGCAGCACCTTCGACATTGGCGTTGGTCAGGCTGGATATTTCCTGTTCGATCACCAACTGAACCACACCTCCGGCCGTGATACGGGGCACGACATTCATCGTGATGCCGACATCGCGTCGCTCAATCGTGGTGAATGGGGTCGCGGTATTCCCGTCGGTGGCAAAGCTTCCTGTCCGGAAGGGGACGTTCTGTCCGACCACGATGGTCGCGGGTTCATTGTCCAGCGTCGTGACCGATGGCGTCGACAAAAGCCGCGCGCTCGTGGACTGAGACAGGGCCTGCACCAGAATACCAAAGTCATTGCCACCGGCACCAAGCGTCAGCCCCGTAGACAAGGCCGATCCGGCGGGTACACCAACAGCAGCAAGCACGGACCCCAGCGATACGCCCCCCCCATTAGAGAAGTTCGAGGCGGCGATTGCACCATTTGGCACATTCGGGCCAAGCCCCAATTGCACGCCAAGCCGCTCTGCGACCTCGCCGGACACTTCGACAATAGCTGCTTCGATCATGACCTGCGGGCGACGGACATCAAGGGCATGAACAAGTTGCCCGACCTCCTGGACTTGCGCCGCTGTGCCGCGAACGACAATAGAATTGGTTTCGACAGAGGCGGTGATATTGACAGCGTCAGGGGCGACGACGCGGTTTAGCGGTACAAATTGCCCGTCCGCAGTGGCTTCGGCTGTCTGTGCACCCACGTCGGCGGCAACTGCGTTGGTGATGTTAGTGGCATCCCCCACCGTACCTTTGATGATGTCCGCGATGATCTGCGCGTCGCCATACTGGAGATTGAAAACAGTCGTGGCGACGGCTTCGCGTGGGTCTTTGCGCGGCGCGACGTCCATGGCGATGGCAAGGCTGCGAATTTCTGCAATGTCTTCGGGCGTGCCCCGTACCAACAGTAGATTGGACCCTGCATCAACGGACAGGCGCGCGCCTGTGCCCGCTTGGCCAAGCACCTCTAGGATAGCGCTGCCGACGGTGACCGCATCGGCGCTGCGAAAACGCAGCACCTCAGAGCGGACAAGGGCATCCCCGTCAAAGCTGCGCGCAATGGCCATGATCCGGTCCACATTGGCGCGGGTATCGGTAATGACCACGCCATTGGGATCTTCGACGGCTTCGATATAGCCCGATTCCGCGACGAGCGGGCGCAGGACGCGCACGGCCTCGGCAGAAGGCAGTCGGTTCAGGCGCAACATCTCGGTTACGAAGTCTTGGCTGCCGGCGGTGACCTCTTCGCCTAGATTGGGTCCGCTCGCAGTGCGTGCTTCGGCCTCGGGGACCACTTGCCAGATCGATCCGGCCTGAACGGCAACAAATCCGCGTACCCGCAGAATGGACTGGAACAACGACCAGACGCCTTCACTGTCCAGCGCCTCCGCGGAGACGACAGTCACTTCGCCTACCAATCCCGGATCAAGCACCAAGGTGCGGCCGGTAATCTCGGAAATCTGTTCAACAAGCAAAGAGATGTCTGCGTCTCGGAGGTTGATGACAAAGGTTTCCTGAGCCCGCACAGGAGCGGGCAACATCAGCAAAACTGCAAGGACAAATGCCGCTATATGGCGAAGCGCGATATTCACTGCAGCGGGAATGACATAACGATCGTTCGGCCATTCCTTTCGACTTCGATACGGGCCAAGCCAGAGGCCGCGATCACGTCATACAGCGCGCGATCCTGATCGACATTGCCGACGCTTTCACCATTTACGCTTGTCACGATGTCACCTGCTCTCAGACCGGCGCGGTTTACGCCTACGTCGTGTTTTTCAGCGATGGTATAGCCTTTTTCCCCTGGCACCAAGCCAATCGTATCCAGAACCTCAGCGGGGTTGGCGATGATGCGGTCGCGCCACATGTCGATGTAATCCTGTGTTGTCACGGGCTGAACGCGTGCAGCGGCATCCACCTGTTCACTGATGGAACTGCCCTGCCCAGAGGTAATAAGCGCCAGCAGCCGTTCTGCGCCGGTGGGGACCTGCGGACCATCGGCGACCAGATCCGCGCCAGCAAAATACAAGCGGCTTTCGGTGCCATTCGTTAGCACGGTCACATGGTTTTGTGAAATAGCGGTAAGCGTTGTACCGGGGACGACTTCATCGCCGATGCGGTAGTTGCCCTCGGTTGTGTCTGACCGCAGCAACGCCAGCGAGCGGGTCGGATCATCGCGCACGATGACCCCGAGCAAGATCAGGGCCTGTGGAATCGCGGCGGTCTGCGCATCTACCACCACGACTTCCGCAGCGCCAAACGGCGCAAGAGCCAGCGCAGGCGCAAGATCGGGCGGTGCTTCAGGTTCTTGTGCGGGGATCCGAAGCTTCGCGACAGGGGGGATGACGCGATCATGGCCCAGCACATGCCAAGTCGCTTCCGCACCCGCCGCAGCCACGCTGGAAAAGGCGGTCAGGATTACGCCCAACCGAAGCCATTTGGCCCCATGATCAAAGCGCATCATAACGGGTCTCCTGCCGCGACATATCCATCCAGAATATACAAAACCCGATCCGTCCCGGAAAGGGCGCTGTCGACAGAGACGGCCTGCACCGCGGGATCGTTCGTCGGGCGGCGCGTCACGTTGAGATCGAATTCAATGCCGTAGACCTCAAGCGGCTCGGCACCGGTTGGCACGCCTGCTCGAACTTCTGAAAGGCGGTATTCGGCGGCCCACCGTGCCGCGACCCGATCCGACAGCTCGGTGATGCGTTTGCTATGCCCTTGCGTGGCCGACAGCAGCGATACCGCGCCCAAGGCAAGGACGGCCATCGCCACCAGCGCCTCGATCAACGTGAATCCTGCATCGTCCTGACGTGTCATTCTACCTCCTGAAGGTGCGCCGCGCTGATGCCGTCGAACCGAACATATTCCGCCGCGCCGTCTCCCGCACGCAGCTCAAGCGACAAGGGGCTGTCCTCGGACGGGCGCGAATCTGTGGAAACGACGATCGTGCCAGCGCTTCCAGCGATCCGCGTGCGACCGGCCAGCAGATGCGGTTCTTTCAGGACGGGCAAAGGATGCGGCACCCAGATCTCTCCGTCATAGACATCGAACCTATATCCCTCTGCGCCCCAAACGAAGCCCATCGGCACCCCCGTCAGGATCACATCGTCCGCTGCGCGATTGAGCCTGGCGACCAGAAGATCGGCCTCTTGCTTGGCAATATCACCCCGTGATCCGGTGCCGATGCTCAGCCCGACAATCCCGGCCATAATCCCAACCAGCACCAACACCACGAGCACTTCAACAAGCGTTACGCCCGCGTCTTGGTGTCGTGCAGGGGTGGCCGTGATTTTCACCTGCTGGCCTGCAACTGCCCATGTGCAAGATCTGCCGCGACCCCGTCGCCGCCGGGTGCACCGTCTGCCCCAAGCGATACCAGATCGAACCCACCATTCGCACCCGGCGAGGCGTAAATGTAATCATTCCCCCACGGATCAACCGGCACAGCCGTCAGATACCCCCCCGCAACCCAGTTGCGGGGTTCGGGCGGCGCGGTGGGACGCACGGCCAAGGCCTGCAATCCCTGTGCGGTCGTGGGGTAGGTGCGGTTGTCCAGTCGGTAAAGTTCAAGCGCAGAGCCAACCGCGCGGATGTCCGACTGCGCAACGGTCACACGTGCCTCGTCAGGACGCCCGATAACGTTGGGCACGATGATCGCCGCCACCAGCGCGATAATGACCAGCACCACCATCATCTCGATGAGAGTTACGCCCGCTTCACCGTCGCGGCGGCTGCGGTGGGACGCGGGGCGGCCCCGCAGCTTTTTCCAGTGACGCATGAAACTGTTTCCCTATCTGTTACGTGGCTTTCCGTATACTATTGCAACAACGGGACGATTGAAAAGGTAATTTTTCGTGATAAGTCAAGGCATTAAGCCAGATTTAAACGCCTCGGAGCGCCCTGTACGGCTGCCCGCGTCTGTTGCTTTAAGGGTGCCTTTGACGACGAAAAATTTGGCCATGGTTGCACGCGCCGAACTCTATTGCCCACAGGTCGATGGACTGGCCGCCCGACTGGTCAGCGCAGAACACGTCAGCAGCTTTATCGTCCATGTCCCCAAATCCAATGCGCGGCAACGGCAGGCGCTGATCACCTTTGCCGTCGAAGAGCGGGTCGCCGCCCCGCTGCAGTCCGTGCAGATCGTCCAGGGCCCGCTTTCCGGTGCCGCGTCCGGGGATCATCTGGCTTTTGTCTTGTCCAATGATGTGATGGCGCAGGTAACACAGGAAGATGCGCCGCACCTCCCCGAATATCTTCTGATCCCGCGGCCTCCGTTCGATGCCGGTCCCGTTTGGGCTGTCTGGAGAGAAGGCAATCGCGCGGTTGTGCGCTGCTCTGACGGGACGGGCTTTGCAGCAAATGTGGATATGCTGCCGCTTTTGTGGCAGCGCGCTGGCCGGCCGTCATTGCGTGCGCTCGGCGAACCATTGGGCGATGCTCTTCCAGCCGAAGATCTGTCGGACGCCCCACCGCCACCGGACCCGATGGACGCGGCCTTTAGTTTTGCTCGGCCGCGCAACGCTGCAGCGCGGGGGTTGGCTGCGTGGAAATGGGCCGCCGCCGCCGTGGTTTCCGCCTTGGTGCTGCATTTGGCCGTCGCGGCTTTCAACGTGCGCTCCCTCTCTCAGGTTGCCGAGACA
The DNA here is from genome assembly GCF_021736025.1 of Sulfitobacter sp. M22. Taxonomy (NCBI): domain Bacteria; kingdom Pseudomonadati; phylum Pseudomonadota; class Alphaproteobacteria; order Rhodobacterales; family Roseobacteraceae; genus Sulfitobacter; species Sulfitobacter sp. M22. The sequence continues at coordinate 2,381,313 of NZ_WMEC01000001.1, read as the reverse complement.
GAGCGCCGCGCCGCAGAGCTGGCCATATCGGACATCCTGCCCGGCATGACCCTAACCCGAGAGGTCGGCCCCGTTCTGGCACGCCTGACGCCCGCGCAGGTGGTTGCAACGGAAAGCAGCTTTTTGCCCCTGCTCAGCGATATCTCACGCGTGCTGACGGACGCGCCGGTTGGTTTCAGGCGCATGGCATGGGGCGCAACCGAAAATACGTTGGTGGTGCTCATGCAGGGCCCTGGTCTGGATGACCTGCAAGGCATCGAACAGACCCTAGAGGCGTCAGGCTTCGCTGTGCGCAGCGGTGCCGCCACAGCGGGCGATGGCGGCGCAGAGGTCGAAATGCGGATCGCGCGGGGGGATAGCGGATGAAAGCTTTTGCCGCGCTCAACCCGCGTGAAAAGCGTCTGGTGAGCATTGTGCTGCCCCTCGCCATCGTGGTTGCGGGCTATCAATTCCTTTGGGCCCCCCTGCAACGTGCGCAGGCCGAAGCACGCGCAGATATTCTGGCGTTTCGCCTTGTTCAGGACACAGCTGCGCTTGCGTCATTCGACACGATCGTGGCAGTGGCACCGCTCAACGACACGCCTCTCGCCACGCGGATCACCACCTCGGCATCCGCGGCAAATCTGACCCTGCGGCGCATTGAGCCTGAAAATGACAGCATTCGGGTCACTTTGGATGATACGCCCTTTGCGACGATATTGCTGTGGCTCTCTGATCTGGAAGCGCAGCACGACGTGAAGGTAGAGGCGCTCGAGGTGGATCGACGCCCGGCACCGGGTCGTGTCTCGGCGCGTTTACTCTTGGGATCGTCGCAATGACCAATGCCAGCACCCAGACCCGCCTTTCCTATGGTTTCGCGCAAAGCCAAGGGGTCATTCTATTACCTGTCTCTGAAGACCGCGCAGAGCCGCGCTGCCAATACCGCCATGATGCCTCTTTCGAAGCCCTGATCGAAGCGCAACGCGTATCTGGCGCGGCTGTGACATTCGAAGAAATATCGGCTGGCGAATTTGAAGCGGCCCTTGGCACGATCTACCGCGATTCCGCGTCCGAGGCCGCGCAAGTGGCCGCAGATGCAGACGATGATCTGGCCTCATTGGCGGACACGGCCGCTTCGATAGACGATCTGCTGGCCCAAAATGACGATGCGCCAGTGGTGCGCTTGATCAATGCCCTGCTGCTGGAGGCGGTCAAGGAAGGCGCGTCTGATGTACATATCGAAACCGAAGAGCGGCGGCTTTTGGTGCGCTTTCGGGTCGACGGCATTCTACGCGAGGTGATCAGCCCGAAACGGGCGCTCGCGCCGCTGCTCGTCAGCCGGATCAAGGTGATGGGCAAACTCGACATCGCTGAAAAGCGCCTTCCGCAGGACGGCCGTGTGTCGTTGCGGGTCGGTGGGTATGACCTTGATGTGCGCATCTCGACGATCCCCTCTCAATTTGGCGAGCGCGTGGTGCTGCGTCTTTTGGACCGCGGGCAGACACTGCGCGGGATTGACCATCTTGGCCTGTCGGATCGCGATAATACGGTGCTGAAACGTATTCTGGCGCTGCCCGACGGCATGGTGCTGGTGACTGGCCCGACCGGTTCGGGCAAGACCACGACGCTTTATGCTGGTCTGGATATGCTGAACGACCGGCAGCGCAATATCATGACCGTCGAGGACCCGATTGAATATACGATGGACGGCGTTGGCCAGATGCAGGTCAACGCCAAGACCGATCTTAGCTTTGCCAGAGGGTTGCGCGCCATTCTACGGCAAGATCCGGATGTGATTATGGTCGGCGAGATTAGGGACCGCGAGACGGCACAGATCGCCGTGGAATCCGCCATGACCGGGCATCTGGTCATCTCGACTTTGCACACCAACACGGCCATCGGTGCCGTCTCTCGACTGGTCGAAATGGGCGTCGAACGCTTCTTGCTGGCCCCTATGCTGCGCGGGCTGATCGCGCAGCGCCTGGTGCGGCGCAATTGCACCGACTGTCTGGGGGACCACGAAATCACGCAGGCCGAAAGCGATCTTTTGGGGCATAAGATAAAGCCAGGAGAGATCGTCAGAAAAGGGCTTGGCTGCGATACCTGTCAAGATAGCGGCTTTCGCGGACGTTTGCCGTTATATGAAATTATCGAGGTCGACGGCGCGCTTGAACGCAAGATGCACGAAGGACAATCCGAGGCAGAATTGATCGCCGCGGCGCGGGATCGCGGCCCGAGCATTCTGGACGACGGCATCGCCAAAATGCGTTTGGGCCTCACCACTGCACAGGAAGTCGCGCGCGCCATCCACGACGGTGCCCCGCCGCAGCCCAGCGTGTCGCTTGCCGCATCACAAGAGGATGAATAATGCCAGCCTATGCCTATGAAGCGATGACGCCCGCGGGCAAGTCGACCAAGGGGATCATAGAGGCCGCAAGTGCCGCCGCCGCACGCAGCAGTCTGCGCCAGCGCAACCTCGCGCCGCTGTCGGTTGAACCAACAGTTGCAAAGAAGGGGAAGGCGACGAAGGGGGCGGGCTTTGGCAGGGCCAAGATTTCGCGCCGCGCGTTGACCCTACTGACCCGGCAGCTTGCCACGCTGATCGGTTCGGGGATCGGTGTGGAACAAGCGCTCAAGACAGTGGCAGACCAGCAGAACAAGCCTGCCGTTACATCATTGTTGTTGAACCTACGCGCCTCAGTGCTCGAGGGGCGCAGCTTTGCGCAGGCGCTTGGCGCGTATCCTCAGGTGTTCGGCGACTTCTACCGCGCATCGGTCGCGGCGGGGGAAACCTCGGGGCAGCTTGGCCAAGTGATGGAACATCTGTCCGGCTTCGTGGAAACCCGCGCCAAGAACCGGCAGACGGTGCAGCTTGCTTTGCTTTATCCCGCCATCCTTGCCGTCGTTTCGCTTGCGGTAATCGTCGCGCTGTTGACCTTTGTCGTGCCTGACATTGTGCGCGTTTTTACCTCTCGCGGGGCGGAGCTGCCGTTCCTGACCCGTTCGTTAATCACCGTAAGCGATTTTATCAACGCATGGGGGATTGTAATGTTAGGCGTGCTCGCTGCCATCATCCTTGGCGGGGCCAGCCTGCTGCGACAACCGGCGATGCGGCTGCGCTGGCATTGGTTTCTATCGCGTTCGGTGCTGACGCGGGGGTTCTCTCTCAAGACAAACTCGGTGCAGTTCGCGGGTACCTTGGCGACGTTGACCGTCAGTCGCGTGCCGCTTGTTGATGCCTTGACCGCTGCTACGCAGACTGTGCCGAATTTGCACATCCGCGAAAAAGTGGCGCAAGCAACGGCACGCGTACGCGAAGGAACATCGCTGTCACGGGCGCTGGACGATGCCAAAGTTTTCCCCCCGATGCTGATCGCGATGATCGCCAGTGGCGAAGCGGGGGGCGTGCTGGGGACAACGCTTACCCGCGCGGCTGACGATCAGGAGCGCGATCTGAATGCATTGGTAGCCGCACTGGTGGCACTGGTTGAACCGGCCGTACTGCTGATCATGGGGGGAATCGTGATGCTTTTGGTGCTCTCAATCCTGCTGCCGATCGTTAACCTCAACAATCTGGTGAACTAGAATGGCATTTCGATGATCATCGGCCCGCTCGTCGGCATGCCCGGCACAAGCACGGCGCCTTCGGGCTCAATACGCGCGATCAGCCGCCGTTCCCCTGTTACCGTGACCTTGGCCAGCGTGCTGTCACGGTCCTTCAACAGGGCTTGGGCGTCGCGGCCTTCGGTTGTCAGGTCCAGCGTCATCTGCGGCACTGTTGTGTCGCGTCCCAATAGATCTTTGCATCGCCCTTCGCTGATCAGAACCGCGCCCGCAGCAGCAGCGGCACCCTTGCGCCAGCTCATCCGCTGCACATCAACGACGGCCTGCGACGTGCAGTTTTTCAATGCGGCCCCGGGGATCAGGTCGACCAAACCGGGCCCGATCCGTCCCACGATATCTGCCGCGCTTATTGATGCTGGGGTAAAGGTCGCGACGCCGGTCAATTGGGTATCGGGCCCTTGCAGGGTCCAGTCCGCGACCCCGCGTGCAGCGAACAAAGGCCAGCCGCGCAGGTCCCAATCCAGCGAATATCCACCGTCCAGCACAGCACGCCCTTCCCACAGGCCGCCATACAGGTCAGTAATCGGAGCAGGGATGACGGCAATACGGCGCAAGGCCGTTGCCGGGAGGGTGACAATCAATGTCGTCACGTAAACGAGGAATGCAAAAGATGCCAAAAGCACAGCCGATAAAATCCATCGAAAGCGTGGCTTCCGGTGCCTTTTCCCCTCTGTCGCGGCGGCGGGTATTGTTGGGTCTTGGTGGGTCATCGGCGCTCATTGGTTTGTCGGGCTGCGGCGGGTTGTCTTTGACAGGTGACACTGAACTGCCGCCGGAAAATGCGGTAGGGCAGGCCGTTTTGCTGGCCCCGCTTACCGGCCCGCGAGCGTCATTAGGACAGATCATGCTGGCAGCCGCAAGCCTTGGCGGCAACGCGACCGGACCGGGGGCCGAGGTCGAGGTGGTCGATGCCGGCGATAGCCCCGAAACAGCCGTTGCTGCCGCACAAAAAGCGATGGACGGAGGGGCGAAGATGTTCCTTGGTCCGCTTTTCTCAGGCCAGAGCCGCGCCGTCACCGAAGCCGTCGGGCGCGGTACGCCCGTTGTTTCATTGTCGAACGACAGCTCTATCGCCGGAGATAACCTGTTCGTATTCGGCATCACACCGCAGCAATCAGCGAAATCAATCCTCGGCTTCGCGGCAACCCGCGGCAAGCGCAATGTTGTTACCGTTGTTCCTCCGGGGCCATTTGGTGCCTTGTCCGCACAGGCAGCGCAATCCGTCGCCGCGGCGACAGGTGGTACGGCTCCGGCAGCGATTGTCGCGTCATCCGCCGCTGGCCTGATCGACAAAATCCGCGCCGCGAACGGCGGTGCGCTTCCGGATGCGGTTTATCTGCCCGTTGTGGGCGGTCCCTTTGAAGAACAGGCCGCGGCGATCAAGGGCGTGGGGATACAGCTGCTTGGCTCGGAACAGTGGGCCTCTATCACCCCTTACCGGATCGACGCCCTGCAGGATGGTTGGTTTGCCGCACCCGACCCTGTTCGTTTCGAAGCCTTTGCCACAGCCTTTACCGCGTTCAGTGAAACCGAAGCGGGCGTGCTTGGCGGGTTGGCCTTTGATGCCGTCGAAATGGCGCGAATTCTTGGTCGCATCGGCCAGCAGAACCGCAAAGGGCTGCTGCGCGAAGCCGGTTTCGACGGTGTCGTCGGCCCCTACCGTTTCCAAAAGGACGGACAATGCGCACGCGGGCTGGCTATTTTGAGCGTGACAACCGGCGCGAATAACCTGATCGGCTCCACCGGGGCATGACCGCTATCCGCGATCAAGAGGCTGGCGTGACTCTGATCGAGATGCTGGTCGCGCTTAGTCTCTTTGCTTTGGTCGGCATTGCCTCGTTTACCACGTTGGACACAATCTTACGCGTGCGCGAACGCACCGATGGCCGGCTCGAGCATCTCGCGCAATTGGACCGGGCACTGCTGATCTTCGGGCGCGATATTGTGCAGGCGGACCCACGTACGGTGACGCTTCAGGATGGTGTCTTGTCCACTCTCGGGCATGATGGCCAGACCAAACGCCAATATCTGCACGATGCAAATACGCTCAGCCGCGAGATAGGCCCCCGAAACGCGGACGACCTGTTGCGGCAAGCCCTGATACCGGATGTGAGCGCGGTGACGTTTCGCGTGCTTGATAGGGATCGCAACTGGCATTCGGCGTGGCCTGACCCCGCCGGCGAGAATGAAGCTCTGGCCGTGGATATGCGCGTGGACATCAATGCAATTGGCAGTCTCAGGCGGCTTTCGTCTTTGACCCGCCCTGCGCCCCGATGAACCGCGCCGGTATGCGATATCCGGACGCCGGCGTCGTGTTGATCAACGTGTTGGTGGCGCTCGCTTTGGGGTCGGCGATCGTTGTCTTGATGTTTACCTCGCAAGAGACCCTGATGGAACGCACCCAGCGTGCGGCCGCGGCGACCCAAGCCGAGGCGCTGGCCTTGGGCGCGGAGACCTCGATCATCGTGGCGTTACGCCGGGATATGGACGTCGCACCCGAGGCGGACCATATGGCCGAACCATGGGCGCTGGCAGCACAAGAAGAAGTGCAACTAGAGACGGGTAGCTTTGCGATCAGCGTATCAGATGCCCAAGCGCGGTTTGATCTAAACGGGCTTGCAGCGGGCCGCCTTTTGCAACAGCAAATCCTTGCGCGGCTGGTCAAATCTCTGGACCTGCCCGACAGCGTGGCGTTGGACATCAACGACCGAATTTCCCGCCGCGGCCCCATACGCGCGTTGTCCGAGGTCGAGCTTTTGGATGCGCAGACGCGCGCGATACTGGCCCCACACGTCAGCCTGCTGCCGCAACCCGGGGATGTGAACATCAACACTGCAAGCGAAGCGGTGATCGCGGCAGTGCTGGGATCGCCAACCGCCGCGAGACAGTTGGTCAAACGGCGCGAACAAAACGGTTTCCTCACGCGCGGGGACGTGACCGACGCTGGCATTGTCGCGCTGAACGGTATTGGTTTCACGTCAGACGTATATGACGTGGAAAGCCGCGCAGAAGTCGATGGCACCACGGTTATTCTGACGTCCCGGCTGCTGCGCGAAGACAGGCTGGGGCAGAAAGACACCTATGCGATCGAGCGCAGCTTTTCAGCGCATCTTGCAGCGAAGGGGGCCTTGCCGGTCCCAACGCCCTTCCGTCCCTAAGGGATAAAATGCGAAACGCGGCCACTCTTTCGAGCCGCCGCGCCTCTTGTCTGTTCTCGTACCCTTCAAGGGCAGCCGATCAACCTAAGGGTTGAAAGGTTCGCTTGTCGGGAACCGTGGCAGGGTGACCCCCGCAAGGGAGATCGGCTCGGCATTGCGATCCTGGTTGAAGGCGCGCGCAAAGTCTGCCCCCAATTTGGAAATGCCGTTTAGCGCGCCGCTGCTACCACAAGCGACTAGAACGCCAGCCACAACCACAAGAACTGAGATACTCTTCAACATCGGAATTCTCCTATTCTATGGGTTTAGTTGTTCGGCGAACCAGCAATCGGTGTGTTCAAGTAGGGGAACACGGATTGCAATTCGGTGGCGCGCAAAGGTGCCCCATCGGTCAACGGTACTTGGCCAGCAGGCGCGGTATCGTTGGGATCACCTGCACCGCAAAGACCCAGATTTACGTTGTCTTCGGCACTTGGGTCACCGCTAAGCTCCTGCCCCAGAGGCACGTCATGGCACAACCGGCCCATCATTACGCGCAGCGCAAGATCGACAGTGTCATCCGCTGGACGGCGACCGTTTGGGAAACCCGCAAGGTCTTCAGCCAGAAGGCCAAAGGTGTGCTGCTCGGACGCAGGTGTCGCCGGGAACGTCGTGTTCAAACGCAGCATTTCAGACAGGTCTGTCGCCGCATCGAAACCAGCAGGCTGGTTCACGCCGGGGAAACCGCTGAGGAACGCGGTAACAAGGTCGTTCCGCGGGAAGTTCGACGGCGCGATATTGCCCGATGCACCCAAAGCGTCGCGGAACAGAATGTCCAGCAGCGCAGGCAGGGTCGGATTGGTCACATAGACAGCCAAGGCCTCGTCAATTGTGGGCTCTGCTGCGTTAAACAGATCCTTGTCGGAAAGGCCGATGACCACCTCGTTGACCAGCGGGTTGGACAAGCGCGACTGCTGTACCCAAGCGCCACCATAAACCGAGGTCTTCTCGTAGGTTGGCGACGGATCTTCCAATTCGCCTTGCGGCAGGCTGGCAGTTGTCCATGCCCCGATTACCGGCTCATCGCCTTGGGTCAGACAGGAGATCGGGATTTCCAAAGCCAGCGTTGTAACATTGGCTTTGCCAATCAGGTCGTCATTGGCACGGTCCTGCACGATGCCGTTCGCGTTGAAATTGGGATCGTTATACTGGGACCACATCGGGTTGTCTGGTCCCTGCACTGGCACCAGATTCACCAGATCAAAGATTTCGCCTAGGTTCACCGCGAACGCCTCTGCGCGTTGGCCAGCAAAAACCCGGCCCGTTCCGCATCCCGGGATCTTTACGTCGTCATAGATATAGGCGTTTGCGTATTCGGCATAGTTAGGCAGGGTCTTATTGCCAACGTTGTCGAGCGGCTTGGTAAAGGTCGTCCCGCCGCCATGCGACAACGACGTTCTTTTGCCACTGCGACGGTCCCCCGTGATCATGGTCACGCTATAGCTTTCGGTTTCACCCAGAGCAGCGGTCGGGTTGCTGGCTGTGATCTGGCCTGCGGCGCGCAACGGAATGCCGACTTTCTCGCCGCCGATGTCCAGCTGGATACCAGTGCCGTCTTTCAGATTGTTGTCGAATTGGAACTGAAAGGTGATCTCTTCTTCGGCATCGGCATCATTGCTGACATGGATTTCATAGATAGCGTCGGGGTCCATGGTGAAATAGTTGGGTCCACCATAGGGGGCTTGCAAAGGCTGATAATTTGCAATGAGGGTCACGTAGTCGCCGCGGTTTGCCTCGTAGCTTTTGAACATGTAGAAATCTGTCGCGTCGATCTTTGGCTGCTCGGTGATACCCGGCGCCTCACGGTGCGATGATGCAGATGCAATGCTTGCTGTCAGGCAAAGCGCTGTCGCGCAGCTTCCCTGCAACAAGGTACGAAGGTTAAAAGTCATTTTCCACTCCCTAGTTGGCTTATTTATGTACCGAGACCAACGGTCATCGGATCGCCCTGCGCGCGCTGAAAAATGCTATTCACTACCCGCATTGAACGAGTCACGTGCCGCCGCCGAGAAAGTTTCACAGGTCATGATAAAATATCTCATTTAGTTGGAACCTAGGCACACTGGCGTTTTCACTGCCTGCCGTGTTTTATGCGCGAATGCCTGTGTTCATCTTGTCCTCGATCATTTTGATTCTGACTTTGGGTCAGCTTGTGCGTATTGATCTGCGCGAACATCGCTTGCCGGATCACTATACTCTTCCCCTGATCTGGGCCGGACTGGGGACGAATGCGCTGGCGCAGCGTGCCCTTCCGACGGAGGCGATCTGGGGCGCGATCCTTGGCTATGTCGTATTCTGGCTGATCGGAGCTGTCTATTTTCGCAGCCGTGGCCAAGAAGGGTTGGGCCTGGGCGATGCAAAGCTGCTGTCGGCAGCGGGTGCTTGGGTTGGGGTTCTCGCCTTGCCTTGGGTCGTTCTTCTGTCGGCTCTGGGTGCCCTTGGGTACGCAGTGCTGTCAGGCCACGGGCGCAAAGAGCGCCTCGCGTTTGGTCCTTGGATTGCTGGAGCCCTTCTCCTGATCTGGTTCGGAAAAGGGCTTTTTTCAGGGGTATAGCAGCGTCTTTCGCCCCTGCGGACGGCGTTTTACTCCGTCATCTCGCGAATGGTGGCAAAGATCACATCAACCCCACGGGCCAGCTGATCATAATCCGTCCATTCGTCAGGCGAATGGGATACCCCGTTCCGGCTTGGGACGAAAATCAGACCTGTCGGGACATAATCCGCCATAATCATAGCATCATGCCCGGCACCACTGACCATGCTACGAGATTTGAGCTGAAGCTGATCTGCGTGTTTGGTTAAACGGGTATGGATCTCGGATGAAAGCATTGTCGGCTGGGCGAACAGGTCTTCGACCACATCGGTTCTAAACCCTGCATCTTCTGCCCGCGCCACTGCCGCACGTGTTTGCGCGACCAGCTGGCGTACCACGTCTTCCTCTGGTGCGCGGATGTCGACTGTGAATTCCACCTCGTCGGGAATAACATTGGCACCGCCGGGTTTTACGTCGACTTTACCAACCGTCAGCACGGCATTCTGGCCAATATCCTTCGCAAGGCCCGGAAGCTCTGACAAGACCGCGACCGCGCCGACCAACGCATCGCGCCGCGCATTCATCGGCGTTGTCCCTGCATGGCCTGCGGCGCCATAGATACGGACGCGCAGCTGTGTCAGGCAGACAATGCTATCAACAATTGCCACGTCCTCGCCCTGCGCTTCGAGCACCGGCCCCTGTTCAATGTGCAGCTCTAGAAACGCATGAGCCGCCTCTTTGGGCAGGAGGACGTCCCTTAGCTGTTCTGGGTCCAGACCATAGCTGCGCATCGCTTCTGTAAAGCTGATGCCGGCAGCGTCCTTGATCTGTGACAGCTGCTGCGTGGGCAGTTTTCCTGTCAGCAACCGCGAGGCCATGAGGCCGCTTCCAAAACGGCTCCCTTCTTCTTCGATCATGGCGATGACATCGATGGAGCGGGTGGGGGTAATGCCCTGCTCTTGAAACAGAAAGGCTGTTTCGATGCCCGCGATCACACCCGCCGGCCCGTCAAATTTGCCACCATGGGGCACGGAATCAAAATGAGACCCGACAAGCACGGGGGCAAGAGCGGGGTCGCGCCCGACCAGTCGCCCAAAGAGATTGCCAACAGCATCTTCGCGCACAACAAGACCCGCCTTTTCCATCTGGGCGCGCAAATAGTCGCTTGCTTGCCGGAACTCGGGGCTGAATGTCGCGCGTGTCGTCCCTTCGCCCGGCGTCGCGTTAAAGGCGTCCAGACCGTCAATCATTGACTGGATGCGGTCGGGATTTGCGAAATTTGTCATCACAGCAGCCCCACGAAGATGCCGGCCATGACGACGGAAACCATCGTTACAGTGACAAACCCTGCGACCAGCATGGGCGGCAGCATATGCGCCGTTAGGATCTCGCGTTCTTCGACGTCATCGGTCAACGCGTTCACGACTTCTTTGGTGATCACATAGTCTGCCGGAAAACCATAAAGCGCGGTCAAGGAGCACGCAAAAGCCATCGCTGTGCTGATTCCGACCAGCTTGCCCGCGATAAAGGAAAAGATATACATCCCCAAGATACCGATGGCGATCAGGCCCACCATGGGCAACGCCAGCTCGGCAAGCATATCCGGCGTGGCGCGTTTCAGTCCATCGAAGATAAACACCATCAAAATGAGGATCGTGAAGCCGAAAGCATTCGCAGAGCGGAGCGGTTCACGCTCGAGAAACCCGACCGAGGTGGCGATGACGCCAAAAACCAGACAAAGAACGAAGGGGCTGATGGTGAAGATCGGGTCAACAGCCTGAGAAACGCCCCATGCAAGCAGGGCAACCAGCCCAAGCCGAAGAAATTTGAAGTAAACGGTGTTATAGGCCTCTGGCAGTTTCGCGAACAAGCGCGCGGGGGCTGGTTCGGCGTTCACGGGCGATGTTTGTTGGTCCGCCTGAACCTGCCAAGTGCCCTCTCTATAGCGGCGAAGTACAGTGTTTCCCTCGCGCTTGAGCATGATGGCGGTCAGCGGGTACCCAACAAAGCCCTGCATCACATAGATCAAGATGGCCAATACCGACAGGCTGGTCAGTCCGGCCTCTGCGGCGGCTTGTGACATAATGAGGGACGAAACGACGCCGCCTACCAACGGGGGCGCACCGACGACGACCGTTTCCCAATCGAGCACCAAAAGACCCACGGTGAACAGCAGCACGACGATCCCTGCGATGCCCGACAGCGCTACGACGACAGTTTTCCATTGTGCGATCAATTCGCGAACAGAAAGAAGCGTGCCCATGTTTGTGATCAGCAGGAAGATCGCCAGATAGACAATCGGCGTCTGGAACCCGGCGATCGCCACGATATCGGCAGGGAAGAACGTCCAGTAGCCCAAAAGAAACAAGACCGCGCAGACGAAAACCGACGGCAACCAGGACTTCGTTCGTGTCGACAACACATCGCCTATGTATAGAATGGCAGCGAGTAGAGAGAAGGCAATTAACTGTGGCATAACGAAAATCCTTTGGTGGCGATAAGACGCGTCGGGGCTGTACTGACATGGGTCCGGCCGCTCGCGCGACACAATTGTTCCATATGGATGTATCTTGCAAGATAAAATTTCGTTTAACTCCGGCAGGGGGTATTAATGATTAACGAAGGCTCTAAACCAGCGACGGAAATGCTCGATCAGATGTTCGGCTCAGAGCTGCGCTACCTTCTGGCCGTGAGTTATATCGTGTTAAGCAATAATCAGGTCACCAGTCGACATATTGAGCGTGAATATCAGATGCCGGTGCATGGATGGTCAGCGCTTTATGCGATCACGTCCTTTCCCGGTCTGCGCAGCAAGGATATCCAACACCTGTTTCCGCGGCCCCAGAATTCGATCAGCCGCGTCGTGCGTCTGCTTGTCGATCGCGGCCTTGTGCGCGAAGAGGTTTCGAAAACCGATGCCCGCGCAAAGCTGCTTTATGCGACGCCCAAAGGAACAGAGCTGTTGGCCGAAATCAAAGCCAAGGTGCTTTCCCGGCAGAACGAGATGCTGGGCAGTCTCACGGATAGCGAGCGGGAGGATTTTCTGAAACTGTGCCGCAAAATCGCAGCTGACCCCAGCCTGCACCGTTCAGAAACGATGTAGCCGCGTGTTTGGTGGCGGGATTATATGATCGTGACTGCACCTTCGCCGTCGATCATACGCCCGATGATCCACGCCTTTTTCCCTTCGGCAGCCATATTGCAAAGGGCAGCCTCGGCGTCAGCGGGGGGCAAAACCGCCAGTAGCCCGCCTGCGGTTTGGGGATCGTGAAACAACGGGTCCTGCCGCCCCAGCGTCGGGGCGTTTTCGATATTGGGTTGAAAGAGCGACGATTGTACCCCGCGCTCTGACAGGGCGCGCGCACCGGCATAAACAGGAACCGCATCTGCCAAGATTTCAGCACTTAGATGCGACGCCCGGCAGATTGCAGCGATATGCCCCGCAAGGCCAAAGCCGGTCACATCGGTCATGGAATGTGCGTGACGCAGGTGAAACGCTTGACGATCTTGCAGCTGCGTCATCTCGGCCAGGACCTGAGCAACATCCGCGCCACGGGCCGACCCCTCCATATGTGCGGCCATTAAAACGCCTGATCCAATGGGCTGGGTCAGCACAAGGACATCGCCCGCTTGCGCGCCGGACAAAGAGATCGGCGACGACGTGCAGGTGCCAGTCACGGTAAAGCCGATGGTCATTTCGGCACCCATTGTTGTGTGTCCGCCTACGATCGTTGCCCCAGCACGAGAGAACACATCGTTTGCCGCCGCGGTGATTTCACCAAGCGTTCTGGACTGTAGCGCCGGTGACATATGGGGGAGTATGATGCTCGACAGGGCTGCTTGCGGCTGCGCCCCCATGGCCCAGATGTCGCCCAAAGCGTGGACGGCAGCGATGCGTGCCATTTCAGCCGGATCATGGATCAGGGCGCGCAAGTGGTCGGTGCTGATCACCTGAAAGCCACCACCGGGTTGTCTTAATACAGCGGCATCATCCCCCGGGGTCGACAGAATGGTATCGTCGGTCGGATGTTGCAGCAGCGATAGCCCGTCATTTAGAACGGTGTTGCCGATTTTTGCGCCACAGCCCCCACACAAGGGTTTTGATCCCAGCACCTCGCGTGCACCGGTTGCGACAAGGTCAGGCAATGCGGCAGGCCGTGGTCGCGGCAGATCGTCCAGTTTCTTCATGAAAGCGCGATCGATGCGATCTTTCCAGCGCCAAAGCATCGGCCCCGAAAGCGCCAGCCCAAATTTTTCCGCCAACGCCGATTTTTCTCCGAGGGAGATAAGCTTTAGGTAACCTTTCTGTGGTTTGAAGGGCTTGCGGGGGCCGTTGGTCAGGGCCGCACGCAGATTGTGGAACAGAACCGGGGCCGCGCGCACGGCAAATACACCGGCTTTAGGGCGTGGCGCAAAGGGCATCGCGGCGCAGTCGCCAACGGCAAAGACGCTGGGGTCATCTCTGATCGACAGATCAGGGGTCGTTTCAATGAACCCGTCGCTCAGCGGTAGGTCCGTTTGGCTCAGCCAGCTGTGTGGCACGGCACCGGCGGCACCCACGGTCAATCGCGACGGGATCTTTTTCCCGTCGTGCAGGGCGACGTGGTCCGCGGCGACCTTTGTCACCCGGACACCGGTATAGATGTCGATATCGGCGCGACGAAGCTTTGCTTCGATGCGCTGACGGGCAAGATTGCCGAGGCCGGAAAGCGAAGGGCCGGAATGAAGCAGGGTCACCCGCGGCTGGATGTTTTTGGCGCGTAGCGCGTGGGCCATAGCAAGAGAGAGCTCGCAACCAGCCACCCCGCCACCGATCACGGCAACTTCGGGGGCGGTGTCACCCTGTTCAACGGCGGACAGGAAATCACGCCAGCGGCGGGCGTAAACATCAAGAGGCTTTGCCCCAACCCCAAAGGTCGCGAAACCCGGGATATCCATCGTGGCGGTAATCCCGATATCAAAGGAGGCAACATCATAGGCAACGGGCGGGCGTCCGTCGACGTGGATCAAACGCTGCTCCCGGTCGATTTGCGTCGCATGGGACAAGATCAACCGCGCCCCGGCAAAACGGCATAGCCGGACAAGATCAATCTCTAGTGTTTCACGTGAATAATGCCCTGCAATATGGCCGGGAAGCATGCCAGTATAGGGTGCTGTCGGGCCCGGATTGATCACGGTCAGCCGCGCACCGGGCAGCGGGTTCATCCCCCATTTGCGCAAGACCAGCGCGTGGGCGTGCCCGCCACCGATCATGACCAGATCTTGGGTCAGGGGGATATCGCTGCGGTGCATGGGGTGGCCTTCCTTCACGTCGTTGAAACAGTCTTAGCCTGCTGGACCTGAGCGGCAAGGCTGCAAGCAGGTTCAGCAGGCCCGTTGCAACGGAATGTGAACTACGTGACAAGACCAGTATCTGTTTCCCCGACCAAGGTGGCTGACCATGACCGTTCGTATTTTGCACACCGCCGACCTGCACCTGGATTCGCCGCTTCGCAGTCTCGCGATGAAAGACGACCGTTTGGCGGCGCAGGTGCGCAGTGCAAGCCGGCAAGCGCTTGAAACGATGGTGCAGTATTGCATCGACGAAGATGTCGCGGCTTTCTTGATCTCGGGCGATCTGTACGACGGACAAGAGCGGAGCGCGAAAACCGCCGCCTATCTTGCTGCGCAGATGCACCGATTGGCGCAGGCCGGGGTGCAGGTGTTCTATATCAAGGGCAACCACGATGCGGAAAACCCCATCGCGGGCGAGATTGATCTGCCATCCAACGTTCATGTGTTCGAGGGGCGGGGTGAAAAGGTGCAATTGGGGGGGCATCCTCTCTTTATTCACGGGGTCAGTTTTCGCGACCGCCATGCGCCGGAAAGCTTGCTGCCGAAATACACCGCGCCCGAACCTGGCGCGGTCAACATCGCGATGATGCACACCTCGCTTGCCGGGGCAGAGGGGCACGATCTGTATGCGCCTGTATCGGTGGGGGACCTGGTCGGGGCCGGGTTTGATTATTGGGCTTTGGGACATATTCATAAACGCGCGGTGCACAGTGAAACCCCTTGGGTCGTCATGCCCGGCATGCCGCAAGGGCGCGATATCGGAGAGGCAGGGCCAAAATCAGCGACCCTCTTGACGGTCGAGCGCGGAGAAATATCGGTGTCCGAAGTCGCAACGTCGGTGGTAGAGTTTCGGCGGTGCGACTGTGATCTGACCGGTGTGGAAACCGATGAAGATATGCGCGCGGCACTACGGTCGGCGCTGCAGGCGCAGGCAGGGAGGGGCGCGGCGATTTTGCGATTGCGCCTGATGGGGCAAACATCGCTGGCGTGGCAACTCAGGCAGCTGGCAGACGCATGGCGCGCCCAAGCGGATGAGATCGCGGAAAGCATCGGCACGCTCTGGATCGAAAAGATGACGCTGGACGTGACGCCTTTATCGCAGGACGCCGCAGACAGTGCTGTTTCCGAGGTGCAACAACTGATGACAGAGGTCGCGGCAGAACCGGCATCCCGTGACGGCTTGCGGCAGGAATTGAGCCAAATTCTGGGTCTTTTGCCCGCAGAACAGCGCCGCGCTTTGGCCCCCGACGCCGAGGCACAAGAGGCACTGTTGCAGCAGCTTACCGACGACGCGGTGCTGGCAATAGCGGCGCAGATGCGGGGGACGGGGACATGATGCGGCTGCAACAGCTGACGCTTGATCGCTTTGGCCACTTCACTGACCGTGTGCTGGACTTTGGGGCGCGCCCCGCTGACGGGTCTGATTTCCACATCGTTTTCGGCCGCAACGAAGCCGGCAAAACCACATTGATGGAGGGATATTTGAGGTTGCTGTATGGGTTTGCTGCACGCGAGCCCTATGCCTTTAAACATCCGCGCGCGAACCTTCGGGTGAGCGGTACCCTTGATATCGACGGGCAGATCCACCAGCTGGCGCGTTTGCCCAAGCGGTCGGGAAACCTTGTGGATGATGCGGGCCAACCGGTTCCGGATGCCCTATTGTCTGCCGCCTTGCGCGGGGTGTCGCGAAAAGAATACCAGAGCCTGCTTTGTCTCGACGATGAAACCATCGAGGCCGGCGGCGAAGAGATTACTAAAAGCGAAGGCGATATCGGCAAGCTTCTCTTTTCGGCGGCGGCGGGCATCAGTGATTTGTCGCAGGTACTGGGACGGGTAGACCAGGGCAATCGCGAGCTTTATTTAAAAGGCGGCACAAAATCCGAATTCGCAGCCCTTAAGTCGGCTCATGCGGAGCTGGTCCAGCAGATCAAAGAGCACGACATCAGCGCGTTGGCCTTTCGCGATTTGCGTCTAGCGCGGACAGACGCGCGCGCAGAGGAAGACCGTCTGCGCAGAGCCAAGTCCGAGCTTTCACTTCGGAAAATTCGTCTTGAAACCATTCTGGAGGCGCATCCGTTGGCGACAGAGTGGCAGGCACTTCAGGTCCAGCTGACCCCGATCTCGCATTATCCTGAGGTGCTGGAGCTTGATGGCGAAGACTTGATTAAAATGATGACCAAACGGATCGCGCTTGTTGCCAAGCTCGAACGCTCTGCCACCGAGGCCAGCACCTTGCGTGCGCAACGTGATGCAATAACTGTGGATGCAGCCGATCTGACCCGAGGGGACGAGGTGGATGCGCTCGCGTTTGCGAAGAGCAAAGTAGAGGCCGGGCAGTCCGATCTGCCGAAACGCGAAGCCCAGTTGTTGCACGATACGGCCGACATGCGCAGCAAGCTGGCCACCTTGGGCCTCGCCGCCGACGGTGATTTAGCGCAGTTCATCCTCGCCGATCCTGCTCTCGCAACGCTCGAGAACGCGCGCGTGCAGCTGGACGATGCGCGCAAACATCTGAAGACCGCAAAGGGCGAGGCTGCAATCGCACGCGACAGACACGAAGATGCAACCCGTGCCTTGAATGAAACAGAGCAAGAGACCGCCGTTGATCCGGATATCGAACGGCTGTTCCTTCAGGTCGAAGCCGAGGATTTAATAGGTAGATATAGTGATGCCCTGCGCATCCTGGCAACGGCGCGGCAAGAGGCGGATACATCCCTGCGTCGATTGACGCGGCAGGGGGTAACGTTTGATGCGGTGCCGGTGCTCCCTGTCTCCCCACGTCGGGCGCAAGCGCTGGCGCAAAGCTTAACCGATGCGCAGCTTGCCCTGCGTGCGGCCGAGCAGGCTGAAATCGCCGCGGCCGACCGGCTTGCACAGGCCGAAACACAGCGCAGCGTTGCCGCAACGCCTGACTTGGTAAGCGATGATGCCGCCGCCCGTGGCCGCCAGAAGCGGGATGCGCTTTGGGCGGTGCATAAAGAAGTGTTGGATGGGACCTCGGCCACGGCTTTTGAAGCCGCGATGCAGGCGGATGACGCGCAAACCTCTCTGCGTGCCGGCCAAAGTCAGTCTCTTGCGGAAATGCGGCAAGCAGAACGCAGGGGGATAGAGACCGGCGAGGCCCATGCAGCTGCCGCAGCTCAACGCGATAGGGCAGAGGCCGCACATCAAAAGCTGACGGCCGAGCTGAGGTCGCATCTACAGTCAATCGGTTTGCCCGAAGCCCTCTCGGCCGAGGAGTTGTTAGACTGGCTGCGCGATGCTGAAACGGCGCAAAGTGCAGCAGTAAAGTGCGAGACGATTGCACAGAGCCATGCCGCGCTTTTGCGCGACGCCGACCAGATGCGCGACGATCTTGCTGCCCGGCTACACGCGGGGGAAGCCTCCTTGCGGACGGTTGTGCAAATGGCCAAGGCGCAGATCACCGCGTTGCACGCGCATCAGAACGCGCAAAAGCTGGCGCAAGCCACAGTGAGGCACGCCAGCACCGAAGCGGCGCGCCGCGCGGCTGCGTCTGAAAAAGCGCAAGCCGCGGTTGCCGACGCGCTGGACCACTGGCGCAGCTGCGTCGCTGAATATCTGCCCGCGCTTGATGCAGATGTGGATACATGGAACGGTCTGACCGGATTGCGCAGTCTGCGCGAGGTCAACGCTCGGATGGTGGGCGTCCAGCGACAGATTGCGGGCATCAAGCTTGATCGCGCAGCTTTCATTGAACGGCTGGATGCATTGGATGGCGGTGCTACCGCACAAGAACAGCCGTTGATCCGCTATGCCGCATTGCAAACAGCGGTGACGTCGGCCCGTCAGGCAGAAACCCGTCGCCGTGATCTAGCCGCACGGACAGCGGATGCGGAAGAGGCAGCGCAGGAGGCACAGCGCGAGATCGCCGTGCTTGACGATCAGGCCCATCTTCTGGCGCGCGCATTTGATAGCATGATCGACACCTCGACGCTGGATGCCTTGCGCCGCGCGACTGCAACCGCGCAGCAGGCTATCGCATTGCGCCACCAAAGCGCCGATGTCCTGAGCCGGATACGCGCAGCGCTTAATGTCGCCACCTGGGGGCAGGCGCATGATATATTGGCAGCCACCCCGATAGAGCAGGCCAAGGCGGAGGTTGCGGATCTTGCCGGCGATCTGTCG